>NZ_JARUBJ010000002.1:3501500-3808500 GCF_029626145.1 Micromonospora sp. WMMD961
GGGTACGGCACGAATCGTGAACCGGAGGCGCCGCCGGAACCCGCCGGTGAAGACGTACCGCTGCGGTGGTCCACGGGGTCCCGCCTGCTGGTGGCTGCTGCGGCTGTCGTGCTGCTGTTGGGCGCGGCCGCGGTGGCCGTGATCATCGCGGACCCCGGGCGACTCGGCACGACCCACGCTGGTGGCCCCGACGGCACCAGGCCCGACGGCACCAGGCCCGACGGCATCCGGCCCGACGACATTGGCCGCGCGGGAGGCGTCCCCGACCCGGACGCGGCTGATGGGCGATCCGCTGCCGACGATCGGCTGCTCACGGCGCCACTGGCGGGTCGGCAGAAAGGCACCTTCGTGCTCGCGGACGGGGTGTCCTCGTTCGACCTGCGGGTGGCCGAGCTGGGGAACGACCTGTACCGGATCAGCAGCCCGACCAGCTCGTCGGTGGTGGGTCGACCGACCGTCACCGGGGAGACCGTCCGACTCGAACTCGCGGAGTCCGGGGAGCGTGGCACACGGGCCGTCCGGGTGCTGCTCAACGAGCGGGTCGCCTGGCGTCTGCACCTCGTCGGCGGGGTGAGCAGTCAGGTGCTGGATCTGACCAGGGCCCGGCTGCTGGGCGTGGAACTCGCCGGCGGGTCGTCCCGCACCGAGATCCTGCTGCCACCGATCACCGCGGCCAGCACCGGCAGCGCGCCCGGTGCCGGCAGCCCGGAGGGTGCCAGCATCCTGACGGTACGACTCGTCGGTGGAACCAGTCAGCTCGACATCCGGCTCGCCGGCGAGACGCCGGTGCGGGTTCGCGTGGGAGCGGGCGCCGGTTCGGTCGCGCTGGGCACCGACCGTTGGGATGGGGTGGGCGCGGGTGCGGTCGTCAGTACGCCGGGTTGGGATCGTGCGACCGAACGGCTCTACCTGGACCTGGTCGCGGGTGCGAACCGGGTGACGGTGTCCGCCGGTGCCCGGTGAGCCGGGTAGCCAAGGACCACGGCCGGTAGACCGGGTAGCCAAGGACCACGGCCGGTAGACCGGGTAGCCAAGGACCACGGCCGGTGAACCACGAGCGACGGCAGGCGGTGAACCGAAGCGCTGCGGTCGTGGGTGGGCGTGAGCGTACAGTCGGGCGGTGGAGCGTACCGACTCGATGCTGGCGCAGACCCGACCACCCGGCGTGGCCGACGTTGATCCCGGCAGTGTGCTGTTGCCCGGCCACGACGTGCCGTTGGGGAGGTACACCACCGTGCGGCGACTGTTGCCGCAGCGTCCCCGCCGGATGGTCGGCGCGTGGTGTTTCGTCGACCACTTCGGCCCGGACGATGTGGCGCAGCGGCCCGGCATGGAGGTGCCCCCGCACCCGCACACCGGTCTGCAGACGGTGACCTGGCTGCTGGACGGGGAGATCCTGCACCGGGACAGCCTCGGCAACGTCCAGCCGATCCGGCCCGGTCAGTTGAACGTGATGACCTCCGGGAACGGCATCGCCCACTCCGAGCGGTCGCCGGCCGTCCATCCGCCGGTGATGCACGGCGTACAGCTGTGGGTGGCGTTGCCTGATGCGGCGCGCACCGGGGCGGCGGACTTCGCGCACCACGCCGACCTGCCCCGTTGGCGCGACGGCGACCTGGGCGTCACCCTGCTGGTCGGCGAGTTCGGCGGGCAGCGGTCGCCGGCGGTGGTGCACACCCCGCTGGTGGGTGTGCAACTGGAGCTGGGCGGTGAGGCGCCGACGACGCTGTCGTTGCGGCCCGATTTCGAGTACGCCGTGCTGGCGATGTCCGGGTCCGCGGAGGCGGCTGGGGTGGGGTTCGAGCCGGGGGCGTTGCTCTACCTGGGTACGGGTCGCCGCGAGCTGACCGTGCGGGGAGGGTCGGGGGCCCGGTTGCTGTTGCTGGGCGGTACGCCGTTCGAAGAGCCGCTGGTGATGTGGTGGAACTTCGTCGGCCGCTCGCACGAGGAGATCGTCGCCGCCCGGGAGGCCTGGATGGCGGGCGACGCACGCTTCGGTGTGGTCGCCGACGATCCGGCGCCGCCGCTGCCGGCTCCCGCCCTGCCCACCACCCGCCTCAAGGCCCGCGACCGCACCGGCGGCCTGCACGACCAATAGGCCCGCGATCGCACCGGCGGCCTGCACGGCGAGCGGGCTGCGGCCAGAGTGTGACCCTCGGTCGCGCGGGTAGTCGCCGGCATGCCGACCACTCTGATCACCCCGATGGCGGACCGGAAGCGCCTGGCGCGCCGGCTCGCCGGTACCGGGCGGGGCTTCGCCGAGCAGTACGGCTTTCGGGTGACCAACAACCCGGCGAGTCTGTTCCAGGTGCTCTACCTCGCGGTGCTGCTGGCCCGCCGGGGTGACTTCCGCCGGGCGTTGGACGGGGCGCGGGCGTTGCGCGACGAGGGGTGGGACAGCGCCGCGGGGCTGGCCCGTTCGTTGCACGAGGACCGGGTACGGGTGCTGCGCGCCAGCGGTCAGCGAGGCGACGTCGACGCGTTGGCCGCCGTACTGGGTGACCTGGGTCGCACCGTCGTCGAGCGGTACCGGGGCGATCTGCGCAGGCTGCGGGCGGTGGCGCAGCACGATCCGGCGCGGGAGCGGGCGCTTCTCGCCGAGCTTCCCGGTGTGGACGACCAGGTGGTCGACCTGTTCCTCCGTGAGGCGCAGGCGCTGTGGCGGGAGGTGGCCCCGGTGGCTGACCGGCGCGCGTTGGCGGCGGCCCGTCGGCTCGGGCTGGGCAGGTCGGCGGACGATCTGGCCGGCCTGGCCAGTGGAGAGTCGGAGCAGCTTGCCTGGCTGGTGGGGGCGCTGGCGCGGGTCGATCTTGAGCACCGGTACGCGGAGGTGACGGGCCGATCATGACGTGCCGTGGCCCACACTTCGCCGAATAATGACCGAACGGAGGATGTTCTGTCGTATGGTTGGTCCCGGCAGTGCTGACCGCTCGGTTCGAGCGGCCATCCACCGCCTGGTGGCGGCACCCGGTTCGGGTGCGGTTCACCGCCTGGGCAGGTTTGCGTGGCGCCCCGGGTCGCGGTTCGTGACCAGGGGGCGCCCGCCTGTCCCGGCGATCACGTCCAACCCTCGCCCCGTGTCGCCCCCGGGGCCGCCACGGCCTCTCAGCAGGCCGGGCCGCGCGCAACGGCTCAGTGTGCCAGGCCGGCCAGCAGGTTCACCGTCACGGCGATGATGAACGCCCCGAACAGGTACGACACCATCGAGTGCCGCAGCACCGTACGACGCATCTCGTTGCTGGTCAGGTTGGTGTCGGAGACCTGGAACGTGGCGCCGATGGTGAACGCGACGTACGCGAAGTCGGAGTAGCGGGGCGGATCGGGCTGGTTGAAGTTCACCCCGCCGTCCGGGCCGGTGTAGTAGATCCGGGCGTACCGCGCGGCGAACACGGTGTGCACCACGAACCAGGAGAGCACCACGCTCAGCACGCCCAGCCCGCTGTGCACTTCGCGGCTCAGGCCGGGAGGCGCGCTCTGCGCGCTGGCCACGACCAGCCCCACGGCCAGCAGGCTGGCCAGGCAGGCGACGAGCAGGAGCGCGTCCCGGATCGCCCGGTTCGGGTCCTCGTGCACGGCCAGTTGGGCGGTCCGCTCGGCGTCCATCGGCCAGAGCTTGAGCCACACCAGTACGAGCCAGCTCAGCGCGCCCACGTCCCAGCCGGCCAGCGCGGCGAGCGGCAGTGGCAGCAGCAGCAAGAAGGCGCAGCCGGCGATGATGCCGACCACCGCCACCACGGCGAGCTGCCGCGCGGCGGGGAAACGTACCTCCACGGGCCGGGACGGGCCGGTGTGGGTCATCGGTGACGGTCCCGTCTCCGGGCGATGGGCGTCACCGCCGGGTCAGATGCCGCGCAGGTGCTGCGAGACCCGGTTGTGCTTCTTGTCCCGGGCCTGCTCGGCGCGTTGGGCGGCGCCCACCTCGGGTGCGGCCTCGATCCCGGCCGACCGGGCGACCTCGGTGCCGTTGGCGTAGTCCACCGGCGGCAGCGCGCGCAGTGCCTTCAGCACGTCCGGCGGGGCGCCCTCCCGTTCGGCCTCGCGGACCACGTCGTCCTTCTCGGCCGGGTAGTCCAGGCTCGACAGGTACTGCAGGACCTCGGCGTAGCTCGCCATGGCAGGGGCTCCCTCGGGCATCGGTGTGGTGACGACCGGCGGCGGTTACCCGCCCGCCGGCCGGTCACGCGCGCCGGAGAGAGGGAAACCCCGCCGTTTCCGCCGGGTCGCGGTGGGTAGTCGCAGACGCCGACGCGAGCCCAGAGGGAGTACGCGATGAACTACGACACCTTCATCGACCAGGTTTCCCAGCGCACCGCGACGTCGTCCGAGCGGGCGGTCGAGCTGACCCGGGCGGTGTTGGAGACGCTCGCCGAGCGGTTGACCGGTGGTGAGGTCCTGGACCTGGCCGTTCAACTGCCGCAGCCGTTGCAGCTGGTGCTCAAGCCGAGCCCGAGCACCGAACAGGCCGACCGGTTCGGGGCGGCGGAGTTCGTCGCGCGGGTCGCGTCACGTGCCGGTGTGCAGGAGGCCGCGGCCGACGACGCCGCGCGGGCGGTCTTCACCACCCTGCGCGAGGCGATCACCGGTGGTGAGTTCGACGACGTGGTGACCCAGTTGCCGCGTGACTACCGGGGCCTGGTCGAGCAGGCGATGGCGCCGGGCGTGATGCTTCGCCGCGCCTGACAGCGGCTCTTCCGGGTGCACACAGCGGTTTACCAGGGCAACCATCGATGTCCCGCTTGGCATGGCGATTCGGCCTGGCCTAACCTTGTCGTGCGAGGGGAGTACTTCCCACGAACCATTCCGGTCAGTACGGCGCGCCCGGCGCGCCTCGGGTGGTTGCCCATCACGTAATGGGTGAAGGAGACCTCGAACATGACGGTGTTCGAGGAGACCCCAATGAGCGAAGTGTCGTACCTGTCCGCCGCCAGTGACCTGTCGTCGGTCGGCACGCCCACGCTGTGGGCGGTCACGATCATCGGCGTGGTCCTGCTGCTGGTGCTGGACTTCCTGGTCACCCGCCGCCCGCACGAGGTGTCCATGCGGGAGGCCATCGGCTGGTCGGCGTTCTACGTCGCCCTGCCGCTGGCGTTCGGCGCCTGGATCTGGTCCCGCTACGGCTCCGACCAGGGCGTGAAGTACCTCACCGGTTACCTGGTGGAGAAGTCGCTCTCGGTCGACAACCTCTTCGTCTTCATGCTGCTGCTGGCCGCGTTCGCGGTGCCGGCGGTGCTGGCCCAGCGGGTGCTGCTCTACGGCATCGCCGGCGCGTTGGTGCTGCGGGCCGTCTTCATCGCCCTCGGCGCGGCCGCGTTGAAGACCCTCGACTTCGCCTTCCTGCTCTTCGCGATCATCCTCCTCGCCACCGCGGCGAAGCTGCTGCGCGACGCCATGTCCGGGCACCAGCAGGAAGTCGACATCAACAAGATGCGCTCGGTGAAGCTGCTGCGCAAGGTCATGCCGGTGGTCGACGACTACCACGGCACCAGGATGACCGTCCGGCAGGGTGCGAAGCGGGCCCTCACCCCGTTCGCCCTGGTGGTGGTCGCCGTACTGGCAACCGACATCGTCTTCGCGGTCGACTCGGTGCCGGCGGTCTACGGCATCACCGACGACCCGTACCTGGTCTTCGCCACCAACGCGTTCGCCTTGCTCGGCCTGCGCGCGCTCTACTTCGTCCTGCACGCGGCGCTGAGCCGGCTGGTGCACCTCAGCTACGGCCTGGCCATCATCCTGGCGTTCATCGGCCTCAAGCTCGGTCTGCACTGGGCGCACGGCATCTGGGACAGCGTGCCGCAGATCCCCACCCTGGCCTCGCTCGGCGTGATCATCGGTGTGCTGGTGGTGGTCACCGTGACCAGCCTGCGCGCCACCCGGGGTGGCGACGTACCCGAGGATCGCGAGGTCGTCGCGGAACGGCACTGACCGCGCCGCGCCGCGACGACGAGGGGGTACGCGGGAAAGCTCCCGCACCCACCGGCGCGGGTGGTACGACTGTGCAATGGGAATCGTGTCACCGGGCTTCCAGGGTCGGCCCCGAACGCAGGAGCCGGCCCTGCCACCCGGTCAGTACCTGACCGAGGACTTTCCGGTGCTCTCGGCCGGCCCGACGCCCCGAGTGTCCCTGGACACCTGGGAGTTCGTCATCGCCGCCGAGAACGGCAGCGAACACCGGTGGTCGTGGCAGGAGTTGATGGCCCTTCCACAGGAGACGCCGCAGGTGGACATCCACTGCGTCACCCGCTGGTCCAAGCTCGGCACCACCTGGCAGGGCGTCTCACTGGACACCCTGCTCGCCGACGTCGACACGGGAGCGCACTTCGCGCTGGCGCACTCCTACGGTGGGTACACCACCAACCTGCCGCTCGACGACCTGCGCGGCGGTCAGGCCTGGGTGGTGCACACCTTCGACGGCGCCCCGCTGCCCGCCGAGCACGGCGGGCCGGCGCGACTGCTGGTGCCCCACCTGTATTTCTGGAAGTCCGCCAAGTGGGTGCGCGGCATCCGGCTCAAGACGATGGACGAGCCGGGGTTCTGGGAGACCGCCGGCTACCACGACTACGGCGACCCGTGGCGCGAACAGCGGTACCAGGGTGACTGAGCGCGCCGTGGCGACGAGCACCCAGCGCCGGACGCCGAACCGTTGGCAGGTGGGCCGGCTGGTGGAGCGTCGGGTGGAGACACCGAGCGCGCAGACCCTGGTGCTGGAGGTGCCGGACTGGCCGGGGCACCTGCCCGGGCAGCACGTCGACCTGCGGCTCACCGCCCCGGACGGTTACCAGGCTGCCCGGTCGTACTCGATCGCCGGGCCGGTCGTGGACGGGCCGGGCGGCCCGCGCGTCGAGGTGACCGTCCAACGGGTGCACGACGGCGAAGTGTCCCCGTACCTCATCGACGTCTTCGGTGAAGGCGACCCGCTGGAGGTCCGCGGACCGCTGGGTGGGTGGTTCATCTGGCGGCCGGAGGAGACCGCACCGGTGCAGCTCGTCGCCGGTGGCTCCGGCGTCGTGCCGCTGATGGCGATGATCCGGGCCCGGCGGGCGGTGGGCAGCAAGGCGCCGTTCCGGCTGATCTACTCGGTGCGCACGCCCGGCGACGTGATCTACGCCGACGAGCTGCGTCGCCGGGTCCGCGACGACTTCGGCCTGGATGTCGCGTACGTCTACACCCGCGAGGCGCCCGAGGGCTGGCGCGGTGAGCCGCACCGGATCGGGCTGGCGGACGTCAACACGCACGGCTGGCCGCCGGACCTGGAACCGCTCACCTACGTGTGTGGCCCGACCGCGTTCGTGGAGACCGTGGCCGACCTGCTGGTGGGGCTGGGTCACCCGTCGCGGCGGGTCAAGACCGAACGCTTCGGCCCCACCGGCTGACGCACGCCCTGTCGAGGAGATCCGATGACCGAGATGTCGTACGTGGACGGCAACATGCTCGACGGCCCGATGCGCGAGCTGTTCACCGTCGACCTGAGCAGCGCGATGGGCCGCTGCGAGAACTGCGGGATGACCGGCTCGATGGCCAGCCTGCACGTCTACTCGCACGCCCCGGGCCTGGTGGCGCGCTGCCCGTCCTGTGAAGCGGTGATGATGCGACTGGTCCGTGGGCCCGACCGGGCCTGGCTGGACATGCGCGGCACGACCTTCCTCCAGGTCCCCATGCCGATGCAGCAGCCGTTCTCCGGCCCGCTCTGACCGGTCGGTCGCCCGGCTGCTGACACGCCGTGGGTCCGCTACGGCGTCTTCCCGTCGGCCTGGGCGAGGACAGCGCGCACGGCGTCGACCACGGCGGCCGGCTGGTCCTTGTGGATGTAGTGGCCGCTGTCGGGCACCACGACGTGGATGCCGCGGGGGAAGGCCGTGGCGGTCCGGTCGGCGAGGTCCCCGGCGCGCTGTCGCAGCGCTGGCGGCTTGCCGCGGGTCGCGGTCAGGATCCTCATCGGCACGTCGGGTGCGGTCGACGTCGCCCGTGCGGCGCGTACCTCTCGGGTGCAGGTGTTGGCGAGGCGGTTCTCCGCGCGAATGGTCGCGACCTGAGCGGAGGTGCGATAGCTGGCCCGGTACGCCTCGACGACCAGAGCCTGGGTCTCGGGGTCGTCGGTGCAGCGCTCAGCGAGCGTGCGGCCCATGTTCGCGGCGATCCGGTCGAAGAGCCCGATCGCCTTGAGCAGCGGGATGGCGTTGAACAGAAGGTTCGACGAGACACGCAGACCCAGCGGCACCTCTGCCGTGGTGTCCTCGTGGAACGGATCGAGCAGGACCAGGCCAAGCGTGTGGTCGGGGCTGGCGAACGCGGCCAGTTGGGCGAGCAGTCCACCCCAGCTGTGGCCGACCAGTACGGCGGGACCGACCTTGTCCAGCAGCGCCACGAGGTCGCGCACCTGGGCATCCAGTGTCGGTCGCGGGACGGGGTCGCTGGCGCCGAGGCCGGCTCGGTCGTAGGTGATGACGCGAGTCGTCTGGGCCAACGACGGGAGGACGACGGCCCAGTCCAGCCCGACTTCGCCGGCTCCGGAGATCAGCACGACCGGCGGCGTGGCAGTGCCGGCTGCCACCCACCGCAGTTGTCGACCGGGCTCCCGGGTTACCTGGCCACTGTCGACACGGCCGTGCACCAGGCTGGACAGAGCGGCAACGACGCAGTCCTGCGCTCCGGTATCCATCGGGTCTCCTCGTCGAGGGCGCTTCTTGGTCGACGTCAGCTCGTGTAGGTGCATCTGGTTCAGTGGCGAAGCGGCCGCCGTCACTGCCGGAGGAGGTCGTAGGCGCGGGCGAGGTCATCGGCCCAGGGCGAATCGTGGTCACGTTCCCATGCGCGGTGGAGGCGGTCGCGCGTCGCGTCCCGGCGTAACCAGTCGCCGAGGACGCTCGGCTTCTGGTTGGCGAAGCTGAGTCCGCTGACCAGGTCGGCCAAATGACGGTCGGCCGGCGGGGTGAGCGTGGCGTCCCAGACGGCAAGGAATCGGTCGACGCGCTCGTCGGCCGCGCGGGCCGCGTCCAGGAAGGTCGCCGGGTCGGTGAACGACCCGAGCCGCGACGGGTGGCCGGCGAGCAACGACCGCCACACCGCGTCGAGGTACGCGTCGACGGCGGTCTGCTCGCGCCCCGGCCAGGTGCGCCACTCCTGGTGGGGGAGCTTGCCCAGGACGATGCCGGGGTCGAGGTCGTCGGCGGCGAGCAGGCGCTCGAAGAGTACGGGGAGCAGGGCCTTCACATCGGCCCGGGTGCCGACCGTGGTGCCGAGGCTGATGGTCAGTGAGAACAGGTCCTGCTCGTCGACCAGCACGCTGCCCTTGCAGTGCGGGCATCCATCGAGCACCGCGCGGCGCGGATACCGGGCGAACGCGTCCCGTACGCCGGTCAGGGCCGCCCGCAACTCGTTCTCCACCGGTGGATTCTCGCACCGACGACGCGCCGCGCGGTGCCCCTGATCAGCCACCGCCGCAGGGCAGCGATAGATCAGGGAGGCTGCCCGGTCCCACGCTGGGGCTGGGGTGTGGCCCCGCCCTACCGGGGATGACCCCGCCGAAACTCGGGTGCGGTCGCCCTGGCGCATCCCTAGGCTCGCGCTCCGACGGCTGGCACGGCGTCCGGTCGGATGGGAGACGAGCGTAGCGATGACCGCACACCTGTTCGCGATCACCTTCGACGCGCGTGAGCCGTTGCGGCTCGCCCGGTTCTGGTCCGCGTTGCTGGGCTGGGAGATGGTGGAGGATCCGCAGGACGGCGTCCTGGTCCTGCCGGGAGCCGACCCGGAACTGCGCCTGCGCTTCGTGCCCTGGGATCAGCCGAAGGTCGCCCAGAACCGGATGCACTTCGACCTGACCAGCAGCTCGTTGGAGGACCAGCGGCAGACGGTGGCCAGGGCGTTGGATCTCGGCGCGCGGCACGCCGACATCGGGCAGGGCCCGGAGATCGATCATGTGGTGCTCGCCGACCCCGAGGGCAACGAGTTCGACGTCATCGCACCGGGTAACAATTTCCTCGCCGGCTGCGGCTTCGTCGGTGCGCTGGCCTGCGACGGATCGCAGGCGGTGGGGTACTTCTGGAGTCGGGCGCTCGGGTGGCCGCTGGTCTGGGACGAGGGCGAGGAGACCGCCATCCAGTCACCGAACGGTGGCACGAAGATCACCTGGGGCGGTCCGCCGTACATGTCGAACGGCGGCCGGGACCGGGTGCGTTTCGATCTCGCCCCGGCCGCTGGCGTCGACTGGCAGGTCGAGGTCGACCGTCTGCTCTCGCTCGGTGCGACCCGGCTCGGCATCGACCCGGACGGGACGGGCCGTCTCGCGCTGGCCGACCCTGATGGTCAGGAGTTCAGCCTGCTGATGCCTCGCTCGGCGCGACCAACGCCCGCATGATCGTGCTCGATCAGTGATGTGGTGGTCACGTGCGCCCACCGGGCGGCCGGTTGGACAACGGCGGCAGCGGTCGGTCAGAGTGGTCGGCCGTGAGATACCTGCGTAGCGGTGGTCCCGCCGCGATCCGGCGGCCCCGGCCCACCGACTCCGACGAGTTCGTCGCCGCCGCGCGGCGCAGCCGGGACCTGCACCACCCGTGGTTGGCAGCGCCGGGCACCCCCGAGGAGTACGACGACTACCTGCGCCGGATCCGTCGCCGTGACAGCGCCGGCTACCTGATCTGTGACCGGGCCAGCGGCGAGATCGCCGGTTACGTGAACATCAGCGGGATCGTGCTGGGCGCGCTGCGCGGCGGGTACCTGGGGTACGCGGCGTTCCTGCCGTACAGCGGGACCGGGCACGCCTCGGCGGGTGTCGCCCTGGTGATCGACCACGCGTTCACGAGCGCCGGGCTGCATCGGCTGGAGGCGAACATCCAGCCGGGCAACGAGCCGTCCCGGCGGGTGGCCCGCAAGCTCGGTTTCCGGTTGGAGGGCTTCTCTCCGGACTACCTGTTCGTCGACGGCGCCTGGCGCGACCACGAGCGGTGGGCGATCACCGCCCAACCCGCCGCCTGACCTGTCCCCGCCGATCTCGGCGGCCGGCGACCCGGCGGCGGGTCAGTGCGTCACTACCGGAGGGGGCCGGTTTCCGGGGGCGTCGTGGGGGAGTCCAGCCACGCATCGATCAACGCGGTGAAGTCGTGGCCGGTCTTCTTGTTGACGTACGCGGTGAACGACGCCCTGGTCTGCTGGGTGTGCAGGTTCTCCTGCACCCAACCACGTGCCAGGTCGAAGAACCGCTCGTCGCCCAGCGCCTGGTGCAGTTGGCGCAGCATCGCCGCGCCGCAGGTGTAGACGTTCGTCGCACCGAACTCGCCGGGGTCGGGCTTGCTCGGCGGGCCGTACTCCTTGCGCAGTTCCCCGTCGCGTTGCCGGCTCGACGCGACCAGCTCGGCGTCGGACAGCCCGTACTTGTCCTGCTCGTAGAGCTTCTGCACGTAGAGGGCCCAGCCTTCGTTGAGCCACATGTCGCGCCAGTCGGTGAGGGTGACGGCGTCGCCGAACCAGTGGTGGGCGTACTCGTGCACGGTGGTGAGGTCGAACATCTTGTCACCGCGTTGCGGCTGGACCTCGCCCAGGGTGACCATCTGCTGGGTCTCCATGGCCGAGCCGGACTCGACCATGACGAGGCCGGCGGAATCGAACGGGTACGGCCCGAAGCGCTCCTCCAGCCAGGTCAGGAACGCCGGTGACCGCTTGAGCATCGGCAGATACTGCGCGTCCTTCGCGCGGTACCAGGTGGTGACCGGGATGCCGCGTGGACCGGTGGCCGCCAACTTCTTGTACTTCCCGACCGCGAGCGTGGTCAGGTACGACGCCACCGGGGCGGTGCTGCGGTAGCTGAACGTGTTGCCGCTCTGCCCGACCGGGGTGCCGCTGGCCACACCCGTCCACCCCTTGGGTGCGGTGACCGCGATGTCGTAGAGCGCCTCGTCGGACGGGTGGTCGTTGGCCGGGTACCAGGTGAACGCCCCGAACGGCTCCTGCATCGTCCAGACCCCGCCGTCGCTGTCGACGGTCAGCCCGAGCGGGTGGGCGTCGCCACGCTTGGAGGGCATCGGGGTGGTCGACGGCTTGCCGTGGTAGCCGACGACCAGGGTGATCGGGACGTCCGCGCGGACCGGGGTCTCGACCACGAGCTTCTCGCGGGAGACCGCGCCCTTGGCGGCCTGGCCGTCGACGGTGACGGTGTCGATGGCGTACGGCGTGAAGTCCAGGCTCACCGACTGTGCGTCCCGGGTGGGCCGCAGGTGCACGGTCGCGGT
Source organism: Micromonospora sp. WMMD961 (assembly GCF_029626145.1). Classification (NCBI taxonomy): domain Bacteria; kingdom Bacillati; phylum Actinomycetota; class Actinomycetes; order Micromonosporales; family Micromonosporaceae; genus Micromonospora; species Micromonospora sp. WMMD961. Next base: position 3,513,722 of record NZ_JARUBJ010000002.1, read on the forward strand.
GCCGGTGAGGGTGCGCCTGCTGGGCGACCAGTCGAGATCCAGCCCGTAGTGCAGGACGTCCACCGCGTCGGTGCCGCGCTCGGGGTAGAGCGGGTCGACGACCGGCGTGGAGAGGCCCGCCGTCCAGGCCGCGTACGGGCCGGAGAGCGCTGGACCGCCGGACGGGGTCGCGAAGGTGCCGCCCCTCGTCGGTGCCGCTGGCGGGTCGGCTGTGCAGCCGGCGAGCAGCGTCATGGACGCCAGCACCGCGACGGTGGATCGGTAACGCACGGGTTCACTCCGGAGGTCGGGGACGTGTGACGCGACCTCAAACGCCGTGGGAGCGGCCAGGAGTTGCCGGCGCGACTGTTGCGATCGTGTGAACTCCGCAAGGCGACCGACTGCTTCGGGGACGTTTGTCCCGGGCTCCGACGGGAAACGGCCCGCAATGACGAAACCTCGTGTGGTGATCGTGGGGGCCGGGTTCGCCGGTTACCACGCGGCGAAGACGTTGAGCCGGATCGCCCGGGACCGGGCCGAGATCGTGGTGCTGAACTCCACCGACTACTTCCTCTATCTGCCGTTGCTGCCCGAGGTTGCCGCCGGGGTGGTCGAGCCCAAACGGATCGCGGTGCCGCTGACCGGGACGCTCAAGAACGTCCGTGTGGTGATCGGCGAGGCGGACCACGTCGACCTGCAGAACCGCTGGGTCGGCTTCACCCAGGCGGAGGGGGACAAGAACCGGCTGGCGTACGACCGGCTGGTGCTCGCCGTGGGCAGTGTGAACAAGTTGCTGCCGATCCCCGGGGTGACCGAGTACGCGCACGGCTTCCGTGGCCTACCGGAGGCTGTCTACCTGCACGACCACATCGTCCGGCAGATCGAGTTGGCCGAGCAGGCCGAGGACCCGGCCGAGCAGCAGGCGCGGGCCACGTTCGTGGTGGTGGGCGCCGGTTACACCGGCACCGAGGTCGCCGCGCACGGGCAGTTGTTCACCGACGCGTTGCACGCCCAGCGGCCCCGGCTCACCGTCCGCCCGCGCTGGATGCTGCTCGACGTCGCGTCCCGGGTGCTGCCGGAGCTGGACAAGCGGATGTCGGACACCTCGCACCGGGTGCTCGAACGGCGGGGTGTGGACGTCCGGATGGGCACGTCGGTGGCGGAGGCCACCTGCGACGGGGTGAAGCTCACCGACGGCGAGTACGTGCCGACCTGCAGCCTCGTGTGGTGTGTGGGGGTGCGGCCCGACCCGTTCGTCAACGAGCTGGGGTTGCGTACCGACCGGGGCCGGCTGGTGACCGACGAGTTCCTCAACGTCCCCGGCTACCCGGAGGTGTACGCCATCGGTGACGCTGCCGCGGTGCCGGACCTGCTCAACCCTGGGAAGGTCTGCGGGATGACAGCTCAGCACGCGCAGCGGCAGGGCAAACGCGCGGCGCACAACATCGCGGCGTCGTACGGCTTCGGCCGGCGCAAGCCGTACAAGCACCACGACCTGGGCTGGGTCGTCGACCTGGGCGGCAAGGACGCGGCGGCGAACCCGTTGCACGTCAACCTGGCCGGGCTGCCGGCGAAGGCGGTGACCCGGGCGTACCACCTGATGGCGATGCCGGGAAACCGCACACGGGTCAGTGCCGACTGGGCCCTGGACGCCGCGCTGACCCGGTCGGCGGTGCAACTGGGGTTGGTGCCGGGCAACGCGGTGCCGTTGGAGAGCACCACGCCGGAGGTCGCGACCCGGGCCCGCTGAGCGGGTGCCGCGCCGGTCAGCCCTGCGGGGCGGGACCGGCCGGTCGACGTGCGGTTCCGGGCCGGAGCCGGCGCGGCCCGTATTCCCGCAGCAGGGTCTGGACGATGCCGGCGGCGGGGATGGCCAGCAGCGCGCCGAGCAGACCGGCCAGCTCCGCCGCGAGCAGCACGCTGACCAGCACTGTCAGCGGGTTGAGCCGGACCGCCCGGGACAGGATGAGCGGTTGCAGCAGGTGGTTCTCCACCTGCTGGTAGACCACGAAGAAGACCAGCACCACCACGCCTGCGGTGGGAGAGTGCAGGAACCCGGCCCCGGCCGCGATCACCGCGCCGAGCGTCGCGCCGACCAGCGGTATCAGGTCGGCCACCGCCACCAGCAGGGCGATCACGGCCGCGAACGGCACCCCGGTGACGGCGAGCACCACGTAGGTCAACACCCCGCAGATCACGCTGATCAGCAGGTTGCCGGTCAGGTAGCCGGTGACCGTCCGCGACACCTCCCGGCCGACCCGGCGCAGTCGCTCGCCCTGACCGTCCCCGGCCACCGCGAGGACGCCCCGGGTGATCCGCGGGGCCTCCAACACCATGAGGTACGCCAGCACGATGACCGTGACCAGCCCGGCGACCGTCTCGACGACGCCGCGCAGCACGCCCACCGCGGGTTGACGCAGCCGGGTGCCGAGGTCGCTCAGTTGGCCGGAGTGTTCGCTCAGGTAACGTCGCGCCCCGGTGCGCTCCAGCAGGCGCCCCAGCGGGCCCTGACCGGCGCGCGCTTCGTGCAACAGTCCGGGCGCCCGGTCGGCGAACCGGCCCACCTCGTCGAACAACGGCACCAGGATGAGCGCCGCCAGGATCGCCAGCAGCACGAACGCGGCGAGGAACACGAGCAGCGTGGCCAGGGACCGGCGTCGGACGCGACGGCGTTGCAGCCGGTCGACGAGGGGCTTGAGCGCGACGGCGAAGAACGCGGCGACCACGGCCCAGGTCAGCACCCGGCGGGTCACGTACACGAAGGCCAGCGCGAGCACAGTCGCCAGCACCAGGCCGATCACGATCAGCGTCCGGCGGGCCGTCGCCCGATCGTCGGCGTTGCTCATCCGCCGCGACTTCCCCTCGTGGGGCGTCGGAAACCCGGCATCGGGGACACGATGGGTGTTCGGTGCACACAGTGTGCGGCGGGTCGACGGTGGTCAGCGCCCGTCGTCCGCGTCGGTGACCGGGCGGGCACAGGCGACGAACAAGTCGAGCGCGGTGGCGTGCAGCAGGCCACCGGGCACCGGGTCGCGCAGGGCGGCCACCGCCAGTCGGGCCACCGGCAGCCCGTCGGGGCGGGAGGTGGCGGCCAGCACCAGGTTGCCGTACCGCCGGCCGCGCAGCATCCGCCGGTCGCCGATGACGCACACGTCGGCGAAGACCGCCCGCAACGTCGCCACCTGTGCCCGCGTGCCGACCAGCGGCGGCAGGTCGGTGACGTTGACCAGGTACGTCCCGCCTGGGCCGAGGACACGGGCCACCTCGGCGGCGAACTCGACGGTGCGCACGTGCCGGGGCATCTGGGCGGCCCGGTAGATGTCGGCGATCACCAGGTCGTACTGGCCGTCCGGGGTGTCGGTCAGGGCGTCCCGGGCGTCGGCGACCTCCACCCGCACCTCCGGCGGCAGCGGCGGCAACTCCCGGGCCACCAGCTCGACCACCGCCGCGTCCCGCTCGACGACCCGTTGCGGCGAGCCGGGTCGGGTGGCGGCCAACCAGCGGGGCAGCGTCAACGCGCCGCCGCCCAGGTGCAGGACGCTCAGCGGCGCGCCGGCCGGGGCCGCCGCCTGCACCGCCGAGGTGATCCGCCGGACGTACTCGAAGTGCAGGTGCCGGGGATCCTCGACGTCCACGTACGACTGCTCGACACCGGCGGACAGCAGCGTTCGCCCGGTCCGGCGGACCGGGTCGACGACCAGCTCCAGACGGTCGGCGGCGCGGTTCATGACCGGCACGCTAACCGAGCCCACGGTCCAGCCCGGCGCTGGCCCCGGCACGGCCGGGGAGCCGGCGGAGCGGGGTGCCCCCGCCCGCCGGCCCGCCCGGGTCACGGTGGCCGGTCAGCCGCCGGCCATCCCGGCCCCCACCTCGTCGATCGCATCGTCGATCTGGTGGGCGAGGTCCACGTCGAGCGCGGTCACCCCGTCGGCCTGGTTGGTGCGTACGGTCAGGACCGCGGCGGTGTCGCCGGGACGTCCGATGCTCGGGCCGCGGCCGGTGTCCCGGCGCAGCTGGTCGAGGCGGGCGAGCACCCGGTCCAGGTTGTCCGGCGGCAGCGCGACCACCCGGTAGAAGCCCTCGCTGTCGCCGGACCAGTAGGGCAGGTCGTCCAGCGCCGCGTCGATCTCGTCGGCGTCCAGGGTGGGCGTGGTGGTGGAGGCGCCGACCAGGCCGCCGCCGGCCTCTGGCGGGTCGAGCAGGTCGCGCAGCCCGTCGGGTACGTGCAACGACTCGACCAGGTCGCCGTCCTGAGCGGCGAGCGCGGCCATTGTCGCCTCGGCCTGGTATCGGGCCTGCTCCGGGGTGTTACCGCTGATCCGGCCCACCTCCGCCAGGAAGCCGGGTAGGTCCTGGTGCCGCTCGATGCCGTCGACGGGCAGCACGTCGTGCAGCGACGCCGGCACCGCCGCGAGCAGCCGCTGCCGCTCGGCGGTCTCCAGTGCGAAGGCGAGGACCAGCACGGTCGCCTCGGTGCCCACCTTGGCGGTCCTGAAGTCGACCCCGGCACGACGACGGACCTCGTCGACCAGGTCGTGGTAGCCCATGCTGCGCACACCGGACGCGCCGCTCGGCGGAGACGGCTGCGGCCGGGGATTGTCGGCGCTGCCGAGCTGCGGCGGCGCCGGGCCGCCACGCGTGGTGTCTGGTTTGTGCCGTCCGGCCGGCGGTGGGCCGGCTCGCTTGCCGGCGTCGAGGCTCCTGGGTTGCTTGGAGGCGCTCAGGCTGGCGCCGACCTCGCTGGGCTGGCGACTCTGTTCGCGGGCCTGCCGGGCCAGCGCGCGACGCCTCTGGTTGTCGCCTTCCATCTGCTTGCGCATGTGGCACCCCTTCCGCTGGGGATCGTGGCTGCGCCAGTCGCCTTCCCGCCGTCGCCGAGAAGGAAACGGCGGGTGCCGGCCGGGCCGGTCCGGCCTTCGTCGGCGCTTCATCCGGCGGGGGTGAGGGGTGCTCACCCGCACGGCCCGCACGATCGGCTCAGGACCGGAGTTCTTCCGAGGTACGCGGAAGGAAGGTCGTCATGAAGCAGATCGTCGAGATCGTCCCCGCCCGACCCGGCTGGTACGCACGCTGGCAGCTCTCTCCCGAGGTCACCAGGTGTTACCCGGTGAGCCTGTGGGCGCTGCTGGAGGAGGCCGACGGCACCGGGCGCGAGGTGGTCGGTATGGACTGCATCGGCCAGTGGCCCGGCGCGGACGACAACGAGGCGGGTGGGCAGTTCGTCCGATATCTGTACCAGACGCCCGATTCGGGAGAGCCCGAGGACATCGAACCGCCCCCGACCGGCGAACTGCGTGAGAACGGGCCCCGGCTCCAGCCGATGACGGCCCCCTAGGCATTCTTCCGGCCCCCGACCCCAGGTCCCAGGGTCGGGGGCCACCCCGGCTCGCCGGGGTGGCCGACGATCAGCCGGTGGCGCGGAGGTCGTCGTCGTGCTGGATGGCCAGCAACTCGGCCAGGCCCGTGCGGTCGAGCATCCGTTGCAACTGCGGGCTGACACCGGTCAGCCGGATCGCCCCGGCGCTGCGCTGCATCACCAGCAGCGCGCTGAGCCCGGACGAGTCGCAGATGCCGACCCCGGTCAGATCGACCAGCACCTCGTCGTCGCCGTGCAGGGCGGCTGCCGCGGCGGTCAACTCGGGCGCGGTGTCGTAGTCGAGGTCGCCGGTCAGCCGGAGTCGGACGTGCCCGGCGTCGAGCCGGATCGCCTCGATGGTCAACAGCTGATCGGACATCCCACCATGTTCCCAGTCGGGCGACGAAACGCAAAGCGGAGGCGCGGCGGTGTCGCCCCCCGAATCCGCTGAGGTGCCACTGTTCGCCGACGGGCGTAGGGTGGGCTGGAGAGTTCTGACCATGGACGCCGGTTTCCGGCGTGGCTACGGGTGGACGACAAGGAGTGAGGCTCAGCTGGTGACTGCTTCCGACGTCAGGGACGTAGACCCGGGCGACGGACGGCTTCCCACGCCGAGTACGACACGGTCCCCGGCGTGGTCCTCCGCCGCGCTGCCGCCGCTCGCCCCGGACCGGGATCTCGACGCCCCCGACTGGTTCGAGGTCGTCGAGCATTTCCGGGAGGGCCTGATCGTCTGTGACGCCGACGGCGTCGTGCGGCACGTCAGCCCGGTCGCGCAACGTCTGCTGCCCGAGGTGACTCCCGGCGCGCTGCTCGACGCGGCCGCTGTGCCCTCGATGGCCGACGGCGACTTCACGCATCGAGGGCGCCGGCTCACCGCCCGCCAGGTGCCCCTCTCCGGAGCCCGCTGCTGCTGGTACGTCGAGGACGTCACCGACCGTGTCAGCCGCGCCGACGCGTTGCTCGCCGAGCGGGCGCGCTCGGCGTTCCTGGCCGTGGTCGGTGACAAGCTGGGCAATCCGCTGCACCCCGACCGGGCCGCCGCCGCGGTCGTCCGCCTCGCCGTGCCGACCCTGGCCGAGGTGGCCGTGCTGGTGCTCGCCCCACGTGCCGGTAGGGCCCGCTGGTGGCGGGCCTCGCGCACCGACGACGACGCCCCGACCGTGGACAGCGGGGTGCTGGCCGGCGGTGACCTGCCGACCGCCATCGCCGAAGCACTGACCGGGGTCGAACCGCACGCGGTGGACTGGTTGGTCGAGCAGGCGGTGGACGCCGGTTGGCTGCCCGCGCTCGCCGGGACCGACAGCGCCGCCCGGGTCGTCCCGCTGCCCGGCCGGGACGCGCCGGTCGGTGTGCTGCTGGTGGCCCGCCGCGCCACCCGCTGGTACGACGAGGCCGACGTCGACCTGACCCGCGCGTTCGCGGCCCGTGCCGGCGCGGCGTTGACCACCGCACTGCTCTATCGCGACCAGGCGGAGGTCGCGGACACGCTCCAGGCCAGCCTGCTGCCGGTCGAGCCGGCCGAGGCCGCGGGCGTGCAGTGGGGCACCGCGTACCGGCCCGCGCAGGCGGGGCTGCGCATCGGCGGTGACTTCTACGGCTCGCACCGGCTCGCCGACGGAGGCTCGGTGTTCTTCCTCGGCGACGTGTCGGGCAAGGGCGTCGAGGCCGCCGTCTTCACCGGCCAGTTGCGTCAGTGCCTGCAGGCGTTGCACCGGCTGGAGTCGCAACCCGGGCGGCTACTGCGGCTGCTCAACGACGCGCTGCTGGAGACCACCCAGGCGCACGGCCAGGGCCGCTTCGCCACGATCGTGCTCGGCGTGGCCCGCCCGCAGCGCGACGGTGGCCTGACCCTCACCATGGCCGGCGGTGGGCACCTTCCGCCGCTGGTGCTGCGCAACTCCGGCGAGGTGGAGTCGGTGCCGCTGCGCGGCATGCTGATCGGGGTGGTCCCCGACCCCCGGGTGGGCGAGGTGACAGTGCGGCTGGCACCGGGGGAGACCTGTCTGCTCTACAGCGACGGCGTGACCGAGGCCCGTGGTGGCCGCCGTGGCGACGAGCAGTTCGGCACGGAACGCCTGGTCGCCGCCGTGACCGGCTGTCAACGGATGCCCGCGCCGGCCCTGGCCGAGCGGGTGGAGCAGGTCACCTGTGACTGGTTGGCGCAGGGCGACCACGACGACATCGCGGTGCTGGCGCTGCGGGCGAGCGGCCCGGGCGGACGCGGGCCGCGGCACCTGCACTCGGTGCCCGAGCTCGCTGACATCGCCCAGCCGGGGGAGATCGACGCGTGACCGCCGCCACGACGGCCGCCGACCCTGCCGGGGCCTTCGCCAGCTACCTGGACTGCCTCGCCGACGCCGACGAGTACGCCGCGATCGACCTGGCGATCGGCCTGCTCGACGTGGGCGTACCGGCCGAGCGGGTGCTGCTGGACCTGGTCGCGCCGGCGCAGGCCGAGGTGGGCGAGCGGTGGGCGCGCAACGAGTGGAGCGTCGCCCAGGAGCACGCGGCCACCCACATCAGCGAGCAGGTGGTGGCGGCGGTTGCCGCGCACGCCAACCCGCGCCCGACCGGCGGACGGGTCGTCGTCGCCTGCATGGACGGCGAGTGGCACGCGTTGCCGCCCCGGCTGGTGGCCGAGGTGCTGCGGCTGCGCGGCTGGCAGGTGACCTTCCTGGGCGCCAGCGTGCCCGCGGCGCACCTCGTGTCGTACCTGCACCGCTACGACGCGCACGCGGTCGCGTTGGCGTGTGCGCTGCCGATGCGGCTGCCGTACGCCCACCGGATGATCGAGGCGTGCCGCCGTTCGGACGTACCCGTGGTGGTCGGCGGGCGTGGGTTCGGCACGGACGGCCGGTGGGCGCGTCGGCTCGGCGTGGCCTGGGCGCCGGACGCCCCCGGGGCGGCCGACCTCATCGCCGACGAACGGGCGCTGCGCGGGGTGCCGTCGGCGCGGTTGGCGCACCTGGCCGACGACGAGTACGCGAGCCTGGTGCGGCGTCGGGGTGAGCTGATCGACGGCGCGTTGGCCGACCTGCTAGAGCGGGTGCCGGCGGCGCGCGCCTACAGCGCCACCCAGCTCGACTCGACGGTGAGCGACCTGGGTCACATCGTGGACTTCCTGGCCGCGGCGGTCTACGTCGACGACCCCACGTTGTTCACCGAGTTCGTCGAGTGGCTGGCAGAGATCCTGGTGAGCCGCGGGGTGCCCGCCGGCGCCGTCGCGCTGCCTTTCGATCACTACGGCGTCGCGTTGCGTGACTTCCCCCGAGCGGGGCGCATGCTCGCCCTGGGGCGCGCCGCGCTCCCCGTCGCCGAGCGCTGACGAGGCCCCCCGACGGCCGCTCCGGTCGATCACCGCGCCCTCCGGCCGACGGCTCAGCTCTGCGTATACTTGCCGGACTGCAAACGTCCCACCGGTGGTGGAGCGAGGGGGAGCACGGTGACGTTCAGCGTCAGCCACGTCGAGCGCGACGGCGGGGGCGTCTGGTTGCGGCTCGCGGGCGAGCTGGATCTGAGCACCGCCCCCCAGTTGACCGCCGCGATCGAGGAGTTGACCGCCGCCGGTGAGACCCGGCTGCTGCTCGACCTCACCGACCTCACGTTCTGCGACTCCACCGGCATGGCCGTGTTCGTCCGGGGGGACAACCAGGCGGCAGCCGACGGAGGGTGGCTTCGGCTCACCGGCGCCAACGGGCGGGTCGAGCGGGTGTTGCGGGTTACCGGGCTCGCCGACGTGTTGCGCTACGAACCGGAGTCGCTCGACCCCGCGTCGCAGACCTCCCCGTGATGGGCTAGATTTCCCCGCCAGCGCGGTGACCGTCAGGTCCCGCCCCGCCGACCCGAGGCAGGTAGTGATGGGCGCAGACAGCCCGCAGCCGGTACGCATCCTGGTCGTCGACGACGACCCGGGTGACGTGCTCATGATCGAGGAGGCGTTGGCGGATTCCGACGTCGACAAGGTCATCGACGTGGTCAGCGACGGCGAGGAGGCGATGGAGTTCCTCCGCGCCGAGGGCCGGCACCAGCAGGCCCGCCGACCGGACGTCATCCTGCTCGACCTGAACATGCCGCGGATGGACGGTCGGCAGGTGCTCGGCGCGGTGAAGCAGGACGAGGATCTGCGGACCATTCCGATCGTCGTGCTGACCACCTCCAACGCCGACACCGACATCGTCGGCAGCTACACGCTGCAGGCCAACGCGTACGTCACCAAGCCGATCGACCTGGACGACTTCAACGACGTGGTGCGCCGCATCGACGAGTTCTTCGGCCGGGTGGTCGTGCTGCCCAAGCGCGTCTGACGCACGACCTCCGCGCACGCATGCTGAACATTTTTCCCGAACCCACTCGGCCGTCGCGGTCTGGGCCGAGGATCCAGGTGGGGAAGTAACAGCAGCTGCCTGGGGGCGACAGTATGAGGTTCTCCGTCGTTGACACCGGTTACGACCAACGGCAGGTGGATTTCTGCCTGGACGAGCTGGGGATCCGGTTGTCCCGGCTCGCGGCGCGGGCCCAGGGCGCCGCCGGGTCGGGCCGGGAATGGGACGAGATCCGCGAGGAGGCGGCCTGGCTCAGCGGGCTGCTCCGACGGCTGGACCTGGGCGACACCGGTGCCGGCCGGTACGCCGACGACGCGACGCGGCGCGAGGCCGCCGACCTCCTGGCCCGGGCCCGTGTCGAGTTGGACCAGGCCCGCGAGGAGGCACGGCAGGTGCGGGAGCAGGCGTACGCGGAGGCCGTGCAGGCCCGGCGGGACTTCGAGGCGGCCCTGTACGTCCGCCGTCGGCGTGAGGCCCGGGTGGACGAGATCCTCGGTCAACTGGCGGTGGACCAGGTGCCCGCGGACACTCCGACCGCGGCTGCCGGCGTATCGGGACGTCGGGTGGGAGTCGGTGGGAGCGCGGAACCGCCGCCCGGCCGGCGCTGACCGTGCCGGGCGGCGGCGTGGGCGGGTGGCTCAGGCGGTGAGCGCCGACGCGACGATCGTCGCCCGCTCCTCGTGCTGCGCGTACGCGTCGGGGTAGGCGGAGATCTGCACGGACTGGGCGGCGTAGGTGACGCTCATGTCCTGCCAGCCGGGGACCTCGTTGAGGGCGGTGTAGAAGGCCCGTGCGGCGTACGAGGGGCGCATCAGCTCGGCCACCGTGCCCCAGCCGCTGCTCGGTCGCTGCTGGAACAGCCCGACCGAGTCGTGGTCGGAGCCACTGCCCTGGTTCGGGTAGTTGGCCGACTCCGGCAGGACGTCGCTGGCCAGGTTGTAGAGGTTGCTCTCCTGCATGGCGGTGGCCAGTGCCACCACGAGGGCGCGGCGCGGCATCTTCATCTCCAGGCCGACGTCCACGATGATCTTCGCGTTGTCCATCTGCGCCTGGTCGAGGCCGGCGACCGGTCGGGGTCGGCGCGGCTTGACCGGCTTCTTGGGCGCCTTGCGCGCCACGGTGGGGCTGGGTGTGGGCTTCGCCGTCGGGCTGGGCAGGACCCGCGCGGGGGCGACGTCGCGGTCCAACGACCGGGAGGCGCGCTCGTCGGCGATGGCCGCACGGTCGGCCATCGCCTCGGCGAGTGGCTCCACCGGGCGGGTCGTGTCGTCGCTGCTGCCCCGGGCGGTGGCCACCGCGACGAGGCTGAGGCAGCAGGTGACACCGGTGGCCAGCGCCACCCGGACCGGGGTCGAGCCCAGCAGGGTGCGACGGGTCGGCTCGGAGGCGCGGTGACGGCCGATCGTCCGTTCGGTTGATGCGGCGTCGTCCGATGGGGTGGTCGGGCGCGCGTCGGTCAGCTTCTGGTCGGAGGGGTCGTCGGGATGCACCTGACGAGGCTAAAGACCCAATTGCTCGATATTGCCCGCTGATACGGTGGCGTACGCCACACTTTGCCCCGATCGTGGGGACTCCCGGCCGCAAACCATCAGCGAAGCAGATCAACCTCGCGGATCAGGCGAGACGGTTATTTCCGATTCGGGGCGTGATTGCGCTCGCGCCGCCAGTCGCTCCGCCCGCCGGCCCCGCGACGGGCAGTGTCCCCCGAGCGGGCGATGTCGACTCCATCGAACGGCCCAACGGGGTACTGATCGAACGGCTCCCGGTGTCTCGTCCCGCCCGGCCGCATTCGATGTGAACGGCTCCCCGAGTCTGGCCCCCGGCCGCCGGCCTGCCGCGCCCTGCCTTCGGCGTCAACCTGCCCAAGATCGTGCTCGAACCAGGAAACAGTGGCCTCCACCAACGAACGAGGCCACTACAACCAGGATCGAGCACGATCATGCAGGGCGCGGCGCGGCGCGGCGCGGCGGGGCGCAGGGCGCGGCGCGGCGCGGTGGGGCGCAGGGCGCGGCGCGGTGGGGCGCAGGGCGCGGCGCGGTGGGGCGCAGGGCGCGGCGCGGTGAGGGCGCGTAGTGACCGTGCGCGGTGAGGGTGCGGGGTGTGCGCGGTCAGGGCGCGTGGTCGCTGGGCAGGTGGCGGCGTCGCCTCGTCGGGGCTGGTGGTCGGTTCAGTGTCGGCCGTTCTCCGCCGGGGTGACGGTCAGCCGGTGCCGGCTGGCATCGCCGCTGGAGAACGGCCAGAGCCGGTCGGCGTACTCGACCAGGTCGGCCAGTTGTTCTCGGCTCAGGCCCGCCGAGCTGATCTGCGCGTGTACGTCGGCCCGGTACCTGCCGTCGTCGTCGCGCCCCAGCTTCGCCTCCGCCCGCACCTGGACCGTGTGCGCCTCGTCGGTGATCTCACCGGCCGCCTCCACTGCCGCGTGGTGCAGGCAGGAGGCGAAGGCCGCGGCCAGCAACTGCTCTGGTCTCAGCCCGGTGCAGTGCGCCGCCAGCGGCGAGGCCAACGCAGTGGAGAGCCCGCCGTCGTCGGTGCGTACGTGACCGCCCTCGGCGGTCGCTGTGGCCTCACGCAGCCAGGAACTCTGATCCGGCATCGCGTTTCTCCCGTCGCTCACCGGCGGGCTACCCGGCAGCAGCCTGGCGAAACGCCGAAGCGGCGGTCTCAGCGCTGCTCGTCGAACACCGCCACCGCCTCGGTGGCCTCCGTGGCGGCCTGTTCGGTCCACGGTGAGGGTGGGGCCGGCCGGCGAGTGGTCGGGATCGTCATCGGCACGTACACCCGGGCGTCCACGGCCTCGGCCAGCAGCAGTGCCGCCATCAGACTGGTCGGGCGCTGCTCGGGCTCGTCGGCGAGGCAGGAGTGGCACAGGTCGGCCACCTCCGGGGGGAGTCCGTCGATCTCGGGCAGCGGCTCCGGCGGCTGCCGTCGGCGTACGCCGAGCAGTTCGCTCGCGGTGACCGCGTGGTAGGGCAGGCGGGCGGTGAGGCTGTAGTAGAGCAGCACCCCGAGGGCGTACATGTCGGCGGCCGGGGTGGCGGGCTCCCCGTCCAGCTGCTCGGGTGCCAGGTACGCCGGGGTGCCGACCACGATCCCGGCGGGCAGTGGGTCGGGAGTGCCGGTGGGGACGGCGATGCCGAAGTCGAGGACCTTCACCCCCGCCGGGGTGAGCATGACGTTGGCCGGCTTGATGTCGCGGTGGACGATGTCTTCCGCGTGGGCGGCGGCCAGCGCCGCGGCGACCTCCGCGCAGACCCGCACCGAGATCCGCCAGTCCAACGGCCCGGCCCGCAGGTGCGCGGCGAGCGTCTCACCCTCGGCCAACTCCATCACGATGTACGGCACCGGGCGGCCGGACACCGTCGAGGAGGTGCCGAAGTCGTGCACGCTCGCCACGTTCGGGTGCACCAGGCGGGCCGCCGACCGGGCCTCCGCGCGGATCCGTTCCACCGGGCCGTCCTGGTCGTACGGGCCGGGCGAGATGAGCTTCACCGCGACCGGCCGGTCCAGCACCTGGTCGTGTGCCCGCCACACCTCGGACATGCCACCCACCCCGACGCGCTGTTCGAGCTGGTACCGCCCGTCCAGCGTGCGCATCGACCACTCCTCGTCCTCGCCCCGCCGACGACGGGTGCTTGGCTCGCGGTACCCGGGCGCCGACCTGGGCAAACCGCCGCTGGTTGCGGGAGCGGACCGGCCTGCGCACCTCGCTGCGGCACGGCGACCGGTGCGGTAGCTTGCGAGCCAGAGCCGGCGTCACCCACTGTGCCGGCACGGTCACCCGAGAGGCGCCGCGATGAGCGAGGTCACCGTACGCTTCGTCGGCGGGCCCGCGGACGGCCTGGTCCGGCTGTTGCCGGCCGGGTCGGACGGTGGCCCGCCGCAGCGTTGGATCATGCGGCATCCGGACGGCACCGGTCCGGTGCAGCCCGGCCCCGACCACCTCTACGAACGCGACCGACCGGACGGGACGGGCGGCTGGAGCATGCGCTTCGTGCGCACCGACGCGTACGGGGTGTCCGAGTGACCACGAGGCGGGGCTGACCGGTGGCGACGCCGGAGTCCCGTCGACCCGGCCGCACAGCTGGCACACAGGCTCCGCAGGGGCGTGGCACAGACACGGCGGCCACGATGGGCGGCATGGTCATGAACGGGCAGGCCGCACCGAGCCGGATCGAGCTGCGCCGCCCCGACGGTGAACCCGTCCGGGTGCTGGTGGTCGACGACGAGCCCACGCTCACCGACCTGCTGTCGATGGCCCTGCGCTACGAGGGCTGGCAGGTCCGCAGCGCCGGCAACGGCATGGCGGCGTTGAGTGCCGCCCGGCAGTTCCAGCCGGACGCGGTGGTGCTCGACGTGATGCTGCCCGACCTGGACGGCTTCCAGGTGCTGCGCCGGCTGCGCGAGCACGCCCCCACCGTGCCGGTGCTCTTCCTGACCGCCCGCGACGCGGTCGAGGAACGCATCGCCGGGTTGACCGTCGGCGGCGACGACTACGTCACCAAGCCGTTCAGCCTGGAGGAGGTGATCGCCCGACTGCGTGCGCTGCTGCGCCGCTCCGGCTTCGCGGTCGCCGCCCGGGAGGACGCCGTGCTGACCGTCGGCGACCTGAGTCTCGACGAGGACAGTCACGAGGTGCGCCGGGCCGGCCAACTGGTCACCCTCACCGCCACCGAGTTCGAGCTGCTGCGTTACCTGATGCGCAATCCGCGCCGGGTGCTCAGCAAGGCGCAGATCCTCGACCGGGTGTGGAACTACGACTTCGGCGGCCAGGCCAACGTGGTGGAGCTGTACATCTCGTACCTGCGCAAGAAGATCGACGCCGGCCGGGCACCGATGATCCATACGCTGCGCGGCGCGGGTTATGTCCTCAAACCCGCCGAGTGACCGCCGACCGCTGCGCGCCGCCCGACGGTGGCTGGCCGGCCGCTCCCTGCGTACCCGGCTGGTCTTCTCCCTGCTCGCGCTGCTGGCGGTGGTCAGCGTCGCGATCGGTGGCCTCACCACCGTGGCGCTGCGACACTTCCTGATCGACCGGCTCGACGCCCAGCTGGCCCCCGCGACCCGCGGCGACCGACCGGGACGGCCGGCCTTCTCCGGCAACGGACCGGGCGTTCCACTCGGGTTGCCGGCCGGCGCGGTGGTCGCCGAGATTACCAACGGTCGCCTGACCAGCGCCCGGACCCTCACCAACAGCCCCTCCAGCGCCGATCCGTTCCCCAAGGAGCGGTCGGTCCCGGTCGGGGAGGTCGCCGCGCTGGTGGGCCTGCCGGTCGACGCCGAGCCGCGCACCGTCGACCTCGGCGATCGCGGTGACTACCGGGCCGTGGCCCGGCAGTCCTGGGACGGCCGGGTACGCGTCGTCGCGGTCCCGCTGTCCGGCGTCCAGGAGACCATCTGGGCACTGGTCGCCGCGCAGGCCGCGGTGGCCGCCGTCGGGTTGCTCATCGCCGGCGCTGCCGGCGCGCTGATCGTGCGGGCCACGCTGCGCCCGCTCAACCGGGTGGCCGCCACCGCCACCCGGGTCACCGAGCTGCCCCTGGACCGCGGCGAGGTGGCGCTCGCCGTCCGGGTTCCGGCCGCCGACACCGACGTGCGCACCGAGGTCGGTCAGGTCGGCGCGGCGCTGAACCGGATGCTGGGCCACGTCGCCGACGCGCTCTCCGCCCGGCAGGCCAGCGAGACGCGGGTACGCCAGTTCGTCGCCGACGCCAGCCACGAGTTGCGGACTCCGCTCGCGGCGATCCGTGGCTACGCCGAGGTGGCCCGGCGCGGTCGCGACGAGGTTCCCCCCGACGTGGCGCACGCGCTGCGCCGGGTGGAGTCGGAGAGCACCCGGATGACCCGGCTCGTCGACGATCTGCTGCTGCTCGCCCGACTCGACGCCGGCCGGCCGCTCGCGGCGGACCCGGTCGACCTGACCGCCCTGGTGGTGGACGCGGTCAGCGACGCGCACGTCGCCGGGCCAGACCACCGCTGGCAGCTCGAACTGCCCGAGGTGGCGATCCGGGTGCCCGGCGACGCCGCCCGGTTGCACCAGGTGGTCGCCAACCTGCTGGCCAACGCGAGGGTGCACACCCCGCCCGGCAGCACCGTCACCACCGCGTTGGCCGTCGAGGCGGACAGCGCCGTCCTCACCGTCACCGACGACGGTCCCGGGGTGCCGGCGGAGCTGCAACCGGAGATGTTCGAACGGTTCGCGCGCGGCGACAGTTCCCGCTCCCGGGCGCACGGCAGCACCGGCCTCGGCCTCGCGATCGTGGCGGCGGTGGTGGAGGCCCACCACGGCACGGTCGGTGTCGACAGCCGTCCAGGTCGCACACTGTTCACCGTCCGGTTGCCCAATCCCACAGCTGACGCATAGTCGGCGCACGGTGTCGCGCCAGCCCGGCCGTCGAGGCGCTGCACGCCGTCTGCGGCGTGCCGGCCCGGCCGGTGGCCCTGGCCGTGCTGGTGGCCGCGAACCTGGCCGCCACCGTGCTGCGGTTCGTGCTGCTGCGCCTCGGCCTGCACCACCGGCCCCACCCGACGCGTCGGTGACACCAGGGTCACGGCCAGGGTGTTGCCCTGGGGCGAAGGCACGGCCCGGCGCGCGACCGTGAACCTCAGGCAGGGCTGATCCGCACTTTGCGAGGAGCGCACGATGACTACAGCACAACGTCCCATCGGCTCGGGCTTCGACGCGAGTTCCACGACGAGGAACGTCCTCGGGTCGACCGACCTGACCGGCAGGATCGCGATTGTGACCGGCGCCAACTCCGGGCTGGGGCTGCAGACGGCACTGGCACTGGGCTCGGCGGGCGCACACGTCGTGGTCCTCGACCGCGACACCACCAGGGCCCGCAGCGCCTTGGCCGGGATCTCCGCGGAGTACGCGACCATGGATCTCAGCGACCCGGCGTCGGTCGACGCTGTGGCCGAGGAGTTCGTCGCCTCCGACCGGCCCGTGCACATCCTGGTGGAGTCCGCCGGAATCATGGCCGCACCGCTGGGTCGGGACACGCGCGGCAACGAACTTCAGCTGTCGATCAACTATCTCGGTCACTTCCAGCTCGCGGCTCGGCTGTGGCCAGCGCTGCGGGCCGCCGGGAGCGCACGGGTCGTCAGCCTCACCTCGCTCGGGCACCGTCACTCGCCGGTCATGTTCGACGATCCGAACTTCGAGCACCGCGCGTACGACCCGTGGGCCGGCTACGGGCAGTCCAAGACCGCGATGTCGCTCTTCGCGGTGGAACTCGACCGGCGAGGCCAGGAGTACGGGGTACGTGCGTTCGCCGCCCACCCGGGCAGCATCGTGGCGACCGGGCTGAAGCAGTATCTGACGACCGAGCAACTCGTCGCGGCCGGCATGGTGAACCCCGACGGAGATCCGATCCTCGACCCGAGCAAGCAGCTGAAGACCCCCGAACAGGGCGCGGCGACACCGGTGTGGTGCGCGACGAGCCCACAGCTCGCCGGTATGGGCGGCGTGTACTGCGAGGACTGCGACATCGCCGAGATCGTGCAGCCAGCCGGTTCCGACACGACGGACCTCGGTGACTTCAACGACCTCAACGGCGTCCTGCCGTACGCGGTCGATCCGCAGCAGGCCGAGCGCCTGTGGGAACTCAGCGAGAAGCTGACGAACGTCCGCTTCCTGTAGCGCCAGCATCCCCGCTCGTCGGTGGTCAGCCGGCGGCGGCCTCGCGGACCAGCCGGCGTGCCTCGTCTCGGGGCACACCGGTGGCCCGCAAGAGGTCGTTGGCGGCGGTACGGCGTTGGGAGACCACGATCGTCCCGCCGCAGTCTCGGCGACCGGGACGCCCTGCACGCGTGGGCGGATCGGAGCGCGTGAACCGGCACGTCCGCACAGGCGCTTCCTGTGGTGAGGCTGGGAGTCCGCCAATGTGCCCGCGACACGGATGGCGTTCGGCGTACGGTGAGGGACAAGTCCGGCTTTCTGGGTCAAAAGCCTCACCGCTGCACTCCCGGGACGCCGGTGTCGAGACGGCGAGCGCAAGGAGCGATCGGTGGAACATCTGGCCTACCTGGACGCGGGATCCGGCAGCCTGATCGTGCAGGCGGTCGTCGGCGGGGTGGCCGGCGCCGCAGTCGCCGCGAAGCTCTACTGGCGACGCCTGGTCGACCGGTTCCGCCGGCAACCCACCGACCAGCGGTGAGCGGGTCAGGCCCGACGATGGCGATCTCACCCACCGGGGTACGGCCCGAGCCGGCCTCCTTCCGCGACCCGGCCAACCGGGTCTTCCACATCGGCGACGAGGTGCTGCGCGGGCTGGACCCGCAAGCCGCCGAGCACTGGCGGGCGCTGGCCGGCAGCACGTTCTTCCCGGCGCTCGTCGCCGCGCGCAAGGTCTGCGCCACCGAGGACGCCCCGCCGACACTGGTGCCCGCCGCGACCGCTGCCCCGTGGACCGCCGTGCTGCGCCACGAACGCATCCCGTTCGTCTCCCACCCGTACGAGTGGTCGTTCAGCATGCTGCGCGACGCCGCGCTGCTGCACCTGGAGATCCTGCGCGCCGCGCTCGGCGAGGGCTTCACCACCAAGGACGGCTCGGCGTACAACCTGCAGTGGCGCGGCGCCGACCCGGTCTTCATCGACATCGGCTCCTTCGAGCCGCTGCGCGACGGCGAACCGTGGGCCGGCTACCGGCAGTTCTGCCAGACCGTGCTCTACCCGCTGATGCTCACCGCCCATCTGGGTGTCGACTTCCAGCCGTGGCTGCGCGCCCGCGTCGACGGCATCGAGGCCGCCGAACTACGACCACTGTTCGTCGGGACCCGCCGACTGCGCCCCGGCGTCCTGACCCACCTGCACCTGCACGGCGCCATGCAGCACCGCAACGCCGCCGCCAGCACCACCGAGGTACGCGACCAACTGCGGGCCGCCGGCTTCTCCCGGGAGTTGCTGCTGGCCACCGTACGCGGCATCGAGAAACTGGTCGGCAAGCTGGACCACCGCCCCGCCGGGAGCCACTGGTCGGACTACCAGGTCACCTGCGGCTACTCGGCCCGCGACCGGGTGGCGAAGGAACAGTTCGTGGTCACCTCGGTGGCCACCGGCGTCCGCCCCCGCCTGGTGCTCGACCTCGGCGCCAACGACGGCCGGTACTCCCGACTGGCGGCGGGGCACGCCGACTACGTGGTCGCCGTCGAGCAGGACCCGGCCGTGGTCGACCAGCTGTACCGCAAGCTGCGCTCGGAGGGGCAGCGCCGGATCCTGCCGCTGGTGCTGGACCTCGCCGACCCGTCACCGGGCGGCGGCTGGCGGGGAGTCGAACGGGCCGGCTTCGCCGAACGCGCGTCCGCCGACGTGGTGCTCGCCCTCGCCGTCGTGCACCACCTGGCGATCGGGCGCAACGTGCCGCTGCCGGAGGTCGTCGACTGGCTGGCCGGGCTGACCGCGCCGGGCGGCACGGTGGTGGTGGAGTTCGTCCACCCGGAGGACCCGATGGCCACCCGGCTGCTGGCCAACAAACCCGCCGGCCTCTTCCCGGACTACCGGCGCGACACCTTCGAAACGCTGCTCGCCACCCGAGGACGGATCACCGAGCGGCTGGAACTGCCGTCGGGCACCCGCACGCTCTACCGGACGGTGATGGGTGGCTGAACCGGCCGCCGCCACCCCGTCGACCCCGGACGACCCGCCACCGCCGGCCGCCGCGGGCTGGGACCGGGGCTGGCGCGGTGAGCTGGGTCGGCTGCTGGAAATGGTCGCGCTGGTCGGGCTGGTGGTCACCCAACCACTGCTGGACGTGCTCGGCCGCAGCCCCGACTTCTTCGTGTTCCACCGCGCCGACCCGGCCGAGATCCTGCTGCTGGTCGCCCTGGTGGCGGTGCTGCCCACGATCGGGGTCGCGCTGCTCGGCACGCTCAGCCGGCTGGCCGGCCGGACCGTGCGCGCCCTCACCCACACCGGGCTCGTCGGGCTGCTGCTCGCCGCCCTCGCCGTGCAGGTCGGTCGGCACGTGACGCCGCTTCGGGGCGTACCGCTGCTGGTGGTGGCCCTTTTGGCCGGGGCCGGGGGCGCTGTCGCACACCGGCGGTGGCGGGCGCCGCGTCGGGTGCTGCGGCTGGCCGCCGCCGGGCCGGTGGCCTTCGTGGCGCTGTTCCTGTTCGCCTCGCCCACCTCCGCGGTGGTGCTGCCGCGCGGCGACGGCGGCGCGACCGGCAGCGCCCAGGGCGCGGGCGTACACCCGCCGGTGGTGATGCTGATCCTCGACGAACTTCCGCTGGTCAGCCTGCTCGGCACCGACGGGAAGATCGACGCGGCGCGGTTCCCGCACTTCGCGGAGCTGGCCGGCGCCTCCACCTGGTACCGCAACGCGACAGGTGTCAGTGGGTGGACGCCCAACGCCCTGCCCGCCATGCTCACCGGCCGCTACCCGGCGAGGCCGCTGGCCCCGCACTACTCGCAGTACCCGGACAACATCTTCACCGCCTTCGGCGGCCTCTACGACATCAAGGCCGAGGAGAGCATCACCCGACTCTGCCCACCCAGCCGGTGCGAGCAGCCGGTGACCCCGGAGCAGGGGCTCGGCGTACTCGTCCGGGAAACCGGCAAGCTCCTCGCCCGGGTCGCCGGGCCCACGGAGAGCACCGTCGCGCCGGAGGACTCCTACCGCGAGCAGACCCGCGCCGAGGCCGGCCTGGACGCCGCCGAGCCGGTGCCCGACGACCCGAAGTTCCGCTGGGACAGCCTGGACGACAACCAGCCGGCCCGGTTCACCAGCTTCCTGGCCGGACTGAAGCCGACCCCCCGGCCCACCCTGCACTTCCTGCACCTGCTGATGCCCCACTCACCGTGGGCGTACCTGCCGTCCGGGGCGCGCTACGACGCCCCCGAGGACCTGCCCAACGACGGCGCCGGCTGGATCGACCTGGCCCGGCAACGCCACCTCGCCCAGCTCGGCTACACCGATCGGCTGATCGGCGAGACCCTGCGGACGCTGCGCGCCAGCGGCCTCTACGACCAGTCGCTCGTCGTGGTCACCGCCGACCACGGCGTCAGCTTCCGCCCCGGCGCCCAGGGCCGGGGCATGGACGCGATCAAGGCCGCCGCCGGCGAGGTCGCCTGGGTGCCGATGTTCGTCAAGGAACCAAGGCAGCAGACCGGGCGGGTGGACGACCGCAACTGGGAACACGTCGACCTGCTGCCGACCGTCGCCGACGAGGCCAACATCCGGCTGCCCTGGCGCGTCGACGGCCGCTCCGCCCGGCAGGCCCCGCGCACCGACGGCGCCAAACACTTCTACGACCGCCCCGGGGAACCGGTCACCTTCCCCGGCGGGGTACCCGCCCCGCCGCCGCTGCCGACACCGCACCCCCTGGTCGGCACCGAGGTACGCGCCGGCCCGGCCGCCGGCAACGCCCGGGTCGCCGACCTGGCCGCGTTCACCGCCACGGACCCGGACACCGGCACCCTCCCGGCGCTCGTCTGGGGCGACGTCCCGGACCAGATCCCGGACGGCACGCTGCTGGCCGTGGCCGTCAACGGTCGGATCGGGGCCGTCGTCCCGGTGGTGCCCGCCGACCCCGGCGGACGCCGGTTCGCCGCGCTGCTCACCGACGACAAACTGTTCCGCGCCGGCACCAACCAGCTCGACGTCCTCCAGGTCACGCCGGACGGTACGCTGCGACGCCTCGCCCTGTCGTGACCTGGTCGTCGGCCCGGCGCGGTCGGCTCCCGGCCGGCTCCCGCCTGGCGGGACGCGGGGTTTCCCGGCGGCCCGGTCGGGAATCGGGTGACGCATGCCTCACCGCAGAACCACGGCGGGCGTTGTCCCCGGAGCCGCAATTACGGTAGAAGCGAAGGCAATTCAACGTAGATCTGCCGGCGAAGCGAGGAACCACATGACGGAAGTCAAGCTCGATCACCCCGGTGGGCAGCTGTCGATGCCGGTACATCCCGCGGTCGAGGGCCCCGCTGGTATCGGGGTGAGCAAGCTGCTGAAGGAAACCGGGATGACCACGTACGACCCCGGTTTCGTCAACACCGCAGCTGCCTCATCCGCGATCACCTACATCGACGGCGACGCGGGGATCCTGCGTTACCGGGGATACCCGATCGAGCAGCTGGCCGAGAAGTCCTCCTTCCTGGAGGTCTCGTACCTGCTCATCTACGGTGAGCTGCCCACCGAGCAGCAGTTGACCGAGTTCACCGAGTGGATCCGGCGGCACTCGCTGCTGCACGAGGAGATGCGTCGCTTCTTCGACGGCTTCCCCCGGGACGCCCACCCGATGGCGGTGCTGTCGTCCGCGGTCAGCGCCCTGTCCACCTTCTACCAGGACAGCCTGGACCCGTTCGACTCCGAGCACGTGGAGATCTCCACGGTCCGGCTGATGGCGAAGGTCCCCACCATCGCGTCGTACGCGTACAAGAAGTCCATCGGGCAGCCGCTGCTCTACCCGGACAACTCCCTGGGGTACGTGGACAACCTGCTGCGGATGACGTTCGGCGTGCCGGCGGAGCCGTACGAGGTCGACCCGGTGATGTCGAAGGTGCTGGACATGCTGTTCGTCCTGCACGCCGACCACGAGCAGAACTGCTCCACGTCGACCGTGCGCCTGGTCGGCTCCAGCAACGCCAACCTGTTCGCCTCGGTCTCCGCCGGCGTGAACGCGCTGTTCGGCCCGCTGCACGGCGGCGCCAACCAGGCGGTGCTGGAGATGCTCCAGCAGATCCACGCCGGCGACGACGACGTCCGGTCCTTCGTCGGCAAGGTCAAGGACAAGGAGGACGGCGTCAAGCTGATGGGCTTCGGCCACCGGGTCTACAAGAACTACGACCCGCGGGCGGCGATCGTCAAGAAGGCCGCGCAGGACGTGCTGGGCCGGATGGCCAAGCCGGACCCGCTGCTGGACATCGCCATGGAGCTGGAGGAGATCGCGCTCGCCGACGACTTCTTCGTCTCCCGTCGGCTCTACCCGAACGTGGACTTCTACACCGGCCTGATCTACAAGGCCATGGGCTTCCCGACCAAGATGTTCACGGTCCTCTTCGCGCTCGGCCGGCTCCCCGGCTGGATCGCCCAGTGGCGCGAGATGATCTCCGACCCGGAGACCAAGATCGGCCGTCCGCGGCAGGTCTACGTCGGCTCCGCCGAGCGGGACTACGTCCCCTTCAACGAGCGCTGACCTCTGCTTTTCGCGTCACCGGCAGGCCGTCGACCCGTACCGGGTCGGCGGCCTGCCGCGTTCCCGCGCTCGCTGGGTGACCACCCCCGCGCCCTGCGTCATCGACGCCGGCTCCGCGCATGATCGACGCTGGCTCTCGCCGGGCGCCCGGGGGGACCGGCACTGGCCCACGCCGGTTGCCGGGCGCGGTCCGGTCGGTGTCTGCCAGCAGATCTTGGACACTTTCCGTTCCGCGCGAACGGAAACTGTCCAAGATCTCGCGGGGGCGCGGGGGCGCGGGGGCGCGGGGGCGCGGGGGCGCGGGGGCGCGATCAACTCGGGGTTCTGGAAGTCGGGGTGTTGGCTGCGCGAGGACGCCGCGCCTTTCCGGAGACCGAGTCGATCACGCGTGGAGGTTGGGGCGGCCCCGGGTAGCGGATGGGTCGGTGACGGAGCGGGCGGTCAGAAGGCGGAGATGTCCCGGGCTCGCTCGCTGCGGCTCAGGGCGCTGATCAGCGCGGACTGACCACGGCGCCGTACGGCCAGCCGGATCAGCAGGTCGCGGACCGGGTCGAAGACGTCCGCTGGGAACTCCGGCGTGGGTACGCCGATGCTCACCGCGAGGTCGTCGGAGTGCACGACGATCTCCAGCTGACGGGTGAGCAGGAAGTCAGCACGCCGCAGCGACCAGCCCTGCCACGGGATCGGTACGACGTCACGGGCGGCACCGCGGGAGAGCAGGTCGCCGACCACGTCCAGGGCGTGGGCGGAACGCGCGTGCAGGTCGGCCGGCCCGCGTGCCGCGTCCGCCTCGTCGGGGCCCTCGGTGACCGACGCCTCGTCCGGGGTGCCCTCGCTGACCCAGGGGGCCTGCTCGTAGTGGTTGTCGGCCGTATCCAAGGTGGGCAGGTCGGTCGGCATCGGCAGTAGCTCCGCCGCACGGACCGCCTGACGGCCCAGGTGGCAGGCCAGGCCACCCACGGACAGGTGCGGCAGCGCGCTCGGTTCTAACCACCGCTCGGTCACCTCGGGGCGTCGGATCAGGTCCAGCGCGATCGAGGCTGCAGTCGGAAAGCTGGCATCCAGGGCGTCGACAGCAGGAGACATCCGCACATCCTGACAGGCCCGCCCGAGCGCCACGACCCGGCCGACGGGCACCGGACCGCGAGGCTCCGCGTGATCGACTCGGCTTTCAGGAAGTCGGGGCATCCCCATCGCCGGGAACCCCCGACTTCAGGACAACCGAGTCGATCAAGCCCGCTGAGCCCCAGCCGCGCGCCGATCGCCCGGCTCGGGCAGCGGGGCGCCCGGGGCCGGGCCGCCGGGCCGCCGGGCCGCCGCGCCGCCGGGCCGCCGCGCCGCCGGGCCGCCGCGCCGCCGGGCCGCCGGGCCGCGCCGCGCCGCCGGGCGGCTGGGTCGGGCGGTATCGAGGCCGGGACGGCGGACAGTCAGCGCAGGCCGGCGGCGGCCAGCAGGTTGCCCTGGGGCAGTGCCGGTAGGGCGCGTCCCCGCGACATCCGCCGCTCGGCGCGCTCGGCGGTGAACGCGGCGTCGTGGTGGATGGCGGCGGCGTAGCTGGCAGCGGTGCGGTGGGCGATCGCGGACCAGCCGTACTGGTCGTGGACCATCCGGCGGGCGCGGCGGGCCATGACGCGGGCCCGGTCCGGGTCGGACAGCAGCGCGTCGACGGCGTCGGTGAGGCTGTCCGGGTCGTGCGGGCGGAAGGTCATCCCGGTGACGCCCGGTTCGACGATCTCGCCGAGCCCGCCGGTGGCGGCGACGGCCAGGGGCGCGCCTGCCGCGGCGCCTTCCAGGGCCACCATGCCGAACGGCTCGTAGATGCTGGGCACGGCGAAGCAGTCGGAAGCGGCCATCAGCGCCGGCAGGTCGGTGCCGCCGAGGAAGCCGGGCATGGTGACCATGCCGCCCAGACCGCGGCGGTGCACCTCGGCCTCCAGTTCGGCGCGGTACGGGCCGTCGCCGGCGATCACGGCCCGCAGCCCGGGGTGCCGCTCGCGCAGCCGGGGCAGCGCGGCGATCAGGTGCTGGACGCCCTTCTCGTAGACGAGCCGGCCGGCGAAGGTGACCAGTGGGCCGTTGCCGGCGAACCGGGCGCGGGCGGCGTCCACCGCGCGCGCGGGCACCCGCCAGCGGTGCGGCTCCACGCCGTTGGCGACCACGTCGACGCGTCCGGCCGGTACGCCGAAGAGCGCGTTCACCTCGTCGCGCATGTACCCGGAGCAGACGATCACCCGGTTGGACTCGCTGCTGAGCCACTGTTCGACGCCGTGGATGGTGCGGTTCATCTCCTCCGGCAGCCAGCCCTGGTGCCGGCCGGCCTCGGTGGCGTGGATGGTGCTGACCAGCGGGATGTCCAGGTGGTCGCGCAACGTCATCGCGGTGTGCGCGACGAGCCAGTCGTGGGCGTGGATGACGTCGTACGAACCGGCCTGGGTGGCGCGCAGGGCGGTGCGGGTGAGGGTGTGGTTGAAGGCCATGGTCCAGGCCAGGAGGCTGCTGGTGGCGAGGGGGAAGGTGACCGGGTCTTCGGGGGCGCGCAGGATGCGTACGCCGTCGGCGTACTCCTCCAGGGGTGCGCCGTCGCTGTGTCGGGTGACGACGGTGACCTCGTGGCCGGCGGCGGCGAGGGCCACCGACAGGGCGTGCACGTGTCGCCCGAGGCCGCCGACGAGCACCGGCGGGTACTCCCAGGACAGCATGAGGATGCGGCGGGTCTGCGGGGGCACCCCGGGGCCGGGCTGCGCCGGCACGGGCGTGCCGGGCTGCGCGGTGGGACCGGGTTGCGCGGGAGGACCGGGCTGGGTCGACGGCTGGGGCCGGGAGGTCACGGTGGGCCGGTGGGCGCGGTCCTTGGTGGCAGCGAGCTGCTCGTCGACCCGCAGGGTCGTCACATCAATCTCCGTCCGTGCATGGTGGTACGCGCCGGCGTCGGTGGCGGCGGAGCGAGAGGTGTAAGGGGTGGCCGAGGGCCTGGCGGGACACGCGCGCACGCTTGCCCCCGAACAAGGAAAGTCCATGACGCCCAAGAACGCATCTCGAAAAGGGCCATCGTGACGGAGGACACCCGAACGTTTAGGTCGCATCAGACAGGTGGTTTCCGGGCATCGCCTGAAAGGATGGATTGGCGCGCCCGGGCAGGGGGCACTACCTGCCTGCGCGCGGGCGGCGTCGGCCGGTGCGCACATCACCATGGGTTGAAGGAGCGACATGCAGGTCTGGCCGGGCGAGCGGTACCCCCTGGGTGCCACCTA
Organism: Micromonospora sp. WMMD961; assembly: GCF_029626145.1. Taxonomy (NCBI): domain Bacteria; kingdom Bacillati; phylum Actinomycetota; class Actinomycetes; order Micromonosporales; family Micromonosporaceae; genus Micromonospora; species Micromonospora sp. WMMD961. The sequence continues at coordinate 3,539,764 of NZ_JARUBJ010000002.1, forward strand.
CGACGGGATGGGCACCAACTTCGCCATCTTCTCCGAGGTGGCCGAGCGGATCGAGCTGTGCCTGTTCGACGAGTGGGACACCGGCGCGGAGCGCCGCGTGGAGCTGCGCGAGGTCGACGCGTACGTGTGGCACGCGTACCTGCCGGGTATCGAGCCGGGCCAGCGCTACGGCTACCGGGTGCACGGCCCGTACGACCCGGCGAACGGGTTGCGCTGCAACCCGCACAAGCTGCTGCTCGACCCGTACGCGAAGGCCATCGACGGTGACGTGACGTGGGACCGCGCGGTCTACGACTACGACATGGACGAGCCGGAGCGGATGAACGAGACCGACTCGGCGCCGTTCATGCCGAAGTCGGTGGTGGTCAACCCGTACTTCGACTGGGGCAACGACAAGCCGCCGCGCACGCCTTACCACCACTCGGTGATCTACGAGGCGCACGTACGCGGGCTGACCATGCGCCACCCGGACATCCCGGAGGAGCTGCGCGGCACGTACGCGGGCATCGCCTCCCCGCCGATGATCGACTATCTGACCCGGCTCGGGGTGACCGCGATCGAGCTGATGCCGGTGCACCAGTTCGTGCACGACCACCGGCTCAACGATCTGGGGTTGCGCAACTACTGGGGTTACAACACCATCGGTTTCTTCGCCCCGCACCACGGCTACTCCGCGTTGGGCCGACTCGGCCAGCAGGTGCAGGAGTTCCGGGGCATGGTCAAGGCGCTGCACGCGGCCGGCATCGAGGTCATCCTCGACGTGGTCTACAACCACACCGCCGAGGGCAACCACCTCGGGCCGACGTTGAGCTTCAAGGGTGTGGACGCCCCGAGCTACTACCGGCTCAGCGAGGAGGACCGGCGCTACTTCGTCGACTACACGGGCACCGGCAACAGCCTCAACGTCCGCAGCCCGCACTCCCTGCAACTGATCATGGATTCGTTGCGCTACTGGGTGACCGAGATGCACGTCGACGGTTTCCGCTTCGACCTGGCGGCCACCCTGGCCCGCGAGTTCTACGAGGTGGACCGGCTGTCCACCTTCTTCGAGGTGGTGCAGCAGGACCCGGTGGTCAGCCAGGTGAAGCTGATCGCCGAGCCGTGGGACGTCGGCCCCGGCGGTTACCAGGTGGGCAACTTCCCGCCGCTGTGGACCGAGTGGAACGGAAAATACCGGGACACCGTGCGGGACTTCTGGCGCGGTGAGCCGGCCACCCTGGCCGAGTTCGCGTCCCGGATCTCCGGTTCGGCCGACCTCTACCAGGACGACGGCCGCCGCCCGTTCCACAGCATCAACTTCGTCACCGTGCACGACGGGTTCACCCTCAACGACCTGGTGTCGTACAACGACAAGCACAACGAGGCCAACGGCGAGGACAACCGGGACGGCGAGAGCCACAACCGGTCCTGGAACTGCGGCGTCGAGGGCGACACCGACGACGAGGCGGTCCTCGCCCTGCGGGCCAAGCAGCGGCGCAACTTCCTGGCCACGCTGATGCTGTCGCAGGGCGTGCCGATGATCGGCCACGGCGACGAGTTGGGTCGCACCCAGCGCGGCAACAACAACGTCTACTGCCAGGACAGCGAGCTGGCCTGGGTCGACTGGGACAACGTCGACGAGCAGCTGTTGGAGTTCGTCCGGACGCTCACCGACTTCCGTAAACGGCACCAGGTGTTCCGCCGCCGCCGCTTCTTCACCGGCCTGCCGGTCGGCGGGCGCGGCACCGACGAGCCGCTGCCCGACCTGGCCTGGCACACCCCGGACGGGCGGGAGATGACCGGCGAGGACTGGGGCAACGACTTCGGCCGCTCGGTGGCGCTGTTCGTCAACGGTGAGGGCATCCGCGAGCGCGGCCAGTACGGCCAGAAACACCACGACGCGTCGTTCCTGCTCTGCTTCAACGCCCACGACGCGCCGTTGGACTTCACCCTGCCGGGCAGCGAGTACGGCCAGAAGTGGGAACGGGTGATCAGCACGGCCGACCCCGAGCCCGACGACGCGACGGTGATCAGCGCGGGCGGCACCATCCGGGTGCCGGACCGCTCCCTGGTGGTGTTGGAGAGGACGATCTGACATGCCGGCCACCCCTCCGAAGGCCACCTACCGAGTGCAGGTCCGTCCCGGCTTCGACCTGGACGCCACCGCGGCGATCGTCGACTACCTGGACGACCTCGGGGTCAGTCACCTCTACACCGCCCCCCTGCTGACCGCCACGCCCGGTTCCCAGCACGGCTACGACGTGGTGGACCACCGGGCGGTCAGCCCGGAGCTGGGCGGGGAGGCCGCCCGGCAGCGACTGCTGCGCGCCCTGCGCGACAGGCAGCTCGGCCTGGTCGTCGACATCGTGCCCAACCACGCCGGGGTCGCCGTCCCGGCCGCCAACCCGGCCTGGTGGGACGTGCTGCGCCGGGGGCGCGACTCGGCGTACGCCGACTGGTTCGACATCGACTGGGACCGGGGCCGGCTGCTGCTGCCGGTGCTGGCCGACGACGAGGCCGCCCTGGACGACCTCAAGCTGGTCGACGGTGAGCTGCGCTACCACGAGCACCGGTTTCCGGTGGCCGACGGCACCGGCGACGGCAGCGCCGCCGAGGTGCACGACCGGCAGCACTACGAGCTGGTGTCCTGGCGGCGCGGTGACGCCGAGCTGACGTACCGCCGGTTCTTCGCCATCGCGGGCCTGGCCGGTCTGCGGGTGGAGGACCCGGCGGTGTTCGCCGCCGTGCACGAGCTGATCCTGCGCTGGGCCGCCGCCGGGGAGGTCGACGGCATCCGCGTCGACCACCCGGACGGGCTGCGCGACCCGGGCGGCTACCTGGCCCGGCTGCGCGAGGCCGCGCCGGACGCCTGGCTGGTGGTGGAGAAGATCCTGGAGTACGGCGAGGAGCTGCCGGACTGGCCGGTGGACGGCACCACCGGCTACGACGCCCTGGCCGCGGTCAACGGACTCTTCGTCGACACCGACGCCGAGGGCGACTTCACCGTGCTGGACACCCAGCTGACCGGGCGGCGCACCTCGTGGGAGGACCTGACCCACGCCACCAAACTGGCCGCCGCCACCCAACTGCTCGCCGCCGAGTTGACCCGGCTGGCCGCCCTCGCCCCCGAGGTGCCGACCGAGCAGGCCCGCGCGGCGCTCGCCGAGCTGGCCGCCGCGTTCGACGTCTACCGGGGCTACCCGCCGCACGGCGCCCGGCACCTCGCCGCCGCCCGCTCCGAGGCCGGCCGCCGCCGCCCCGACCTCGCCGGTGCCCTGGACGCGATCACCCGCCGGCTGCGCGACCCCGACGACGAGCTGGGCAGGCGGTTCCCGCAGCTCACCGGTGCGGTGATGGCCAAGGGCGTGGAGGACACCGCGTTCTACCGGTGGACCAGGTTCGTGGCGCTCAACGAGGTCGGCGACAACCCCGCCCACTTCGGGGTGCCGCCGGCGGAGTTCCACCGCTTCGCCGCCGCCCAGCAGGTCCGCTGGCCGGCCAGCATGACCACCCTCTCCACCCACGACACCAAACGCGGCGAGGACGTGCGGGCCCGCCTCGCCGTGCTCAGCGAACTGCCGGGCCGCTGGGCGGAGCAGGTCAAGACCTGGATGGCGTACGCTCCGCTGCCCGACCCGGCGTTCGCCCACCTGCTCTGGCAGACCGCCGTCGGCGCGTGGCCGATCGAGCGGGAGCGGCTGCACGCGTACGTCGAGAAGGCCGCCCGGGAGGCCGGGGCCTCGACCAGTTGGGCGGACCCGGACCCGGCCTTCGAGCAGGCGGTGCACGACGTGGTCGACCGCATGTACGACGACCCGAGCCTGCACGACGAGCTGACCGAACTCGCCGCCGCGATCGCACCGGCCGGCTGGTGCAACTCCCTCGGGCAGAAGCTGATCCAGCTCACCATGCCCGGGGTGCCGGACACCTACCAGGGCACCGAGCTGTGGGACAACTCCCTGGTCGACCCGGACAATCGCCGCCCGGTCGACTTCGACGTACGCCGAGAGATGCTGGCACGCCTCGACGCCGGCTGGCGTCCCCCGGTCGACACCGACGGAGCGGCGAAGCTGCTCGTCGTGTCGCGGACGCTGCGCCTGCGGCGGACGCACCCGGAGCTGTTCACCACCTACCGGCCGGTGCCCGCGCACGGGCCGGTCGGCCGGCACGCGGTGGCGTTCGACCGGGGCGGCGCGATCACCGTGGCGACCCGGCTGCCGCTGGGCCTGGCCCGCGCCGGCGGGTGGTGCGACACAGCCCTGTCACTTCCCGTTCACGAGATGAAGGACCTGTTCACCGGCCGGGTCTACAGTGGCGGAGAGACGCCGTTGGACGACCTTCTGGCCGACTATCCCGTGGCTCTGCTGGCTCCTCTCACCGCTGCCGAGGAGGCCGTTTCATGACCGAATTCTCCGTCTGGGCACCGGACGCCACCCGCGTGCGACTGCGCCTGACGGGCGACACCGACCACGAGATGCGTGCCACCGCCGACGGCTGGTGGCAGGTCGACGTCCCCGACGCCGGCCCCGACTACTCCTTTCTGCTGAACGACGACGAAACCCCCCTGCCCGACCCCCGTTCCCCGTGGCAGCCTGCGGGTGTGCACGGGCCTAGCCGCCGCTACGACCACCTTGCGTTCCAGTGGAGTGATTCCTCGTGGACGGGCCGGCAACTGCCCGGCAGCATCCTCTACGAGCTGCACATCGGCACCTTCACCCCGGAAGGCACCTTCGACGCGGCCATCGACCGCCTCGACCACCTGGTGAACCTCGGTGTCGACCTGATCGAGCTGCTCCCGGTGAACGCCTTCAACGGCGAACACAACTGGGGGTACGACGGCGTCTGCTGGTACGCCCCACACGAGCCCTACGGCGGCCCCGACGGCCTGAAACGGTTCGTCGACGCCGCCCATGCGCGCGGTCTGGGGGTGATCCTCGACGTCGTCTACAACCATTTCGGGCCCTCCGGGGCCTACGCGCCACGGTTCGGGCCCTATCTCGCCGAGCAGAGCAACAGTTGGGGTCGCTCGATCAACCTGGACGGCCCGCACTCCGACGAGGTACGCCGCTACATCATCGACAGCGTGCTCATGTGGCTGCGCGACTACCACGTCGACGGGCTCCGCCTGGACGCAGTGCACGCCCTGCCGGACACCCGGGCGGTTCCTCTGCTCGAAGAGCTGGCCATCGAGGTCGAGTCGCTGTCGACGCACCTGGGGCGGCCGTTGTCCCTGATCGCCGAGTCTGACCTCAACGATCCACGGCTGATCACGCCCCGGGAGGCGGGTGGGTTCGGGCTGCACGCCCAGTGGAACGACGACGCCCACCACGCGCTGCACACGCTGCTGACGGGGGAGCGGCAGGGGTACTACGGCGACTTCGGCTCGCTGGAGACGCTGTCGGATGTGTTGACCGGTGGGTTCTTCCACGCGGGGACCTGGTCTAGCTTCCGTAACCGGCACCACGGGCGACCTGTTGATCCTCGGGTGCCGGGGCACCGGTTCGTTGCTTACCTCCAGAACCACGACCAGATCGGGAACCGGGCTACCGGCGATCGGATTTCCGCCTCGCTGTCGTCGTCGCTGCTGCGGGTCGGCGCTGTGCTGCTGATGACCGCGCCCTTCACTCCGATGCTGTTCATGGGGGAGGAGTGGGCTGCTTCAACGCCGTGGCAGTTCTTCACGTCGCATCCGGAGCCGGAGTTGGCTTCTGCGGTACGGACCGGGCGGCGGCGGGAGTTCGCCGCGCACGGGTGGCCGGAAGGGGACGTGCCCGACCCGCAGGACCCGGAGACGTTCGTGCGGTCCCGGTTGGACTGGGCCGAGCTGGACAAGCCCGAGCATGCGTCGATGCTGTCGTTCTACCAGCGGTTGATCGCGTTGCGGCGGTCCAGGCCGGACCTGTCAGATCCTCGGTTGAACGCGGTTTCGGTGCAGCACGGGGACCAGTTCTTGGTGATGCGGCGGGGGGACACGCTTGTGGTGGCGAACTTGGCTGGGCGGGGGCAGGGGGTGTCGTTGCCCGGGGTGGCTCGGCGGGTGCTGCTGGCTACGGGGGAGGGGGTCACCGTTATGCGGGATCGGATCGAGCTGCCTGCGGAGACTGCGGCGATCGTGGCGCTTTGAGGATACCCCGAATTCGCGCGTAGGCTGCGCTGAAACTAGCGCTGCTAGGTTTGCTGCCCTCGTTAGAATGTGACTTCGCTTAACCGAACCGCTCTTAAGAGTGTTGGAGTCAATCAATTGGCTACTTCGCGCCAGTTGATTTACCGTCGAGTATTGCCCAGCGAAGCTGAAGGGGAAACAGCAGACGTCGCCAGGTTGCCTCTTCCAGAAGGTTGCTTCGTCGAGTTGAAGCAACCTTCGCCAATTCGTGCGACGTGGAGGCCGTAACTGCTATACCGCCCTGGAGAAACACTCTGTGCAGGAGTAGCAGTTCTCTCAGGTACCCACTGTCGTCGAGGCGAGCTCTTAGGGCAGAGAGCAGTCGCGGGTCATCCAGGAACTCAGTTGAAAAAAGTCGAGGTAGGTGATCCGCAACTCTCGCAACCATACCGTTTCGGCGCAAGTCAAGAACGATGCTCGTAAACACCGTCACTGCATCCTCGCTGTCCGATGGAAGGGGTGCTTCCGGGAACTGGGCTGGATTCAATGTCGGGGACGGGACGCACATGGCAAAGGCTGGCAACAAATCGCCTGACGGCTTGCGTTGCCAACACGCCTCGACCAACTGCATAAGGGTGCGGGCTCCTTGGGCTGTCAAATAGATTCCGCCGAAAGTTGGAAGGTCGCGGAAGAGGGGGTCCCATTCTGGGCTCTTTGGGTCGGACGGCCGGAGATGCTCCAGTGCGAATAGTCCGAGGTAGGTATGTGGTTTGGCTAGCTGCAACTTCAAAGCGTTGTCGACCCAAACGGGTATTTCCGTGGTTCCTTCAGGGATGGCTTCACGCCGCACGAGAAGTTCATGAAGCCCCCAGGCGACCCCGTACTTCCTAGCCAGCTCTGGCTCTCCCACGAAGAATTCGACCAGTTCTTTGATTCTCGCCTCATCGTGGTCGAAGGAAATGCGTCCGGCGCCGAGTAAGTTGGCGTTGAGACGTAAGTCGGACAGTGAAAGTCCCGATGACCATGCTTCTTCCTGACCGCGCCAGTCGCCAGCGTCACCCTGGCGTCCCGCCCTTATCTCCGAGAGAACCTTGGGCCAACCCTCACTTTTAGATGCCTCGATGGCCGCCGCCAATGGCCACGGAGAAATAGGGGAGTAATCGAGGGTCTCGCTGTCTCCATCATTCAGCTGGCTAGCGGCTTCTGCTGCAGTTAGCAACGTCTTTGCGGAAGGGTTCCTCGTAAACTCAAGAGCCGCCCTAATGTACTCCCAGGAAAGGCTCTCTGGAAGAGCCTCAGTACCAGTCCACAAATTTAGGGGTTGATCAACGCTTATTAAGCTCAGTTCTCCTATTGCGTGGCCTTCGTAATCTCGTATTCGTGCCACCAGGCGACGGAGCTTGTAGCTCAGCCTTCGTAGGCGGACTACCGCAGCAAGCTGCGGAGGAACCGTATCGACGGGAAGCCAAATATGTCGGTTATTTATACGATCATCGAAGATTCGGAGTGCGTCAGATGGGTTGAGAAGCGGCAGAGCTTTGATGAGGCTGTCTCGAATGAGTCCGGGGCGACCATCCCCGAAGAGTGCTCTCCTCTGCACATCTTCCACTTCGGTGGACGGTAAGTGTAATGCGGCTCTGTCAACCAGACCGCCCACATTGGTGCCAGTTAGATCGGCGAGCCGTGCGGTGACGACCGCAGCCCTACGCGCTTCAGATTCTGTTCCGCCTAGCCGGAGGGCTAGTTCCTCGATATAAATGTTTGCCGTTCGCTCTTGATGTACGGCTAATACTCTTTTAGCCAAATCTCGATCTTCGATGTTCAGCAACTTGAGAGCCAGTCGAGTGAGGGTTCTCGACATGGCTGGCTGCTTCGCAGCGGGGCCGTCCTCCAGCAAATCGAGGGCCAGGCGCGAACCTGCGTAGATTGCGATACTCAACTCATCGCTGGTGTCTTCGTTCAGCTCTACGCAAATCTGGCCGATCGTGTCCCTAAGGTGGCGCCGATCATTGAAAGCTTTCCCTGCAGCGAACAAGAATACATTTCGCCAGTTCACAACCGAGGCGATAGCCCGAAGACGAGCTTGCGCGGTTCCATCGTCGGTGTCCATCAAGCCTTCGGCAGCCATAAACTCCTGCAGAGACCGGATCTCGAAACCCACTTGACCAGTCTCCAGGCCCACCAAGAAGACTAAACGGTTGGCTGCTGCCTCGATTATGCTGTCTCTCAAGCTCTCTACTTGTGACGGCTCGTGGCCCTCTTCTTCTAGGTAACCCTCCACTACAGTGGCGAACTGGGGGATCGTTAGCCGAGAGTCAGTGCCACCTGATCTTTCGCTTTCGATTTGCAGTACAAGGCCAACTCGACTATGGATGGTGTCTATGTCGGAGCGGTAGTCACGCAAGACTGATGCCGCAGGAATATCGCGCTCGATCTCACGCTGGTAGATCAGGTTATAATATTCACTAAATAGGGTCCACCGCTCCTGCGGCGGTTGTCCCATGCGATCTACCAGCAAGGTCATGATGGTGACCTGTAGCGGACTACGCATAAGTCGGGCGGTAGAAGAATTCTTTAGCGCCCTCTCTAGTCGGCTCATCACCTTATCGAACCGGGCGGGCTCCTGGCCGAATCTGATCTGGGTCAGTCGACGTGCGTAATATAGGGCAACTTCTCGAGGCAGGGGCTCTAGATATAGATGACGGTAATGGCGCGAAGAGAAGTCTTCGTTGTAACCTTGAGGGCGGCTAGTAGCCACTATCAATACATCTATCTGCTCCGTCACAACGTCGATTCTAAAGTCACGAACAGATTCCAATACCTGCTCTCTATTGGTGGACGGCGGCACTTCGTCGAGCCCATCAAGAACAAGAACCGAAGGGTATGCCAATAGCATATCCTTGACGTCATCTTCGCGAAAATCCCTGTTCGATCGCTTTGATATGTAGTTTGCCAAGTGGTGAAGTATGCCCCTTACTTCACCCACTGCAAGCTTCTTGGCAAACTCGCTTAGTACGATTCGGAATGGAATTCTACGGGCTCCGGGTCGGGGCAGAAGTCCTCTATCCCATTGATCTATAATCTCCGCCATGGCTACTTGAACCGGTGCGTCGATTATTCGTGGATCAGCGTCGGCCAACAATGCTGTGCGGAATATCTGGCAGATGAACTGCCCGAGGGTAGTTTTACCCTGCCCCGGACCGCCGATTAAAACATATCTCCCAGCAGGGTCGGGAGGGCTATGCTTCGTCGGTCCGCCGGATTGCTCTGAGGGAGACTCGATGAATCGGCTGCCCGCAGCATCCACTATTGCCGCCGTGAAATTGTACGATTCCTCGTTTGAGCGCCGGCGCTCGTTATCTGCGCTCTGAACGGGTTCGACGGTCACGGGTAAGTCGACGAAGACTTGAGAGAGTGGAATCGCCTCATCTGCCGAGTGGCCCGCTTGCTCAAGTTTGGCGAACTGATCGGAAAGAATGTCTTTTTGCAAGTAGTTGACTATAATTTTATAATGGTCGTGGTGATGCCCCCTGAGATGTTTGGCGAGTTCCATTAGAACATCGCCCGGCGTGATCCATGCGGCGTAGGCTGCCCGTACCCTTTCGTTGTTGTCGAGTAGTGTGCGGATCTTGTCATAATCCCATACATCGTAACTCTTCACATTATTCTGTGCAGAAAACCGTTTCAACGCCGCCAGAACCCGATCCTTGCTCCCGGTGTCCTGAGTCGGCGTGAGAACAACGTTTGTCGCGAATATGTAAAGGTCCGGTATTCTTCGCTTTCTTTTCCTGGAATCGAAAGCCTGCAACTCTTTCTCTAGCTCAATCTCAGCCCAGCGGCCGTCGTTCGAGCTGGATCGTTGCTTAAATTTGGCTTGGATGACGCCATAGCCTGACCAGGTAGCAGCTGTGGGCCCATAATCCGTTGCGCCTTCGAATGTCGCCTCCCGGCCACCGTCGGGGCCGTCGCCAAACGGTGTTATTTCATTCGTGATGGCGTCATAAGCAAGCGACTGGATTAGGTGCTCGAAGGCGCGCGGAGACAAACCATCAAGCCTGTAGTCTGGCATGGTAGCCCTCTCGGCAGGAAGTGGTCCCAGATGCTATCGAAATCGGCGGGGCTTGGTCCGAGAAGGCGCGCACCCTTGTATGTGTCAGATATCCGACGCTTGAAGCCAGGTGGAAGCCCGATCCGCCTCGCGCTCGGCCGGATGGCAGCCTCACCGCGCAGTACGAGAGGGCTGGTCAGGGGCGACAGACCCAGTCGGCCTGCGAGTCGATACTGCTAGGAGGGTTGTCGCCTAGGCTCTGTCCCGCTTTCTGCTGACTCGTCAGCAGGCAGGCGGAAAAGCTGAGCCGCCGGTCAGGTACTCCGGAGCGTGTTGGTCGCGCGCGCGTCTTGCGGCACGCAGTCGTGGGGCAACGATCTCAGGCAGGCGTTGCTCAGCCTCTCGCTCAGCGAAGAAGCCGACGTCGTCCAACTCCTGCGCCGGCAGATATAAGCCGTCGACGTTGCTCAACAGGCCGCAGTCGAACGTAAAACTGACTATTGCGCGTGGTCGTGGCCCAAGGGGCGGCGCCCAATCCACTACTAGCAGATCGCCGACCGCCAGAGATACCCCAAACTCCTCGCGGATCTCGCGGGCACAGGCGTCATGCGGGTATTCGCTCTCGTCTACGTAGCCGCCGGGAAAGGCCCAGTGGTCACGGTATGTGGGCTTGACGAGCAGCACGTTGCCGGCCGGGTCGGTGATGAAAGCCGCAGCGGCGGCGTAGAAGGAAGCCAGGTTCGCGTACCACATGGCGGGCTCCGTCCAGGTCACCTCGATGAGGCTAGCGGACATGTCTGGGTGCGCTCTTATTTAGATGGCTGCTGACACGGCCGCGAGGGCGTGCAGGGCCTTGGTGAGCTGTCGCGACGGATGCTTTGGGCTGAGCGCGGTAGTGAGTTCGCGGACACGTTGCTGAACACGCGCCGACTTGATGCCCCCGTCCTGCCGCACCAACTTCAGGCCCCAGGCGCAGGCTGCATCGGTGTCGCCAGCGCGGGCATGAGTCACGGCGACGAGGGCGGTGTGCAGGGCCCGCGTCCGGGTGTTCTGGCTGCTGAGGATGAGCGCATCGGGAGCGTGTCGAAGGGCTTGCGAGTACAACTTCAAGTCGCCCAGGCACCTCAGCGCCGCCCCGGCCAGGTGGGCAGGGCTGAAGTAGCCCGCCCAACGCGGCCCTGGGTCTGCGCTTACTTTGTCGAGAGCACGCTCTGCCTTGGCGAGGGCAAGCTGGCAGGCGCGCCGCTCACCTGACTGTCCGTACGCAGTAGCGGCGGTGGCATAAAGCCGGGCGAGGACAGAGGCGGGTGCGCGGCCTGCCCCGTCAATGGCTGCTTCAACGAGCCGCGTTGCCTCGCGGGAGTGCCCTAGGAATACGGCCTGCGTGGCCAGGTTGGCCAGAAGGTGAGCGCCGTAGAGGCGGTCGTCAGCGGCCTTGGCGAGCCGCAGGCCGAGCGTCGCGTGATGTTGCGCCACGGGCTGTGCGCCGGCGTCATACGACATGAAGGCGAGCTGGCCAGAGAGTGTTGCCGCTGCGCGCATGAGCTCCCGTCCCACGGCATCGGTGTAAGTGCCGCGCAGCATGGGCGTGACCTGACCCACGAGGAAGTCAGCCATGACGGCACGGGTGCGTGGAGAGCCGCTGCCGTGACGTCGGTCGAGATCGGTGAAGTGGTCTGCCAGGGCATACAGCGACTGAACGTCGGTGGAGCTGACTGTCTGCCGGCCGTTCCTGCTGACCATTTGGTCGCGCAGGTCATACCGCCACCCGAGCGCGGCCTGAAGGGCCTTGCCGCTGTCAAATGCCCCGCTGGCTTGTTGTCCAAGGTGCTTTGTCAGGGCGATCCATACCCGCTCAGCGTTGTCAATCGCTGCATCGACGGACGCGGGGTACACGCATGATCCGAGGCTGTTGGTCGTGCCGAAGCCCAGCTCGCTGAGGGCTACTGACCGCCCGAGCTTTCGGGTAAGTGACTCGGCCATCGCGGCTTGCACGTGCTCGCCAGGCCGGCGACCGCGTAACCACCAGTAGACGCTGGCCGCGTCGTACCGCCAGGTGCCCTCGTTGCGGCCGGCGTGGTTGAGCTGGCGAGCGAAGGCGGCGTGGGCATTGCCGTAGCCGGCGGCACGCAGCAGTTCTTCGAGCGCCGCATTTGTCACCGGTCGCGCCATGGTTCCGCCTCCAGGCATTAGTCGGCCACCAACAGTGATGACCCTATTGGTTGCCAACGTCTTATGGGGATCCGCGCAACCCTGCGCAACCCACTCCTTGAGCAGCGCAACTGGGCGCAGCGCTTGCCATCTGGTCGGCCGATCGGCAGTGAACTTTTGTGATTGCAGAGCTTCGAGGTGCCGGCCAGTCGACGCGTCGCGCACCGGCTAACGGAGGTGGGAATGCAAGGCGACGAGTCAGCAAGTCGAGGCGAGCAGTTTGAGGCGGCCGAGCGGGAGGCCGCCAAGCAGCGCCTCCTGGCCCAGGCCGAGGCGGAGCGCGTACCCGTCAACGACACGACCCGCGCGGTCCCGGACCGGCGGTGGCGGCGTGACCAGCGATGACATCCCCATCGGCCGCCGGGTGGCGAGCTGGCGGGTGCGGCGGCAGATGACGCAGCAGATGCTCGCCGACCGGCTGCGCAGGTCGAAGAGCTGGGTGGACAAGATCGAGCGGGGTGCCCGCACCCTGGACCGGTACTCGGTGATCCAGGAACTGGCCCACGTCCTGCGGGTCGAGCCGGAGGTGCTGCTCGGCCAGCCGCGGAGCGCTCCGGCAGACACACCGGACGGGGTGGACGACATCCGGGCCGCGCTCGCCCGCTACGACATCGGGCAGACTCCACCGCAGACGGACGAGCTAAGGAGGCAGGTCGGGCATGCCTGGTTGACCTACCAGCACGCGCACTACGGGCAGTTGGTGCGGGTGGTGCCGGGTCTGCTGGATGCCGCTCAGGCCGCGCGGAAACCAGAGGCGCTGGTGCAGGCGTACCGGATCACTTCGTCGCTGCTGGTGAAGCTCGGCGAGGCCGACCTCGGCTGGCTGGCCGCCGACCGGGCGATGGCCGCCGCCGGCGACGACAGGCTGCTCGCGGCGGCAGCGAACATCTCGGTGGGTCAGGCGTTGCGCGCGCAGGGCCGCGACCGCCTGGCCCTGTGCGCGCTGCTGCCCGCCGTCGACCGGGTCCTTCCACAGTCGGGCCACTCCGGTAATCAAGAGGTTTGCGGCGCTTTTGGAGATCAAAGTTGCCGCAAACGTCTTGATCAAGAAGGCGAGGGCGAGGGGCAGGGCGAGCACCGGGAGTGGGCGGTGGGTGGGACGTTGCTGGTGCAGGCCGCCCTTGCTGCCGCCGGTTGTGGCGAGCACCGTCGCGCCGACGAGCTGACCGAGCGGGCCGCGGGGATCGCCGCGCACCTGAGGGGGTACGACGACCCGCACCGCACCAGCTTCGGCCCGGTCGCCGTCGAGGTGGCGCGGGTGCTGGTGATGGTACAAAAGGGCGACCCGATCGAGGCGTTGAAAAGGCATTCAACGCTGGTGCGGCGGGAGGGGTGGCGGCGGTTGCCGGCCGAGCATCGGGGTGCCTACCTGGTCGACGTCGCGCGGGCGTACCTGCAACTGGGTGACGTGCGCGGGGCGGCACGCGCCCTGGTCGACGCGGACAGTGTCGCGCCGGCTGAGGTTCGGTGCCGGCCGTTGGCGCGTACCCTCATCGCCGATGTCGCCCGCGCGCAGCCGGCGCCGGCCGGCGTGGCGCGACTGGCCACGGTGGTCGGCCTCACCCGCTGACAGGCGGGTACCGACCTCAGTCGAAATGGATGCGCATCAGTCTGCTGTTTGCCCAGTCCGCCAGCCGGGTCGGCCGGATCGTGCCGGGGTCGTGGGGTTGGTTGAGGTCGTCGACGATGGCGGCGAGGACCGCCGCTCGTTCGGCCGGGTCGGTGACGGGGGTGGCGTGGGCCGGTAGGTCGGCCGTGACGCCGTTCTTCAGGTGGAAGGTGAAGGCGGGGTTCGCGCGGAGGTTGGCGTGCCAGTCGGTGGGGCCTCCGCCCGCGCCGCTGCAGAGGTACGTGGCGCCGTGGGCGCGGTAGAAGAAGATCTCGATGCGGCGCTGTCGTCCGGTGCGCCGCCCGGTGGTGGTGATGTCCACGATCCGTTCGCGGGTGCCGGCCGCGGGCGTGATCTCGATGGCTCGCCTGATCTCCGGCGGTAGGTGTGACAGCGACGTCATGCGGCCTCCTTCAGGGCGGGTCCGAGGAGCAGCCCGCCGTCGACGATGTGCTCGGCGCCGGTGATGAAGGCGGCCTCAGGCGAGGCCAGGAACAGCAGCGTTGCGGTGATGTCGGCAGGTTGCCCGAGCCGAGGAACGGCGAACGGCTCGGGGGTGTAGAAGTCGGCGATCGGCGCGTCGGCACCGGCAGCTGGTTCGGTGATGAACGCGGTGGCGACGACGCCGGGGTGGATGGTGTTGACGCGGATGTTGTCGCGACCCAGTTCGAGGGCGGCGGTCTGGGTGAGCCCGCGGATGGCCCACTTGCTGGCGACGTAGGGCGCGTAGAAGGCGGTGCCTCCGGTGCCCATGACGGAGGCGATGTTGACGATCACCCCACCGCCCGCTCGTCGCAGCGCTGGTGCGGCGGTCTTGATGCCGAGGAACGTGCCGGTGAGGTTGATGTCGAGGATGCGAGCCCAGGTGGCCGAATCGGTGGACTCGATGAGGGCCGGCGGGTTCTGCACTCCGGCGTTGTTGACCAGGATGGTGAGCGCGCCGAACGCTTCCTCGGTCGCCTCGACGGCGGCGGCCCACGACTTCTCGTCGGAGACGTCGAGGCGTACGAAGAGCGCTGTGTCACCCAGCTCGGTGGCGAGGGCGGCGCCGCGCTCGGCGTCGATGTCGGCGATGACGACGTTGGCGCCCTCGGCGTGGAAGGCGCGGACGTGGCTGGCGCCCTGCCCACCCGTGCCGCCGGTGACGAGAACTGTGTGAGCGCTGAAGCGGGACATGCGGTCCTCCGTGAGAGACAGATGGTGAGTCGACCGACTCACCATGGCAACGGTACGTCGCCGCGGGTGGTGAGTCAACCCACTCACCTCGCTATGATGGCCGCATGACGACCTATCACCAGCGGGTGGCTCGGCAGAAGCGCGCGCTGATCGTGCAGGCCGCCACGCAGCTGTTCCTCGAGTTGGGCTACGACCGGGCGTCGCTGGCGCGCATCGCCGAGGAGGCTGGGGTGTCGAAGGCGACGCTGTTCAAGCAGTTCCCGACGAAGGCGGCCCTGTTCGATGCCATCGTCGTCGACTCCTGGGCCGGTGGTGATGAGGCCGAGGTGCCGTCAACGGGTGACCTGACGGCCGGGCTGACCGCGCTCGGGCGGCACTACGCGGCGCTGTTGGGGCGGCCGGGGATGGCGGATCTGTTCCGCATCGTCATCGCCGAGCTGCCCCGCTTCCCGGAGTTGGCCAAGGCGCACTTCGCGGAGGGCAAGCTGCCGTACTTCGAGACGGTTCGGGCCTACCTCGTGGCCGAGCACGACGCGGGGACGGCGGACGTCGCGGACCCGCAGATGGCCGCCACGCAGTTCCTCGGGATGATCTCCAACTACCTGTTCTGGCCGAGCCTGCTGGTCCCGGGATGGACGGTGACCCCCGAGCGCGTGATCGCTGTGGTGGACGACGCCGTCCGCACCATGGTCGCGCGATACGGGGCAACCAGCGCTCAGGGCGCGGCCTGAGCAGGGCGTCGCCATCGGGAAGTCGCTCGGTCGTGACGTTGTCGACACCGTGGGAGGTGCGCGCAGTGGGCAGATGGTTCAACCGCAGCCGTAAACGCGACGACGAGCCCCCGCGCGAGCCGGAGCCGACCGGCCCGGTCATCGAGATCACCCTCACCGGGGGCGGTCGTCGCCCGACCACCACGACGATCGGCGGTCCGACCGCCTACGGGTTGCAGTACCGCGCCTTCCACGATCAGTACGGCGCGACCGATCCGCGGACCTTGGCGGCGGGGACCGGTTACGCGCAGGAGCTGATGCGCAGCAACGACGTCGCCGAGGCCGTGACCGTCTACCAGGAGGTCGTCGGGTTGCGCAGCTCGGCGCAGGGGCCCGAGCACCCGGATACCCTGCGCAGCAAGCACAGCCTGGCCTTCGCGCTCTGGCAGCGCGGCTCCCACGCCGAGGCGGAACGGGTGCAACGAGACGTCTACGAGGCGCGCCGCCGGGTGCTCGGCGACTCCGACGCCGATACGCTGCACAGCGGCAACAACCTCGGCTGGTTGCTGATCGAGCTGGGTCGCCTCGACGAGGCCGAGCCGCTGCTACGCACGGTCGCCGACGGCATGGCACGGACGCTGGGCCGCGACGACGCGGCCACCCTGGCCTGCCAGATGAAGCTGGCCGGGCTCCAGCACCTCCAGGGCGGCAGCCAGCAGGCCGAGCGGGCCCTGCGGGACGTCGTACGGCGGATGACCAGGACGTTGGGCCCCACCAGCCCGGTGACGCTGCAGGCCCGCAGCAACCTACTGGTCGTCCTGCTCGACAACGGCCGGGCGGCCGAGGCGGTCGACGCCGCCCAGGCACTCGCCGACGACGCCGGGCGCGTCCTCGGCACCACCGACGGGGTACGCCTGCACGCCCGGCACTCCCTGGCCAGGGCCCTCGCCGGGGTGGGCCGGCGGGCCGACGCGATCCGGTTGCTGGCCGACACACTGCCGGACAGTGAACGGGGCCGGGGCGTCGACCACCCCGGAACCCTGGAGATGCGCACGTTCTTCGCCCAGCTGCTCATCGACGCCGGCGACCGGCGGGCGGGCCGGGAGGCGCGCGCCGCGCTGGCCGGGTGCGAACGCGTACACGGCCCAACCCACCCCGATACGGAGAAGGCCCGGGCGCTGGTCCGGCTCATCGACGGGCGTTGAAAGGTCAGCCGCCGGTGTGGATGTGCGCCGCCCACAGCGTCGGCGTCAGCGGGTAGCGGTCCCGCAACCCCCGCACGGCCGAGTGCAGCGCGTACGCGGCCGACCCGGTCGGATCGCCGTGCGCGTAGAAGGCGGTGGTCAGGGCGAGGGAGACCGCGTCGTCGACCTCCCACAGGGTGCCGATGACATGCCGGAACCCGGCGAGCTGGAAGGCGCCGGTGATGTGCAGCGCCTCGTCGACCAGGGCCGGTGGGGCCTGGGCGGTCGCGCAGGCCGACAGGAAGGCGAACTCCGCCTCCAGGTCGAGCCGGGACACGTCGCCAACGGTGAGCGGGCTGTCCTGGTGGTCGTGCACGAGCAGCCGGCCCTGCGCCGGGTCGTTCGGCTCGGCGACGGCGTGGCACGCGAAGTGCGCGTAGGCCGAGTCGGCCAACCGGTCCAGGACCTGCTCCCGGGTGGCCCGCGCGTCCAGCCCGAGCCACGCTCGGGGCAGCGCCCGCGCCGCCGACCTCGCCTCGCGTTCGGCGCTGGGCAGCGCGCCCGGGCCGCCGGGGGTGGCGCGCATCGCCACCACACAGGACCGGGCGTCGGGCGAGGGCTGCCGCGGCGCGGCGCGTTTGCGGGCCAGCGCGGTCACCGTCGGGGTGTAGGAGGAGACCACCCGGTCGAGGGCGGACCGGCCGGTGTCGGCCTGCGCGGCGTGCAGGGGAAAGAACGCCAGCGGACCGACCGGGCACCACCAGACCCGCGGCGGCTCGCCGGCGGCCTCGGGCGCGTCGATCCGGTCCAGCACCGGCCCGACCAGGGCAGACCACAACCAATCGAGTACGCCGCCGAGCACCGACTGGGCGCGCAGCCTGCCTCGGGCGTCCGCCGCCGGATCGTACGCCGTGGTGGTCGCCTCCTGGAGCAGCCGCAGCTGCGTCATCGCCTCGGCCAGGGACAGATCCGGCAGCGGCAGCACCGACACGCGGTGCTCCCGCAGGATGAGTGCGTCGCAGCGCAACTCGCTCGCGACCGGCACGATCACGGTCCCGTCGACCTGGTCGAGCAACTGTCGCGCGCTGGGCGGACGAAGGAAATCGCCCAGGCCGGGCAGCTCCCGGATCGTCTCCAGCAGCACGTTCCACTCGGTCTCCCGGTCCCGACCGAAGGTGGTGGGTCGGGGGGACTCGGGGGCGGGCGCTTCGAAATCCCGGCGCATCCGCTGGAAATCCGCCGCCAGCCGCCCGTCGACGCGTTGCAGCGCCGCCCACTCTCCGTCCGCCGTCAACCGCTGGTGCAGCAGCAGGCCCCGGCCGCGCTCCAGCAGCTCCAAAGCCCGCTCCGGCTGCCCGGCGCCGATGGCGCAGGAGGCGGCGGTCGCCGCCAACCCGGCCGTCGAGCCGAGGTCGGCGTACTGGTCGTGTCGGGTACGCCCCCGCGACGCCAGCCGGGGCAGCAACGTGATCGCCTCCTCGAAGGCATCCGTCGCCTCTTTCCACCGGCCCAGCGCGGTCAGCGTGTAGGCCGCCTTGTCGAACGCCTGGATCCGGACCGGCACGGCCCCGGAGTCGATACGGCCGGCGGCGAGCGCCCGTTCGGTGGCCTCGGTGAGCAGGGCCTTCTCGCCGGTACGCAGGTAGGTCGCCCGCAACGCCTGCGCGATGGACAACCCGGTTTCGACTCGGTGCGGATCGCGTGCGGGCAGGGCGTCCAGCGCGCTGCGCAGCAGGTCGAGCGACTCCTCCAGGTAGGCCGGCTCCCCGGTCGCGTCGTAGAGCAACCGGAGGCTGTAGCCCAACTGGTCCAGGAGCAACGCGTGGTTGGCCTCGCCGCGTACGGAGAGCGCGAGCGCCCGGCGCAGCAGGCCGATCGCCGTCTCCAGGGCGGAGATGTCGCCGGTGAGCTGGTGCGTCTTCATGCCGACGGTGGAGAGGCTGGCCAGCGCCATCCGATGATGCGGATGCCGCTCGGGAACGGTGTTCAGCGCGGCGGCGAACTCCTCCCAGGCCGGGCCGAGCAGATCGGCGCGGCCGGTGCGGTCGACCAGGGTGAGCAACGTCTGCCCGAGCAGGAAACGCGGCTCGTTGCTCCGCGGGGTGTGGTCCCGCAGCACCGCGACGGCCCGCTCGACATCGGCGGTGTGGGTGGTCCCGGCCGCCCTGGCCAGCAGGCACCGGGCCCGCAGCATGACGATCTGGTCCTGGTTGGGCCCCACGGCGTCCACCGAGGACACCAGCTCCAACGCCTCGTCGACGTAGTCCTCCACGCCGGTGAGCTGGAAGGCGCGCACCAGCGCCTCCGCGTGGATGCCCCGCAACGCGGGCCGGTGCTCCTCGCTGATCCACTGCTCGGCCATCTTGGCGATGGCCGTGAGCCGGTAGAGCGTGTCGACCGAGCCGTCGACGTCGTGCCGGGCCCGGTAGACCTGGCAGGTCTTGAGCATCAGCACGGCGCTGTTGCCGAGGTCGGCCGAGGCGTCCTCGGCGAACCGCAGATACTGCTCGGCGATGTCCAGCAGCTGCGGCTCACCCTCGATCCGGGCTCTGACCAGCAGCACATCGGTGTACGTGGCCAACGCGCGGACACCGTGCGGCGTACCCAACTCCTGCGCCAGGAAGGAGTCGGCCATGGCGCGGATCGCGGCCTCCAGCACGACGGTGGCCTCGATCAGGTCCTGCCGGGCCAGGTGCGAGTCGTACCTGTCGAGCAGCGCGGCCCCCAGCTCCACCTGGGCCTCGGCCCAACGCCGGTCGCCGCGCGGCTGCCTCGCCGCGGCACGACGCCACCGGTCGACGGCGTCCCTCGCAAAGCGACTCACCAGCGCACCTCCTCGTCGCGGTTGCTCCCCAGCCTGCCAGCTACCCGCCACATCGACAGGAGATAATCAACCGATGAGTCAATCGGCGCCGGACAGGCGAGTCGACGACGACCGGGCGACCCGGCTGGCCCGGATCTGCGCGGACGTCGCACAGGTGGGTGACCTGCTCGGCCCGGAACCGGCCCAGGCCCTGACGCGGCTGCGGGACCGGTCGCTCTCCGAACAGGGCGTGGACGCGGTGCTCGCCGAGGTGACCGAGTTGATGCGCGTCGCCGGCCTGGTCGGTGGCGACACGACCGCCCGGGGCGACCGCTACCTGCCGTTGCCCGGCATCCACGGCCGCCGCCCGGAAGTAGTCCAGGTGTGCCCCGCCGACCTGTGCGACCGGGTCGAGATCCCCCGTCCGGACGCCGAAGCGCCGCCGCGCTGCGCCGTGTGGGACTGCCCGCTCCCGGCGTTCCGGATGGACCGGTGAACGCGGTCATCGCCTCGCTCGGCGGCAAGCTGGCAGAGCGGTGGCTCGCCGGACTGGCGCTGCCCGGAGTGGTGTTCGTGGCGATGGTTGCCGTGGCGGTGCGGCTCGGCCACGCCCACTGGTGGGACCTGCCGCTGCTGCGGCAGGAGGTGGACCGGCTCGCCCTCGGGCCACCGACCCGCAGCACCGGGTCCGCGCTGCTGATAGTGCTCGGTGTCGTGCTGGGCAGCGTCGTCGCCGCGATGGCCGCCCAGACTCTGGAACGCCTGGTCATGGCCGCGTGGACCCAGGACTGGGGCCGGGCCGGCGATGCCGTGACCCGCCGTCGGCGACGTCGGTGGAACGCCGCGATGGACCGCTACGAGAGCGCCCTGCGAGACAAGGCACGCCGGTTGCGGTCCGCCGACGACGTGACCGGGCCGCTGCCGGACACCCAGGCGCTCGCCCGCGCCTGCGACCGGATCGCGGTGACCGAGCCGGCCCGGCCGACGTGGATCGGTGACCGGATGCTCGCCACCGCCGTACGGGTGCGGGCCTGCTACGGCCTGGACCTGGCCGCCGCCTGGCCCCGACTGTGGTTGCTGCTGCCCGAGGAGACCCGGGGCCCGCTCGCACTCGCGCAGGCCGACGTCGCCGCCGCCGCCCGACGGGTGGGCTGGGGGCTGCTGTACCTGGCGCTCGGCCTGCTGTGGTGGCCCGCGGCGGTCGTCGGCCTGGGCCTGTGCGTCGCGGGTTGGCGACAGGGCCGCGGCATGGTGTCCGTGCTGGCCGACCTGGTGGAGGCGGTCGTCGATCTGCACGTGCGCACGCTCGGCGCCGCGCTGGGGCACCCCACCGACGGCACCTTCGGCACGGCCGACGGACAGGCGGTGACAGCGCTGCTCCGCAAGGACCGGTGAATTCCGGGCCAGGTGCCGGCGGTGTGGAGTTCGCCGCGGTGAACTCCCGGCGGCGTCCTCAGATGGCGGGAACGGGAGGACTGTCGAGCAGGATGCGGTCGCCGTCGACGCCCTGATCCAGTGCGGCCGCGACATCCTCGTACGGGGCTCCGGGCCGGACGGCACTGACGTCGTCCCGCCGCCGGTAGTGCTGGTCGCTGAGGTCGAGGTCGAGAGACGTCAGGTATTCCTCCAACTGGGCCAGGGTGCGCGGGCCGACGATCGGGATCATGGCCGTGGAGGCCAGTGCGTTTGCTGACGCCAGCAGCAGCTGCCCCACGTCACCATCAGCACCACGTACACCATCGTCGAAGCGGGCTCGCACGACGAAGCCGTTCAGGTCTTCTCCGGGCACCCGCACCTGGGGCTGTTCGCCGGGAACTCGATCGCGGTCCTGGAATGCCCGCCGCCGCCCAGCTGACACTGGTGGCGGGTTTCGAAGCACGACTGCGTGATGCGGTTCAGGAAGTACGCCGCGCGACGGCAGCCTCGATGCCGTCGAGGATCAGGTTGAGGCCGAAGGCGAAGTCCTGGTCCTCTGGGTCCTCGCCCGGTTCGCTCTCGAACGCGCCCGCCGCGAACAGCGGCGCGGCCTCGGGGAAGCGCTCCGGCTGGACAAGCGCGGCGAGGGCGCGGCCGTAGTTCTGCTCGACGTCCGTCTGGCTGAGCCCGGTGCCGCTGCGGCCCTCCGCCATCTGCCGGCCCTGCAGGATCGCGTTGCGCACGTAACCGCTGACGACGACGAGTACGCCTGCCTTCGTCCTCGGATCCAGGCCGGTGTCGTGCAGGACCCGCAGGAACGCGTCCATCCAGCCGATGGCGTTCGGCCCTCGGGGTGGGCCGGCGATCGGCACCTCCACGAGCCACGGGTGTTCGGCGTACCGGGCGCGGATCGCCGCCGCCCAGCGATGAACCCCGTCACGCCAATTGTCCGCGTCCAGCCGGGGAGCGGGCCCGGTGGCGTGGTCGGTCATCAGTTCGACGAGTTCCTCCTTCGAGCCCACGTGCCGGTACAGCGACATCTTGGTGAAGCCGAGAGTCTGCGCGACCTTCTGCAGGGTCACCCCGTCCAGGCCTTCCTGGTCCGCCAGGTCCACTGCGGCGCCGACGACCCGCTCCACGTCGAGTTCAGCGGGTCGGCCGCGGCGTACGGACGTCGGCAGCCGCCAGAGCCGCGCCAGGTCGGCGGGCACGTCATCAACCATTGACGGCTCATTGTGTCCCACGGATAGTATCTCCTGTATATTAAAGCTGTCGCCGGGCCGGACGGGGAGAAAAGCATATGGACGTGTCAGCGGGCGCGATCGGCGCCACGGCGAGCCGGTCGAGCGCCGGGCAGCGCCTCCACGACCTCGACGCGCTGCGGGGCTTCGCGCTGCTCGGGATCTTCGTCGTGAACATCACCTTCATGGCCTCCGGTTACCCGGGCAATCTGATCACGGACCCGGCGTTCTCGTCGGTCCTCGACGACGTGGCGCGGTTCCTGTCCACGGTGCTCGTCGACATGAAGTTCTACCTCCTCTTCTCGTTCCTGTTCGGATACAGCTTCACCCTGCAGATGGAGGCGGCTGGGCGCGCGGGTGCCGCGTTCGCGCCGCGGATGCTGCGCCGGATCGCCGGCCTGTTCATCCTCGGCGCCCTGCACACCGCGCTTCTGTACGGCGGTGACATCCTGATGACGTACGCGGTGGTCTGCCTGGTCCTGCTCGCGATGCGCCGGGTCCGCGACCGGACGGCGCTGCGCGTCGCCGGCATGCTCTACGGGGTCGTGCTGATGAGCCTGCTGGCCAGCGGGCTCTTCGTGAACTCCTCCGCGTTCCTGCCGAACCGAGCCGAGGCGCTGGCCAACGCCGAGAAGGCGACGGCCGCGATGCTCGGCGGATGGGGCGACGTCATCGGCCACCACCTCTCCGGGCTCCCCTTCCTGGTGCTCCAGTCCGCGACGTTCCAGGGCCCGACGGCGCTGGCGATGTTCCTGCTCGGCATGGTTGCCGGCCGACGGCGGCTCCTCGCCGGCGTCAGCGGTCACGAACCGGTGCTGCGGCGGATCCAGCGGATCGGTTTCCCCGTGGGGATCGCGGGCGGCGTGGTGTACGCGCTGGGCGGCGGCAACGTCGAGCCACTGGCCGTGGGTGTGAGTGCGGCGACCGCGCCGCTGCTGACGGCCGCGTACGTGGCCACGCTGCTGCGGATGATGCACGGCCTGCGGTTCGGGTTCGTGCGGTCGGCCCTGGCGCCGGCGGGCCGGATCGCGCTCACCAACTACCTGGGGCAATCGCTGCTGGGGCTGCTCATCTTCAGCGGGATCGGGCTCGGCCTGGCCGGGAGGGTGTCGCCGGTGGGGACGACCGGGCTGGCATTGCTGATCTTCGCGGCGCAGCTTGCGGTGAGCGCGTGGTGGCTGCGCCATCACCGGTACGGGCCGGCGGAGTACGCGCTACGGCGGGTGACGAACGGACGGACGCCACAGACCGGCGAGATCTCTGGCCGGCGTGGTCGACGCGGGATCACTCGAAGAACTTGAGGCTGAACCCGGTGTCGGTCGTCGGGCCGGGCACGTTGGCGCGGCGGTAGGTGGTGTTGCCCCACCAGCAGAAGGTGCCGGTGTACCAGTACCGGTTCGCCCAGGAGTACGCGGTGCCCTTGGGTACGGCGTGGAACATCAACGGGAACCTCGGCCCGGCGGGCGGGCTCGTGGCGATGTCGCCGTTGAGCAGCACGAAGCTGTGGTGGCCGGGCCCGTTGACGTGCAGTGTGGGATCTCATCCGGCCATCATGGTGGCCCGGTTCGAGCCGAACAGGCAGCCGTTGGACTTGTACCAGTCCCACACGTACGTCGGGTCACCGCCGGCGCGCAGTCGCAGGTCGGCCAGGCAGTACTGGTCACTCCAGCTGCCGTTGGCGGAGTAGACGATGTGGAGTTGCCCGTTGGGGTCCCTGATCGCCTCGGGGGACTCGTTGATGTACGGGTTGCCGACGACGCGCTCCCAGCTCTCCCGTGGTTGGGAGATGACGTACCGGTTGCCGGTCGGGGTGAGCGGGTCACTCATGCGGCTGAGGTAGATGTTCTGTTCGACGTTGGTGTCGCCGGCCCACCCGGACCAGACGAACCACCGCTGCCCGTTGAAGGTGAACAGGCTGCCGTCGATGGCCCACTTGCCGTCGGGCAGCGCGAGCTGCCGTTCGGCCGTGTAGCCGCTGGCCGGCGACGCCGAGTGGATCACGTACATGCGGTGGGCGGCAGCGCGCCCGGCCGAGAAGTAGATGTAGTACCGGCCGCCGTCGGTGACGATCTCCGGGGCCCAGACCTCGCCGAGGTTGCGGGTGTCCGTCCACACCTGTCGCGCGGGCGCGGCGGCCAGCGCGTCGGGTGACGCTGCCTGCCGTACGGCAACGCCGCCGTCGAGCGACTGGACCGAGATGTAGGTGGAACCGACGCGGATCACGCTCGGGTCGGCGGCCCGCAGGCCGGTCTGCCCGGCGGTCGCCGGTCCGGCACCGACCGCGGACAGGCCGGTGGCGAGCACGGCGGCCAGCAGGGCGGAGAGGATTCGTGGGAGGGTTCGGTTTCCGATGGTCACGATCGGGGCCCTTTCCTCGGTCAGCATCGACGCTTGTAGATTAACTTCAGGAGGGTGGATCGGCATGAAGTTCCTTCTCACCTCGGGGGGCATCAGCAACCCGAGCATCTCCGACGCGCTCGTCGGCCTGCTGGGCAAGCCGATCGCCGAGTCCACGGCCCTGTTCATTCCCACAGCTGTCCACCCCTTCCCCGGCGGGGCGGAGAGGGCGTGGAAGGCGGTTCACGGTCGGGCCGACATCCCGCTGACCCAGCTGGGTTGGAAGTCCCTGGGGTTGTTGGAGCTCACCGCGCTGCCGACCATCCGAGAAGAGAACTGGGTCCCGGCGGTCCGGGAGGCCGACGCCCTCCTCGTCTGGGGCGGCGACGTGCTGTACCTGACCCACTGGATGCGCCAGTCGGGCCTGGCCGACCTCCTGCCGTCGCTGACTGACACGGTCTATGTGGGGGTCAGCGCCGGGAGCATCGCGGTCACGCCGCACAACTGCGACGCCGAGTTCGATCTCGGGTTCGTCCCGGACGGCAGCGACATGGCGAAGGACGCCGACCGGGCGTTGGGGCTGGTGGACTTCACGCTGTACCCCCACCTCAACCATCCGGAGATGTCGGACACCACGTTGTCCGACATCCAGAAGTGGGCGTCCGGCATCCCGGTCCCGACGTACGCCATCGACGACAACACCGCCATCCGTGTGGTCGACGGCACCGTCGACGTCGTCTCCGAAGGCGAGTGGGCACTGATCAACCCCTGAGCGGGGCGTTCCCTTCAGTCGAGCACCGACTCGCCGCCCGGGTTGGCGAACGGCTCTCCGCGTACCTCGATGGTGGTCTTTCCCGGGGCGGCCGGAACCCTCACCTACCTACCGGGTGCATC
Source organism: Micromonospora sp. WMMD961 (assembly GCF_029626145.1). NCBI lineage: Bacteria > Bacillati > Actinomycetota > Actinomycetes > Micromonosporales > Micromonosporaceae > Micromonospora > Micromonospora sp. WMMD961. The sequence goes on from NZ_JARUBJ010000002.1 coordinate 3,565,475, forward strand.
CCGTTCCGACGCCGGGACCGGTGGCAGGTGGCGGGCGAGTGCGTCACGCAGGGCGCCCGTCGCGGGCCGAAGCAGGCCGACGTTGACCGTGTAGACAGGCTGGCCGGCACGGATCCGTGGACGAAGCGTCGTGCCGGGCGGTGCGGCCGCTCCTGGGCGCACCGTGACCTGGAGGACGGCGAACGGGCCAGGGCGGCGAACCGTCGCCGAGTGGATCGCCTGCCATGGGAGGACGGCGGATCGCCCCTTCTCGACGAGCCCCAGCGCCGGAGCGGTGACGTCGACCGATGACCAGTTCTTCCGATGCAGCACAACCGAGAGAACGCTGAAGACGACGGCGTAGAGGACACCGGAAGCGGCGATGTTCGTGTAGTCGGCCGGCAGCCGTCCGGCGACGAGTGCCAGCACGGTTTGGACGAGAACCCAGGCCAGCAGCCCCATCAGCAGCATGAACACGAAGGTGAGGCGGGTGGACGTACGGAACGTCGTCCTGTCGTTCTCGTCCACAAGGGTCCTTCCGCCGACCGTGCCGACGACTGTAGGGCATTCCTGGTTGGCGTGCGCTGCCCGCATGACTGCTGACCGACCAGGCTCCGCTGCCTGTCGACCTCGACGATGCCCGTCCCGACGAGCGGGGGACCACCCGTCCGAGTGGTCCCCCTGGTGTGCTGGTGAGTGGCTAGACTTCAGGTTGGCAGTTCACCTGTGCCCTGCTGCGGCGGGCGCAGCCTCGGGAGGGTGTTCCCGCACCCTCTCGAGGGGCCGTCTCGTCAGACGGCGCCTACTCGCAGAAGACCCGCACGGTGGCATCGGGCGAATCCACCTCCACGGTCACCTCGTCGAGGTGCTCCACGAGCGCCTCCAACTGCTCCGGCTTGAGCTGCGTCAGGTCGATCGGCACACCCGAGTCGCTGAGTGAGGCGTTGGCCTTGGCCAGGGCCTGCGGCGGGACCAGCGCCGCCAGCCGTACGCCGGCCCGCAGCAGTTGCAGTGGCACCCGCACGTTGACCCGCGACGGCTCGCCGTTGTCGGTGGCGTCCACCAGCACCCGCAGGTACTTCACCTTGCCCTTCGGTCGGGCGTCGGGACTCACCGTCGCCGGTGCCTGGTCCCGTTCGAGGGCGGCGATCAGCTGCTCCGCCTCCTGGGCGGTGATCTTGCCGGCGGCCAGCATGTCGAGGATGTCCTTGCGTTGTTCGGTCATCTGAACCTCTCCTATCGGATAGCCACGAGCACTGCCAGGCGGCCCTGCTCGATGTCGAAACGGGCGCCGGGCAGCGCCGAGATGACACGCCAACCGGCGCCGAGCGCCCGCACCACACCGATGCGGAACACGACGCAGGCCACGATCGCCGCGAGCACGACCAGGACCACGACCGGGAAGAGCACGAGTGCCGCGGGGAGCACCGGAACCCACACGCGGACGGGCCGGCGGTCCGGGCGGTCGACCCTGACGGTGACCAACTGCGGCATCATGCCCGGCCGTCCAACTCGGCCAGCGCCTCCTGTGCGGTGATCTCACCGCGGCGCAACCGGTCGATGACGTCGGCTCGCGACGGTGCCGGGTCGGTCTCGACGAAGTCGAGCATCTGCGTGATCCGGTTGAGCCGTGACTTGATCGTCGGGTAGCTCACCCCGAAGATGCGTTCCATCTCCTTGATCGAACCGTGGCAGCGCACGAACGCCGTGACGAAGACCTGGTCCTCGACGTTGAGCTGAGCCAGTTGCGGTAGCTCGAACTCGCCCTCGATCGCGACGCCGTTGCCCGCCAGGCGCACCCGCTCGACGACGAACGGCTGCCCTCGCGTCAGGCTGGTCAGTTCCTGCCAGTCCATCGCCTGCTCTGTCATAGCTGAATTTATAGCTTAATAATCCTCAACCTCCAAGGGCTCAGGCCTTAACTTTATTAAGATCTAGTTGGTTGGGCCTGCTGCGAACGGGTCGCCGACCGCTGCGGCGTCCGGGCCGAGCGAGGTCAAACCGCAGCCGCGCCTACGCTCCCAAGCCGGCCTTGAGCGCCGTGTCGAGACCCCGACACCTGCCCAGTTGGTGCCGGTGACGCTGTTGATGGTCCGGGCGGTCGGCACGGTCACGAGGATGCTTTCGGTGATCCGTCTAGCGCGGCGCGGGCAGGTGCGCGGTCGTCCAGAACTGGCGGGTGGCGCCGGTGGACCGCTCGTAGAAGTCGTTGAGGTGCACCTGGTCGTCGCGGAAGAAGTGCAGAGAATCAGGAGCGCGGCAGCATGCCGACGAGCGACGTGATGATCGCGAGCCGCAGGGCTGTCCGCAGGTCGACATGGTGGACAGCGAGCGCCGGCTCGGACTCGTAGACGGCGAGCAGGCTCGGCGGCGGCGAGGTGTAGGCGGACAGCGCGCCACCCATGATCAGGGCATTCAGGCAGAACAGTTCGGCCCGGTCGCCGACCTCGGGCAGGTGTCGCCGGATGAGGCCGGCCATCACCGCGAGGTTGCCCAGGGAGGCCCGCTTGTGTCGGCGGGCCGCCTCGACCGAGACGTTGTGCTCGAGCACCCCGCCCTGTGCGCCGAAGAGATCACAGAGCACCGTCTGGGCGGCGAGCGACCGGCTGAGCACGTCGGCCAGCTGCTCCGCCCGTTGCGTCGCGGACCGGTCCGGGTCGACATCGCGGGCCAGTTCCTGCTCCAGCTCTGCCAGCCAGGTCGTCGCCCGGTCGTTCATCAGGTCGAGCAGCACCGCCTCGCGGGACTCGAAATAGCGCAGCACCGCCGTCTTGGCCAGGCCGACCCGCCGGCTCAGCTCGTTCAGGGTCACCTCGGCCACCGGCATCTCGTCGAGCATCGCCGAGGTCGTCTCCAGGATCGCCCGGCGCCGGACCGCACGCTGCTCCTCGCTGCGCGCCCGCTGGAACGTCATGACCCCAACCCTAGCTTAGGTACCGGCGGTGCCTTGACAGCGTACCGGCGGTACCATACTGTTCCGAGCATAAGTTACCGGCGGTACATAAGGAGGACCTGAGATGAAGTGGACCGAGCAGCAGATTCCGCGCCAGGACGGCCGGGTGGCCGTGGTCACCGGCGCCAACACCGGGCTGGGCTTCGAGACCGCCCGGCGGCTCGCCGAGCGCGGGGCGTCGGTCGTGCTGGCCGTGCGGGACACCGCGAAGGGGAAGCTGGCCGCCGCTCGGATCAACGGTGACGTCTCCGTACGGGAACTGGATCTGACCTCGCTGGACTCGGTGCGCGCCGCCGCGGCCGGCCTGCGCGCCTCCCACCCGCGGATCGACCTGCTGATCAACAACGCCGGCGTGATGTTCACCCCGAAGCAGAGCACCCGCGACGGCTTCGAGATGCAGTTCGGCACCAACCACCTGGGCCACTTCGCGCTCACCGGCCTGCTGCTCGACCTGCTGCTGCCGGTGCCCGGCTCCCGGGTCGTCACGGTCAGCAGCAACGGCCACCGCATCCGCGCCGCCATCCACTTCGACGACCTGCAGTGGCAGCGCTCCTACAGTCGGGTCGCCGCCTACGGTCAGTCCAAGCTTGCCAACCTGATGTTCACCTACGAGTTGCAGCGCCGGCTCACCGCCCACGGCACCACCGTCGCGGTGGCCGCACACCCCGGGCTCTCCAGCACCGAGTTGGGCCGCAACACCCCGGCGGTCGTCCGCCGACCGGCAACCCTGCTCGCCTCGACGATCGCCCAGCCCGCGACCGCAGGCGCGCTGCCCACCCTGCGGGCCGCCACCGACCCGTCCGTCCTCGGTGGGCAGTACTACGGCCCCGACGGCCTGGGTGAGGTGCGCGGCTACCCGAGGCTGGTCACGTCCAGCCCCGAGTCCTACGACCTGACCGTGCAGCAACGCCTCTGGGCCGTCTCGGAAGACCTCACCGGCGTGCGGTTCCCGGTGGGCCGGGCAGCCGTCGCGGCGTGACGGTGCCGGATCCCGCTGTCAGCCGTCAGAACGTCGCCGTCGTTCCCGCACCGCGAAGCCTACGGCCAGGAAGAGCAACCCGACCGCGATCAACCCGCCGCCCAGGTACCGCAGTGCCGGTGACACCTCTGGCCAGGCGAATTGCGCAACGATGATCAACAAGAGGAACGCGAGCACGACCAGTGCGCTCGTCGCTTGCCGACGCCGCATCGTGAACCCCCTTGATCCCCTGCGCATATCCGTGGCTCCCTCAGTCCCCTTGCTGCCGCCGGCGGCGCAGCAGGTGCACGAGTACGGCAGTCAAGCCCAGGATGCTGATCGCGGCCGAGGTGGCCACGAACGCGTTTGGATAGCGCTCGCCGACCGTGCTGGCGAGCACAAACCCGATGATGGCGCCCAGCACCACGAGGAGCATGCCGAGAGTCGGTCGTTTCACTGGGCACTCCTCTGTGGCGGCCGGACCTGACCTGACCTTCCTGGTTGTGCTCGAAGTTCTCCTCCGCCAAACCTGCGAGACGCGGTGATCGTGTCGATGCGTGCGCTGCGGCGTGACCCGGCTTTGTGGCGGCGGACCCCGCCGACGCGGCCCCGGTGATGAGTTTCCCGGCCCGCGCCCGTCACACCTACGAAAGGACATGACGAGACGGAAGGATGACGTGATGAGTGCGGATGTGAGGGACCTCGCCGAAGTCGACGAGCCGGTGTTCTCGGGGTTGGCGCAGCGGCACCGGCGGGAGCTGCACGTGCACTGCTACCGGATGCTCGGGTCGTTCGAGGACGCCGAGGATGCCGTGCAGGAGACGTTGCTGCGGGCCTGGCGGCGGCGGGAGACCTTCGAGGGGCGCTCGACGTTCCGGGCGTGGCTGTACCGGATCGCCACCAACGCCTGCCTGGACCTGCTCGCCAAGCGTCGCCCGGAACCCGCCACCGGCGGTGAGGTGCGGTGGTTGCAGCCATATCCGGATCGGCTGCTCGACGAGTTGCCGGCGGTCGACGCGGACGAGCCGGAGGCGCTCGCCGTGGCGCGCGAAACGATCGAGCTGGCGTACGTGGTCGCCGTCCAGCACCTCGCGCCGCGCCCACGGGCCGCGCTGATCCTGCGCGACGTGCTCGGCTGGCCGGCGAAGGACGTCGCGGAGCTGCTCGGCGACTCCGTCAACTCGGTGAACAGCGCGCTGCAACGGGCCCGCGCCGGCATGCGGGAGCACCTGCCCGCCGAGCGGCAGGACTGGACCGGTGGCGACGGGGACGCCGGGACGCGCGAGTTGGTACGCCGCTTCACCGAGGCCAGCGTGGCCACCGACATCGGCCGACTCACCACGATGCTGCGCGACGACGTGCGCTGCTCGATGCCACCCACCCCGGGCCTGCACGTCGGCCGGGACGCGGTGGTCAACGACTGGATCCAGGACGGCTTCGACGGCATGACCGGCCTGCGCGGCGTCCCCACCTCCGTCAACCGGCAGCCCGCCGTCGCGTTCTACCACTGGCGAGAGCAGGAGAACGCGTACCTGCCGCTGACGCTCGACGTCCTACGCATCACCGGAGGAGCGATCACCGAGATCACCACCTTCCACGACGACCAGTTCCCACGGCTCGACCTGCCGGAGCGGCTGCCGGCGGACGGCACGAAGTGATCCCGGTGTCCGCCCGTACCCGAACCGATGGAGCACTGACATGACCAGCACGAACGCCGCCCCGGCGTCCGCTCAGACCAATCGCCGACTCCTCGGGCTCGCCGGCATCGGCCTCGTCGCCGCCGTCGTCGCGGTGGTGGCCACCACCCTCGCCGCCGCGCTCGCCCAGGGCGTCGGCGTCGACTTCGAGATCCCCGACGGCGGTGAGACGATCCCGCTGGCCGGGTTCGCCGTGGTGACCGGGTTCTTCTCGATCGTCGGCGTCGTCATCGCCGTCGCCCTGCTGCGGTGGAGCGCCCGCCCCGCCGAACGGTTCCGCTGGACGGCGGTGTCGTTGACGGCGATCTCGCTGGTCCCGCCACTGCTGGCCGGGGCGAACACCGCCACCACCGTGACCCTCGTCGGGCTGCACCTCGTACCGGCGGCGGTGATGATCCCCACCCTGACGCGGAGCCTGCGCGCCCGGGCCGGTTGACGATCCCGCGCCGGACCTGAGCGACCGGGTCGCCCGGGGGTCGCCGGGGTGTTCACGCCTACTCGGTAGGCTCTGCCGGCATGCGACCTGGTGATCGGACGGTGGCCCTCGCCTCCGTGGTGGGCGGTTTCCTGCTCGGCGTCCTCGACTTCTGTTGGATCAAGTGGCTGCCGTTCCCCGTCGCCGAACTCGGCAACTCGACCGCGACCTGGGCTGTCGCCGCCTTCCTCTTCGGATACTGGGTGCGGTCCGGGTGGCTACGCGCCGCGCTCGGCGCCACCGTCCTGCTCGTCGTCGCGGTGCCCAGCTACTACCTCGCGGCCGCACTCCTGCAAGGCGACGACCTCGCGGTGCTCTGGTCGCCGTCGTCGCTGGTCTGGATGTTCTTCGGGGTGCTCGCCGGGGTGGTGTTCGGCACCGCGGGGACGTGGGCGCGGGGCACGGGCTGGCGGCAGGTCGTCGGGGCGGCGCTGCCGGCAGCGGTGTTCTTCGAGGAGGCCGCCCGGTTCGCCGGCAAGGCGACCGACCCCGGCTACTCCTCAGGGGCCTGGTGGAACGTCGCCATCGACCTGGCGCTGGGCCTGCTGATCGTCGTGCTGACCGGCGGATCACATCGTCGGCGGGCACTCGTCGTCGCGGTAGCCGTGCCACTGGCCGCCGCGATCCTGGTGAGTTTCGCGCTGGTAGGTGGGGCCCTCTCCTAACACCCGTGCGCCGTGCGCTGTGCGCCGTGCGCTGTGCGCCGTGCGCTGTGCGCCGTGCGCCGTGCGCTGTGCGCCGTGCGCCGTGCGCCGTGCGCCGTGCGCCGTGCGCCGTGCGCCGTGCGCCGTGCGCCGTGCGCGTGGCGACGAGCAGGCGACGAGTAGCCGCCGCGGGCTGCCGTTGAGCCCGAACCTGCCACTGCCGACGGTCCGGCCACTGGGCCGGACTGAGTCCGACGACAGAACTGACATGATCATGCGGTGTCCGTCGCCGAGCCAACCGAAGGCGGGTCACCGCCACAACCGCCCACACCGTCGGCGCGCAGCGACCTGGCCACGCTCCTCGTACTGCTGCTCATCTCGGCCGTACTACTGGCCTTGCTCGTCTGCTGCGGCGCCGCCTGGCTCTACAACTGATCCCGGCTCGGCCTGGCGGTCGCCAGTGCCCCGCGCGTTGCCGCTTTTGTGGTTCTCAGCCGGCTGCCCGACGCGCACCTGCTGCGCGGGCGTCCGTCGGATAGCCTGTCGCCCATGGAGTCCGTGGACGTGGTTCTGGCCGTCGCGTGCCTCGCGGCCAGCCTGGCCATGGCCGCCGTGCTGCTTCACCGGAGCCGTGGCGGCACGCAGGTACCCCGGATCTTCGGCCGGCCGCAGCCCCTCCCGCGCCTGCGGGCCGCGATGCACCTCTGCCTGGGCCTCGGGCTGGGCGGTGGCTGGCTCGTGAAGGACCTCTTCCCACCCCACTCCACAGGCGACACGGTGCTGTTCAACGCGGTGCGGTTCCTGCTGGTGGCTGCCGTCGTCACCGCCTTGTTGAGCGCACTCCGGCACCCGCGGTCCGTCCCCGACGAGGCCGCCCGCTAGGTGTAGTGACCAGCCGGGTTGTTGACGGTGCGGCTGATCGGCGGCATGGAGATCCGCGCAACTTCCCGGTTGTTGCTGCCTCCGACATGCGGGAGACACCAACAACCCTGATGTTGCGCGGATCTTGGCGATGGGGCGATGGGGCGGCGGCGCGAGGTCAGTTGTCGTGCCGGGCACCGCGATCGGGTGCCGCCATGTCGCCAGTGGCGGGCGTGCCGTCGGCCAGCCCGTAGCGCAGATAGACAGTGCCCTTCGCGCTGGCCACCGGCGGTTCGAGAAGCGTGAGGTTGGTGGGCACCTCGCCACCGTCGAACACCTTCTTGCCGACGCCGAGCACGATCGGGTGCACCCACAGGTCCAGACGGTCGAAGAGCTTCTCCCGCAGAAGGGTCTGCACCAGGTTCAGGCTGCCGACGACCTTCACGTGCTCATGCCGGTCCCGGATCTCGCGCACCGCGCCGGCCAGGTCCGGGCCGAGCTGCGTGGACCCGGCCCACGAGAGGTCGGGCGTGCCCCGGGACGCCACGTACTTCGGGACGCTGTTGAAGAGCGTGGCGATGTCGTCGTCCTGGCCGCCCTCCTGGTGCGGCCAGTAGGCGGCGAAGATGTCGTACGTCCGCCGGCCGAGCAGGAGAGCGTCGGTGCCCTCGTACGCGGCCGCGACCTGCGCTCCGGCTACCTCGTCCAGCAGCGGCGCCTGCCAGCCGCCGAACGGGAACCCCGCCGGATCCTCCTCGGGACCGCCGGGCGCCTGCGCGACGAGGTCGAGGGTCGCGAACAGTTCGATGTGGACGAGGCCCATGCCCTACTCCTCCCGAGATGGTTGTCTCGACCCAGAGACTAGACCGGTGCGGGAGCGTGGGCCCGTCATCGACTCGTCCGGACGGTGGCGCGTCCGCCGATCAGTCGGCGCAGGACGTGAACCGGCTCGACCAGTCTTCGTCGGGCCGCCCGTCGAGGGCGAACAGTTCGAAGCCGTTGCCGTCGTGGTTGACGAGCAGCGCGTCGCCGAACTCGTACGGGTCCGGGGCCTCCTTCTCGTGCCGATCCGCGGACGCGCGTTTCCCGAAGTCCAGTCGCACCCACCAGCGCGGGTCGACGTTCTGGTCGCCGTCGTTCTCGTATTCGCTGAGCAGCCACCTGCCGTCGGTGGACGTGGGCTTGCGGCCGTCGAAGTAGGTACGCCAGATGAACTGGTCGGTCCACGTGTGGCTGAGGTCGCGAAGGAGGTGCGAAAGATAGGTGTCAGACATCGGTTCGACCCGCGACGACCCGTCCTGGCGCAGGTCGATGCGGTCGCCGGAGGAGCCGCACCAGGCTCTCGTCAGGTCGGCGTTCGTGGGGATCGGCGGGGGAGTGGCTGGTGTGCAGCCGACCGCGAGAGTCGCCAGCAGGGTCAGCGTGGTCGTCACGGCACCGGTCTTGATCCACACGCCGCCTACTCTAGAAACTCCTCTCCAAAGGCCCGATACTCCAGAACCTTCTCCACGTCGTAGACCTGCCATCGGCGTACGTCTGTGGGAGTCAATTCGGAACCCACCTGGCGGAGTACGTCGAGGCCGCGCTGGTCCTCGCGGAGAGCTAGGCCAGCAGCGGCGTTCAGCCTCGCCGACCGGTGGTCGTCGGTCAGGTGCGCGGTCAGCACCTCGCGAACCGCGGGGGTGTCGATGCCGGACTCGGCCATGGTGAGCAGGGCGCCGGCGCGGACGTCGGCGTCGACGTCCGAGGCGAGGTGGATCAGCGTCGCCAGGACGTCCGGCGGCGTGTCAAATGGGATGAAGGGCAGGTCAGGGCGGTGACCTGCCTGTGGAGGTTCGCCGATGGCTTTGACGAGTTCGCCGGCGACGCGTGCGCGGATCCCGGGGGTGGGGTGACCAGCAAGGTGCAGGATGTCCGTCAGGTCACCGCGGTCGGTGTACTCGGCGAATGCGCCAATCACGCTGTCCAGGGCGACCACGTCGTCCTCGGCGCGTAAGCGTGGCCTGAGCACCTCCAGCGCCTGCGCCGTCGAGGGTTGCTCCTGGCAGCCCAGCACATGCAACAGTTCGGTCGCGAATCGCCTCGTGTCCACCGACGGGTGCGCCACGAGGCTGGCGGCCCATCGGAAAACCTCCTCGGCGTCGCCGCGCCTCCACAGGGCGACCTGGGCCTGGCCCCAGTCGCAGGACTCCGGGTCCGCATGGAACAGGGCACGTGCCAACAACTCGTCAGGCGAGGCAGACATGCCGAGCTGTTCTTCGAGATCGGTGACGATCGCCCGATGTGCGATCTGCGTCTCGGCCTGACGCCCGTCGGCGAGGGTCAACCGGATCCCGGTGGCCTGCCGTCGTCCCTGGTCCCTGATCGGGATCTGCACGCGTTCGACGACGGCCGGCTCGTCCTGACGTGCGCCGAGCCTCCGTCGCAGTTCGACCTCCGGGTCGAGGCTCAGCCACGCGCGCGCCACTTCCAACGCAGCGAGCTTCCTGTGCTGGGGCACCTGCTTCCGCCACGACGAACCGCTGTCCAGCAGCTCGCGCAGAACTTCGTACGCGCCGAAGTCGGCCGCCCAGGACACCGGATCGACGCCGTCTTCCCACGGGCGGGCCGGATCAACTCCGGCGTCGAGCAGATCGGAGACGACATCGGCGTCACCGACGATCGCCGCCGCGCGCAGCAGCCTGCTGCCCTCGTCGCCCGCGAGCGCGTCCTTCGACGTCGTTCGCAACAGCTTCTCGACCGTTGGCGCGTCGCCGGCGTGCACCGCGGCAAGTAGCTGAGCGTCCACCCAGCCATTCTGCCCGAACGGACGTCGGCGACCACAGCAGGCGGACGGCCCCCGCACCGGAGTGCGGGGGCCGTCTCTGTCAGGCGTCGGTCAGCCGCCGGCGAAGCTCACCTCGGTGCCGCACTTGGCGTTCTGGTTGAGGCAGGACTTCACCAGAGCACCCAGGCGGGCAGGCTCCCAGGCGTTCATGAAGTCACCGTGCATGGACGACGGCTTGCCGGAGGAGAGGCTGAGACCGTCACCGCCCAGCGACTGGTAGTTCACCATGAAGGACAGATCCGGCACGGCCACCGGGTACTTGCCGGTGCAGACCCCGTTCACCGGGTCGCCCATGTGTGACTTGTGGTCGGGCGAGTCGATGTTCTTGCCGTCCCAGCAGTCCTTGAACACGAGCTGGAAGATCAGGTTGCCGCCGGGGGCGCAGACCGGCCAGTTGCCGTCGGCGCTGCGGCCGATCTCGGCACTGCCGGCGCACCAGAACTGGTTGCTACCGGCGTTCTTCGGGGTGTCCACCTGCTTCTTCGCGTCACCCTCGACGACCCGCAGGCCCGGCGGGAACGGCTTGACGGTCGACGGGTCCTTGACCCGCGAGCCGTAGTAGACGCGGAAGCTCTTGACCGGCACGGCCTTGCCGTCCTTGCGCAGCTCCGGGACCCAGTAGGCGCTGTTGTCACCCGGGGCGTTGCAGTTGGTCGTCGCGGAGAGCAGCTTGTCCGTCGTGGTGAAGGCGTCGATCTTCGTACCGAAGAACGTGTGCATGTGCGAGGCGCCGGGCAGGCCGGGCACGACGATCGGGTCGTCCGGCGCGGAGTTGGCGACCTCGCAGTCGGTGTGGAACTCGGGGACCCGGGTGGTGCCCGGCGCCACCGGCTTCGGGGTGATCGCGTTGTACGCGGCCAGTTCCCTGTCCCACCGGGCCTGGTCGACGGGCACCCAGCCGCCGGCCGGCGCGCTCGGTGGCGCCGACACGGAGGCGGACGACGACGGGGTGGCGCTCGGGGTGACCGAGGCGCTCGGCGACGTGCTCGGCGTGGTCGAGGCGCTGGGCGAGGCGCCGGCCGCGGGGCCGAACGTGAACCAGTTCAGGTTGACGAAGTCCGACGTCGAGGTGCTCTTCAGCACGGCGAAGACGGTCTGCGGGCCGGCGGGCACGCTCGACGCCTTCGCGGCGACTGTCGTCCATTTCTGCCAGCCGCCGGTCTGGGCGATCGGGAAGCTGGCCAGCACCGCGCCGTCCTGTGCGCCGAGGCGCAGTTCGACGGTGCCACCGGCGGAGTTGTGCGAGGACACCCGGGCGGTCAGGTCGGCGCCGGTGATCGTCACGCCGTCGTACCGCAGCCAGTCGCCGTTGGCCAGCCAGCCGACGTTGCGGCCGCCGTCGGCGTCGCCGGTGCCCTCGGTCTGCGCACCGGACTGCGCCGCGAAGGCCTCCGCCTGGACCCGGCCCGGGACGGAGACCTCCTCGGCCTGGGCGCCGGCGATGTAGATGCCGCTGGCGGTCAACGCGGCGGCGACCGCGCCGGCCAGCGTGGGGCGGGTGATACGACGACGCTTGCGCGCCCGGTCCGGCGGTGCGACATGCGCGGGGGGAGTCCGCATTACCAATTCTTCCTTTGGGTCGACGGCACAGCTGATGGCGAAAAGAAGTATGAGCGAGTTGGGGGATTCGCATCAACTTGTGGGCGAAGAATTAAGGAGACCATTTCCGATGTGCCCTGGTGGACGGCCTGTCGGCGTCGAATAACAGTTTTTCGGGTGGCAATTCCTTAAGTTTCCGTTAAGCGTTCGGGGCGGATCGCTGAGCCTTCACCTGGTCTTACGTGCCTGACGTGGCCAGGTGCCGGCCCTGAGGGCGTCGGGCCGGCAGATGCCGGGAAACTGTGATTCTGTCGACTGCCGAATATCGGTAATGTGAGACCGGCGCAGCGGCAGCGGACGCTTTTCGCCTCTTATCGCAGCGGAGCGAAGACCACACTGGTGGCCTCGGCGATGAGGGCGTCGTCGGCAGTGGAGTCCTTCTCGTCGCGGGTGGACGGCACGGCCACCACGATCGGGGCGCGGTCGGGCGGTTTCAGAGGTGCCCTCGGTCAGGGCAGGATCTCGACGTACCCGTCGCTGCCGTGCACGCGGATCCGCTGCCCGTCGCGGATCAGCCGGGTGGCGTCGAGGACGCTGACGACAGCCGGCAGGCCGTACTCCCGTGCGATCACCGCGCCGTGCGTCATCAACCCGCCGACCTCCGTCACCAGGCCGGCGATGCCGACGAACAGGGGCGTCCAGCTGGGGTCCGTGTGCGCCGTGACGAGGATGTCGCCCGCTTCGAGATCGGCCTGGGCCATGTCCAGGATGACGCGGGCGCGTCCTTCGACAGCCCCGGCTGACACCGGCACACCGACCAGAGCGCCCACCGGCACGTCGTCACGTCGGTAGGCCCCGGTGAGGACCTCGCCGTCCGAGGTCAGCACCCGGGGAGGCGTCAGTGCCTGGTACGACCGGAACGCGTCAGTGCGCTGCCGGATCAGGTCGTCGTCCAGCTGGTGCGAGCGCACGACCTCGTGGAACTCCTGGAACGTCAGGTAGAAGACGTCCTCCCTCTCGGTGAGGACGCCGGCCCGCACGAGACGTTCGGCCTCGTCGAGCAGGGCCTGCTTGTAGACGAAGTAGCGGCTGACGATGCCGTACTTCGGGTACTCCCGATAGCCGACGAAGGTCCGCACCCGGTCGATCATCCGCTCGGTCTCGTCGGCCTTCTGCTCCCGGTCCGGCAGCGCCCGCAGACGCGTCAGCACCTCCTGCGCCTTCTCGCGCGCCCGCTGCTGCCCCTGTTCGAAGCGCACCCTGGCGGCACCGGGCTCGAAGAGCCGGACGTTGTCGAGGATCACCGGCACGAGTGTGCTGGGGCGTTCGCTCCACCGTGGCCTGGTGATGTCGATCTCCCCGACGCAGCGCATGCCGTACCGGTCGAGGTACGCCTCGATGGCGGCACGCGCCTCCGCCCCGCCCGCGAGCTTCGGCAACTCGTCGAGGAAGTCGTCGTCCTCGACGCCGCGCAGGAACGCCACCACCTCCGGATGCGGACGGATCGCATCGGCGACGTCCAGCAACGCCAGCCCCATCTCCGAGGTGATGTTGCCGGGGGCGGACAGGGTGAGGGTGTCCGCGGCGTTCTTCTCGCCCAGCCACTCGTACAGCCGGTCGTTGAGCCACCAGGTGGCCTCCATGCCGGCCATGATCGCCTGCATGCTCAGCGGCTCGGCGAGGATCCGCTTGTGGTCCTCGAAGGCCTCCAGCAGGAAGTCGAACAGCGCCGTGCCGGTCACCGTCGCGATGTCCCGCCGCAGGGCGGCGAGGGACGCCTCGTTGCGCTCGACCAGCTCGGTCACGATGGCCGGGTCGGTCTCGATCGACGCGCCGCCGCTCGGCAGCCGGGCGGGACCACCGTCGCCCACGGGCGTCGTCGGCACGAAGTCCGGGCGGTCGAGGAGCGTCTGCAACGCGTCCCTCATCAGCGGATCGGACTTCCCGACCATCTCCAGGAATCCGGCGCGGCCCGGCGAGGCCAGCAGCCGGGTGGCGTCGACGAACAACCTACCGCCGGCCTCCAGCATCGGGGCCATGGCCGTCAACTGCCACATGGACAGCCCCAGCGGCCTCATGGCGTCGGTCATCATCTGCTGGTGACCGACCGAGAGGTAGACGTGCTTCTCCTGGTCACCGGCCGGGGGTACGGGGAACAGCGTGGTGATCGGCCGGCTCTGCACGATCAGGAAGTCGTCGTCGGCCAGGCACCATTCGATGTCCTGCGGGCGGCCGAAGTGGGCCTCGATCCGTCGCCCGAGCCGCACCAGCCGCACGACCTGCTCCTCGGTCAACGCCGGCTGCCCCTGCCGCTGCGGGTCGATCGCCACCTCCCGCGTACCGCCGCCCGACACGGCGACGACGGCACGCTGTTTGGCGGCCACCGCCCTGGTGACGACCTCGCCGTCGCGCACCGTGAAGACGTCAGGGTTCACCAGGCCGGACACCAGGGCCTCGCCGAGGCCGAAGCCGGCGTCCACGGTCGCGACCCTCCGGTCGCCCGAGACCGGGTCGGCAGTGAACAGGATGCCGGCCGCGTCCGGAAAGACCATCCGCTGTACGACGACAGCCATCTGCACCTTACGGTGGTCGACGCCGTTGCGCAGTCGGTAGACGACGGCCCGCTCCGTGAACAGCGACGCCCAGCACCGGCTGACGTGCCGCAGGATCTCCGCCGGCCCCACGACGTTCAGGTAGGTGTCCTGCTGACCGGCGAAGGACGCCGTGGGGGAGTCCTCCGCCGTCGCGCTGGACCGTACGGCGTAGGCCGCCTCCTCGCTGAACTCCGCGAGCGCGCCGGTGATCGCTGCCGCCAGGTCGCCCGGGATCGGGGTCTCCTCGATGCTCCGGCGGATCTCCGCGCTGAGCGCGCCGACCGCCTCCCGGTCGTCCGGGCCGAGGCGGGAGAGTTGGTCGAGCAGCTCGTCGACCGACGGGGCCTGCGCCATGACCCGCCGGAAGGCGGCCGTCGTCACGCAGAACCCGGTCGGTACGCGGACCCCGTCGATCCGCGACAGCACGCCCAGGTGCGCGGCCTTGCCCCCGACGGCCGCCACCTGCGTCTCGTCGACCTCCCGAAGGTCCACCAGCGTTGCGAGGTCGCTGCGGCCCTCGTCCATCGACAACACACCCACGTCGTGCCCCCCGATACCTGGTTCGTGCTGGTCCGGCCGCCGATTCTGCGCCACGACCGGGGTCTTGCGGCAAGCCCCCGGGTGCGATATACGTTAAAAGTGGCAGGGAGGGCTATCTCCTTGCCTTTACTTTTTGTCATCCCGGGCGGTGCGGTGGTCGGCCTTCAACGGCTCCCCGGCGTCCGGGTGACCGCTTCGCGCGTCGCTCAACAGCACATCGGCATGGCGGCCCAGCCGGAGCGGATGGCTGGCGCCTTTCGCGGCGCCCGCAGCCCATCGTGAGTCAGGACTGGGCTTGATCTACTCGTCCAGGCCGTGTGCCGGGCCACCGGCGAGACCCCGCCCGTCGTCCAGGTCGTCGACACTCCGACCGGCTGACTACGCTGCTCGACCGGCCCGTCGATCGAGCTGCCAGGAGGCGGCCGGCCACGCCGCGATGAAGCCGGCAATCAGCCCGATCTGGCCGGCGAACCAGAAGACCGGGCTGTCCGGCCGCAGGGACGGCTCGGGAAAGACGACGTGGTGCGCGAGCGTCAGCCACGCGAACAGGGCCAGCTCGAAGGCGGTGATGGTCACCAGTTCGACCTTGATGACGGTGGTAATCGCGTGCCAGATCTGCGCGACGCTGCGACCGGGTTCGCCGACGTACCGGAAGAGGACGGCGATCGCCACAGCCGCCAGGTAGTCGCCGGCGTAGTCGAACCACAACGTGCCCTGGGCCGAGTCGTCTTTGAGGGCGTACAGGGCGACCTCGGCGACGACGAAGCCCAGCGCGCAGTGCGCGCCACAGCGGGACACATAGGTGACCATGACGCCCCGCCGAGGCCGACGCTCGGCGTTGCGCCGTCGCCGTGCGGACGCCTCGGGTCTGCCCCAGTTCCAGTAGAGCCGGACGGCCGCCGGGCCGATGTAGAGGACGGTCACCAGCCAAACGATCTCCATCACCCGGACGGGCTGGCGGTGCCCGCGTAGATAGGTGTCGGCGACCACGATCGCGAAGCTGACGAACCCCGCCGCGAGCGCGGCCCAGGACAGCGCCAACAGCCAGGTTGGTTGCATCCTCGCCCCTTTCGCAGCTGGGCACCGACCCGCCGCCCGCAGCCGAACGTGCCGGACCACCGAGGACACCTCGGAGTTTGTCACGGCGTACTCGCCCCCAGGGCGGAAAAGGCGCAGGCGAGGCTGAAGCACACCATGCTCACCTGAGCCCTGAGCCCTGAGCCCTGAGCCGCCTCCAGGCGGGGCAGACGGTCCCCAGGCTGGAAGACGGTGGACGGAATCCCGACGTTGCGCGCGCTACACCCCTCCGATGGGCCAGCCTGGTAGTCGACTCGCCACTGCGGGTGACCGTACACAAGGGACTGTGGAGGTTCGGCATGCTGTTCATCGCCGAGGACAAGACGACGTACCCCGATGGTCAGATCCCCAACCTGGAGGACGACGGCAAGGCCTACGCCGAGATCGTCGGGCGGATCCAGCCGCTGCTGCCGAAGGACTTCGAGGAGGAGGCGCTCGGGCAGTTGGTCACCTGGTCGGCGACGAAGTTCGGCGACGACAAGCGCTTCGACACCTGGGTCGACGCCGTCACGGCCGCTACCGACTATGCCCGAACGGGGTTCACCAGCGGCCCTGACCAGCGGCAGCGGGACCTGGCCCTGGACACCGCCGATCGGGACAAGCTCGGGGTGGCGTTGCTGAGCACCGGGCGGACCGACGACAAGCAGCTGCGACTGCGCGACAAGAGCCGCAGGTGGGCCAACTGCGGCCTGGCCGCGTTCCAGATCCGCGAGCAGTTGAGCGCCAAGGGCGGCGACCTCGTCGGCCAGCCGGCGGAGACCTTGCGGGCAGGTGACGGCGACAAGCTCAGGAAGGCCCTGCTCGCCAAGCCCGCCAGCGCGGAGACCGTCCTGCTGTTGGACTGTCAGTTCCCCCAGGTGCACAACTTCATCATCGAGGTGCACCACGACGGGTCGCGCTATCTCGCCCAGGGCTACCAGGGCGCGTACTTCGCCCACTGGTGGCTCGGGTTGGACGAGAGCTACGCCGGCACAGCCAACGCGGACATCCTCGCGCTGCGCGACCGATACGGGCGGGGCCGCCCGATCAGCCCCGAGGACTACGCGAGCTTGGTCGACGGCCTGGTCACGGCGATCTCCTCCACCTGGCCGGAGGTCGCGGGGCAGTGGCGGAGGCTGCCCTTCAACCCGGACCGGCAGGAGGTGGACGGCATCAAGGGGCGCTCCGGCTCGCCGACCTTCCTGGTGGAGGTGTTCGAGGTGCGCAAGCCGGCGGTGGCTCGCACGGCCCTCGGCGGCGGCAACGGGTCGCTCAGCGAACTGGCGACCCGGGGGCTGTCCGCCGACTGACCGGAGCGGGACCGGGGCGCGACCGGAGGTTTCCCGGTTGCGCCCGTCCGCTGTCGTCCCTACGGCTCGGGGTGGTCGGGGCGGTGGCGGGCGAAGGCGTCGGCCTTACCCCAACGGCCGGGAACGTCCATCAGCGCCATCCGCCCGAAGGCGGACGGTAGCGCGGGGTCCAGCGCCAGGTGGTCCTCGTGCGGGTCGAGGCCGAGCATGGTGCGGATGAGCAGCATGCACGCTCCGCTGGACCACGCCTGCGGGCTACCGGCGGTCGGATACCGGACCGGGTAGCGGGTCGTGGCGCGGTCGAACCCGCCGAACGCCTCAGGCAGCCGACCCTGGAAGTAGGTGGCCGCGGAGAGGATGCTCTCGGCGATGCGGCCCGCCTCACTGGCGAAGCCGTACCGGCGCAGACCCCAGGCGATGAACGAGTTGTCGAACGGCCAGACCGTGCCGTTGTGGTAGCCGAGCGGGTTGTAACGGCGCTGCCCCTCGGCGAAGGTGCGCACCCCCCAACCGGAGAAGAGCGCCGGACCCATCAGGTGCTCGACGATTCTCGGGGCCCGCTCCGGCGGCACGATGCCACTCCACAGCAGATGCCCGATGTTGGAGGACAGACTGTCGACCGGAGTGCCGTCGTGGTCGAGCGCGAGGGCGTAGAAGCCGGCGTCCTCAAGCCAGAAGTCCCGGTTGAAGCGGTCGTACAGGGCCGCCGCCCCCTGCTCCAGCCGCTCGGCGAAGGCGAGGTCACCCCAGACGGTACGCGCCAGCCGCGCAGCTCGGATCTTGGCGTCGTAGGCGTACCCCTGCGTCTCGCAGGTGGCCCTGGGAAAGCCCGGCAACCGTCCGTCGGCGTAGGAGATGCTGTCCCAGGAGTCCTTCCAGCACTGGTTGTCCAGGCCGGTGGCGCGGTTGCGCCGCTGGTACCAGATGTAGCCGGTGGAGGTCAGGTCCGCGTACTCGTCGATCCAGGTCAGGGCGGCCCGGGCCTCCTGCTCCAGCTCCAGCACCAGTGCGGTGTCGCCGCTCCACCGCTCGTACTCGTCGAGCAGCACCACGAACAGCGGCGAGGCGTCCACCGTGCCGTAGTACGGGGAGTGTGGCTGCTCCTCGAACGCCGCCGACTCGCCGTAGCGCAGCTCGTGCAGGATCCGGCCCGGGTCCTCCTCCAGCACGTCGTCGCGCCGAGCGCCCTGCAACGACGCCAGGATCCGCAACGTCGGTGGAGCCAACGACGGTGTCACGGGCAGGGTCTGCAAGCAGGTCAGCAAGCTGTCGCGGCCGAACAGGGTCATGAACCACGGCAACCCGGCCGCGGGTACGGTCGCGCCGCCCAACGAGAGCGGGGCGAAGCGCAGCGCGGCCAGGTCCACCAGGCTGCGGGCGTACACCTGTTGGAGGGCGACGCTGTCGGTGTCCAGCGTCGGGGCCGCCGCGACCCAGGCCTGCAGGCTGGCGGGCAGGGTGGAGTCGTCCGGGCGCTGGGCCCGCAGGGCGGAGCGCAGGTCGACGCCGTCCGGGCGCAGCGCCCGCATCGCCGCCTGCAGGCGCGTCGACCACTGCTCTCCGGGGCCCAGGTGGACCGTGAACCGGAGGCCGTCGGGGTCGTACTCGGCGGGTTCGGTGGCCGACACGACCACCTCGCGGCGGTAGGTGAAGCGGCGGTAACCCAGGCGCAGCTCGTCCGGGCCGACCTCGGTGTAGTACGTGCCGGCCTTGTCACTGACGTCGAACTTGATTTCGAAGATGTCGGCGAAGTCGGCAGCCACCTCCAGGCGGATGTCGAGCTCCATCTCCCGCTCGCCGTAGTTGAAGATCGTCAACGACTCGGTGAGGTCCGGGCCGATCCGCCTACGCCGAATCGCGGACACGTCGGCCTGCACGTAGTCGACCGCCTGGCCCGGCACCACGAAGAACGTGACCTCGTAGTACTGGCTGTCGTCCACCGACAGCGCGGTCATGCACTCGCCGTTCACGAAGAGCATCCAGCGGGACAGGAAGCGGGTGTCGGCGGCGAACAGCCCGACCGGGGTGGCGGGGGACGACTCCACATCGCCACTCGCGTCGGACACCATGAAGGTGTTCCCGTCGATGCACGCCACGGTGCCGTGGATGTCCTGCATCGGTCACCGGCCGCCGTCCGGGCCGCCGTGCTCCGGGTTCCGCGGGAACAGCCGCCCGATCCGCAACGCCAGGCCGAGGTCGCCGTCGACCATGATCTCGCCCCGGGTGATCGCCGCCAGGCCGTTCACCTCACCACGTGCCATCGCTTCCGCGACCTGCGCGGAAACCATGATCACGGTGGTGGCCGGCTCGGCGCTCCGCGCCACCCGCATCCGGCCGTGATCGATCTTGAGGAGCCACTGTTCGAGGCGGTCCCCGTCCCGAATGTCGAAGCGCACGCTCCCACAGACCTTGTTGAAACGCGGGTCCTGGCCGGCAACGGTCAACCGCTCGAAAAAGGCACTGGTCGCCGTCATCCCACCTCCCGGACCGCCGGTAGCAGCGGATGGCGGCTACCCGGTGCGGGTCAGTGCTAACTCGTGGCGGCGCGTCTTGTTCAGGGTTTGAGCGTGAGGCGACTCCAGGTGGTCGCGTCCGTGGTGACGATGACGTGGTCGGGCTCGCCGGCCGAGCCGTCGTCGCGGCCGTAGAGCCAGGCGTACCCGGGTGCCACACTGGCCGTCCCGACCACCGGGCCGTACTCCCGCGCGACAGTGAAGTGCCTCCCGTCGTCCCGGCTGACCAGGAGCCGCGCGAGCCGGTCGGGCTCGGTCCCTCCGGTGATCGCGAGCAGGGAGCCGTCCGACCCCACCGTGAGGTCCCACGTCCACCACGGCAGGTCGACGCCCACGTCCGTCCAGGTCTTCGCGCCGTCCGTGGTGTGCAGCAGCCGCATCCCACCGTCCGCTGTCGGCGAACCGGTCAGCGCGTACCCTTCCCGGCCGTCGAGCCCGACCACGGCGGCGACGTTGACGTCGCCTCCCGCGTCCCAGGCGGTCCAGGTCGCGCCTCCGTCGGCGCTACGGGCGAGGGTCGCCCCGGAGGTGCTCTCCGTCTGGTATGCCGCCCAGATGGAGCCGTCGGCGGCCGGGTAGAGACTGAACAGTGGACGCCACGAGGGTGGCTTCGCGCTGAGCCGGTACACCGTCCCGCTCGACGGATCCACCGCCAGTGGCTCGGACAGTGGCTGGCAACCGAAGCCGCAGAAGACCGGGCGGGCCGTGGCCGGGAAGGCGGGTACGGCGACGATCGCGGAATTCCCGTCCTGCCAGGTACGGCCGTAGTCGGTGGAGACACGGGGCATCCCGGCGTCGGTCACCAGGTAGGACCGGTCGCTGAGCACGGCGACCTCGTCACGACCGGCCGGGGTGCCGGTGGCGGCGTTGGCCGTACACCTGGTGCCCTGGAAGCGGGCCGCGTCCCAGTCCGACCAGGTCCGGCCGCGATCACCCGTGTAGGCGAACCGCACGACACAGCCGTCCTTCGACACGTCGACGTCGACCCCGGAGTCGGGCCCGGTCAGCGTGAAGTTGTCCCCCTGGGTGGGCGACGGGGACGCGGGGACCACCGGGTCGGGTCGGTCCGCCCCGGCCACCAGCGGCACGACCGCCAGCCCGGCCAGTGCGACAAGTGCGGTTGCCACCATCGCGACCGACCGGCGCCGGCGGGACCGGGCGGTGGACCGCAGCTCGTCGAGGGGCGGCGGTGACACTGCCTCGGTGAGGGTGTCCACGTCGAACCCGGAGAACTCACGACCGTGCATCGATCCTCCTGGTCTCGGTCTCGTCGGTTTCGGTGGTGTCGGTGAGCAGCGCCGCCAGGGCGTGCCGGCCCCGAGACAGCCGGGACTTCACCGTCCCGGCCGACACGCCCAGGGTGTGGGCGACCTCGTCCACCGGCAGGTCGACGAGGTAGTGCAGCGCCAGGGCGTGCCGCTGCCCCGCTGGCAGCTCCCGCAGCGCGGCGAGGAGGGCCAGGTGCTCCGGCGAGTGGTCGGCGACGGCTGGTGGCGGGCCGATCCGGCGCAGCAGCCCGTCGAGCACCCGACGGCGGCGGAACCGACTGCGGGCCCAGTTCACCGCGACCCGCCGCAGCCACGCCTCCGGGTTCTCCAGCGCGGCGAAGCGCCGTGGCGACACCAGCGCACGGGTGAACGCCTCCTGGACCGCCTCCTGCGCTTCGCTGAGGTCACCGGTCACCGCGTACAGCTGGACCACCAGGCGCCGGAAACAGCTGGCGTAGAGGGCCGAGATCAGATCGCCGTCGGACACCGCCACCTCCCTTCTCCACCACTCCCACCAACGGGCCGGCAAGAAGGTTCCGGTGGCCGGCCGGAAAATGTCGGCCGGGGGCCGAACGGCGACGTCCGTGCAGCGACAGAGGTCAGGCGGGCCCGGGCCGCTGCGTCGGCGTCTGGTAGACGTCCGGCACGCCGTCGGCGTCGGTGTCGCGCTCCTCCAGGACGCACACGTCCTGGTAGTAGCGGTTGCGTGCGCGAAGGACGACGGTGGCCAGCAGTGCCGACACCAGCGACCCGAGCAGCACGCCGATCTTGGAGTGGTCGTCCCGTTCGGTGCCGGCACCGAACGCCAGCTCGCCGATCAGCAGGGACACGGTGAAGCCGATCCCGGCCAGCAGCGACAACCCGACCATGTCCCACCAGGCCAGTCCGAGCCGGGCCCGCGTGAACCGCTGCACGAGCCAGGTGGCGCCGAGGACGCCGACGGCCTTGCCCACCACCAGCCCGACCACGATGCCGAGCGTGACCGAGTCGGTCAGCGTCGCGCCGAGGCCACTCGCGCCGGTGATCGACACTCCGGCGGCGAAGAACGCGAACACCGGCACCGCCACCCCGGCGGACAGCGGCCGGATCCGGTGCTCGAAATGCTCCGCCAGACCTCGGCCCGGCCCCGGCTTGCGGCGGACCACCGGCACCGTGAAGGCGAGCGCGACCCCGGCGACGGTGGCGTGCACGCCCGAGGCGTGCACGAGTGCCCAGGTGGTCACGGCCAGTGGCAGCAGCAGCCACCACGACCGGACCCGCCGATGCACCAGCAACCCGAACAGGGCCAGCGGAACCACCGCGAGCAGCAGCGACCCGAAGTGCAGTGAGCTCGTGTAGAACACCGCGATGATCACGATCGCCAACAGGTCGTCCACCACCGCGAGGGTCAGCAGGAATGTCCGCATCGCCGCCGGCAGGTTGGTGTTGATCACCCCCAGTACGGCGAGAGCGAACGCGATGTCGGTGGCGGTCGGGATCGCCCAACCCGTCAACGCCCCGTCGCTCGCCCACAGGTTGAACCCGACGTAGATCACCGCCGGCACCGCCATCCCGCCGAGCGCGGCGGCGACGGGCAGCACCGCACGTCGGGAATCCCGCAGGTCACCGGCGACGAACTCACGCTTGAGCTCCAGCCCGGCGACGAAGAAGAAGATCGCCAACAGGCCGTCGGCGGCCCACTGCCCCAGGCTGAGATCCAGGTGCAGCGCCTCTGGGCCGACCGTCAGGTCACCCAGTGACCGGTATGCCCCGGACCAGGGCGAGTTCGCCCAGACCAGGGCGAGCACCGCGGCGACCAGTAGCAGCACCCCGCCGACCGTCTCGGTGCGGAGGATGTCGCCGACCCGGCGTACCTCAGGCCAACTGCCGCGCGAAAGGAGCTGCGGCTCGCGGGGCGCGGGCGGCGGGGTCATCGGGAGCCTCCGGAGGGGTCGCTGACGGAACCGCCGACCAGTCTTCCCGGCACACCACTGATCATTTTAGCGGAACGACGAACACCGGGGCCTGGGCCGCGCGCCGCGCAGACGAGTATCGCCGCAGCAGGGGTACCGCTCGGAGGTCGGGGCCACGCACGGCCGCCCGGTCACCCGAGGTCGAAGTTCACGACGCTCGGCGTCCGCCGGATCCGCACGGGGGTCGCGGCGTCGAAGCCGGCCGCGTCGCGGTGCCACACCGGCAGGGCGTACGAGCAGTCGCAACGCACCTTCACCCGCTGCCCGGGGAGCAGGCGCAGACCGTAACTGTCGCCCGCGTCCGACACGCCGGCCAGGTCCCCGGTTGCCGCGTCGAACGCGAGCACCTGCGCGTAGGTGATCAGCTCGTCGACCCGTACCGCTCCGGTGAGCGGTGTCCCGGCGGGCAGCGCCTGGTTCAGGGTCGCGGTCTGCTGGGCGCGCACCCGCACCGGTCGCGCCTGCGCCCGGCTGCCCACCCCACCGGACCACACTGTCGCGAACCCGCTCGCGGCGAACTGCACCGGCCAGCGGTACGGCCCGAGGCCGGTGATCGTGTAGCGGCCTTGCTCGTCGGTGGTCGGACCGTGGTCGTCGTACTTCGGGTGCGGCACGTAGGGCACCACCATCACCAGCGCGCGGGGTACGGGTGCGCCCGTCACCGCGTCGGTCACCACCCCGACGACGGTGCCCGGCGGGTCGAGCCGAACGGTGGGCGCGCTGGTCACCGTGCCGGGCCGGACGTGGACCACCTGCGCCCGTTCGCGCTCACCGGTGCCGCCGTGCCGGCCGACCCACTGCGAGCCGTGGACGGTCGCGTCGTAGGGGTGCACCAGCAGCCGGTACTTTCCCGGGGCCACATCGCCGGCCACCAGCACACCCTGCTCGTCGGCGCAGCCCCCGTACCGGCCGAGTTGGTCTTCGCCGAGGGCGACCGCGGCGAGGGCCGCCGGGTCCACCGGGACGAGCGAGGCGCAGGCCCGGGGGACCGGCGCGCCGGTCGCCGCGTCCCGCACCACAGTGCGGACCTGGCCGGGGGCGGGCGACCCGGACGCGGGAGTACGGGCGGAGGCCGGCGCGGCGCCCTCCAGGACGAGCAGTGCGACGGCGACGGTGGCGGTCAGGTGGCGCAGGAGGACGCGGCTCATGGGTGTGGTCCCTTCCGGCGGCGTGACGGGGCGAGCCGACGCTAACGGCCCGCGGTTGATCCAATTCGGTCAATGTCGTCATGCCGACGTTCGGCCGGCGGGCAATCTGCCCGGGCCGCGCGCAAGGGGCCTTGTGCCCGAATCAGGCGCACGGGTGACGAGTACCGCATAGCGTCACGGGGCAGGTCCACCACGCCTCGTGGTGGACCGGTGGCGACGTTCACCGGAGGAAGCGGACATGAGCAGTGTCGAGACCGTGCTCCTGCCGGAGCTTGACGGGCCGGTGCCGGCGACGCTGCCGAGCACGTTGGGCCTGCTGAGCCTGGCCCTGGGCGTGGGTGCCCTGGTCGCACCCGGCCCGCTCGCGCGCCTGACCGGGATGGACGACTCCCCGGCCGCGCGGAGCGTGCTCCCGGCGGTCGGCCTGCGCGAGCTGGGCAGCGCCGCCGGGCTGCTCAGCGGCCGGCGCCCCGCCGGCTGGGCGTGGAGCCGGGTGGCCGGTGACGTCATGGACCTGACCCTGCTCGGGCGAGCCCTCGCCGACCGCGACGGGGAACGGCGTCGCCGGGTCGCGTTGACCACCCTCGCGATCGCCGGCATCACCGCCGTCGACGTGCTCTCCGCCGCCCGCATCGGGAGGGCCCGACGGGCTCGGTCCCGGGTGATCCGGATGCAGATCGCCGTGACGGTCAACCGGTCGCCCGCCGAGGCGTACCGGTTCTGGCGGGACGTGGAGAACCTGCCCCGGTTCATGGCGCACCTGGAGTCCGTACGCGCGGACGACCTGCGCCGCTCGCACTGGATCGCCCGCGGCCCGGCCGGTCGGCACGTCGAGTGGGACGCCGAGATCATCGACGACCAGCCGAACAAGTCGATCACCTGGCGATCGTTGCCGGGCACCGGGGTGTCCAACGCCGGTCGGGTGCGGTTCGTGCCCGCCCCCGGTGACCGGGGCACCGAGGTCCGGGTGGAGTTGCGCTACGCGCCCCCGGCCGGCGCGCTCGGCCGGGCGGTGGCGAAACTCTTCGGCGAGGAACCCGAGCAGCAGATCCGTGACGACCTGCGCCGGTTCAAGCAGGTGCTGGAGACCGGCGAGGTGGTCCGGTCCGAGAGCAGCCCCAACGGCATCTCGGTGCGCCAACAGGCCATGCAGCGCCCCGCCCAGCCGCTGCCGGCGTCCCGCCGATGACCGCCCACGCGGCGTCCCTCCGTTGACCTGTTCATGCTCCGAAAGGGACCGAGAATGAAGGCCACCGCCTGGATGGGCACCGACAGCGTCAAAGTGATCGACGTGCCCGACCCGACGATCACGAACGCCCGGGACGCGATCGTGCGGATCAGCACCACCGCGATCTGCGGCTCCGACCTGCACCTCTACCACGGCTACATCCCGGCGATGCGCAAGGGCGACATCCTCGGTCACGAGTTCATGGGCGAGGTCGTCGAGGTGGGTCCGCAGGTCCGCAACCTCAAACCGGGCGATCGTGTGGTGGTGCCGTTTCCGATCGCCTGCGGACACTGCTCGTCCTGTCAGCGCGGCCTCTACTCGGTGTGCGAGAACTCCAACCCCAACGCCGGGATCGCCGAGAAGATCATGGGCCATTCGCCGGCCGGCATCTTCGGCTACTCCCACTTGCTCGGCGGTTACGCCGGCGGTCAGGCCGAGTACGCCCGGGTGCCGTTCGCCGACGTCGGCCCGCTCAAGGTGCCCGACGACGTCACCGACGACCAGGCGGTCATGCTCGCCGACGTGTTCCCGACCGGCTACATGGGCGCCGAGATGTGCGACATCAGACCCGGCCAGGTTGTCGCCGTCTGGGGCGCCGGACCGGTCGGGCTGTTCGCCGCCGCCAGCGCCCGGCTGCTCGGCGCGGAACGGGTGATCATCATCGACCGGTACCCGTACCGGTTGCGGCTGGCCGAGGAGAACATCGACGTCGAGACGATCAACTACGGAGAGACGGATGTGCTGGACACCCTCAACGAGATGACCGCCGGCCGGGGACCGGACGCGTGCATCGACGCGGTCGGCCTGGAAGGACACCACGGCAACACCGCCATGTACGCCTACGACCGGGCCAAGCAGGTAGCGAAGGTCGAGACCGAACGGCCGTTCGCGCTGCGCCAGGCGATCCTGGCCTGCCGCTCGGGTGGGGTGGTGTCGGTCGTCGGCGCGTACGGCGGATTCGTCGACAAGTTCCCGATGGGCGCGTTCATGAACCGCTCCCTGGTCATGCGGACCGGTCAGTGTCACGTGCAGCGCTACACCCGGCCGCTGCTGGAGCGCATCCAGCGCGGCGAGATCGACCCGAGCTTCATCGTCAGTCACCGGATGCCGCTGCGCGACGCTCCGAAGGGCTACAAGATCTTCCAGAAGAAGCAGGACGACTGTACGAAGGTGCTGCTCAAGGTCTGACCGTTGCGCGCGTGGGCCGGCCGGGTGAACGGGCCGGGGTGCGCTGCCTTTGGAGCTGATGTCGTAGACGATTCATCCGGCCGGATCTGCTGCCCGATTCACCCGGCCGGATCTGCTGCCCGAGTGCCCTAGCCGCCGACTGATGTCGTAGACGATTCAGCTCCACAGGTGCCCGCTCCGGCACCGCGCCCACGAGACATCGGCACATCGCGTATCAACACAGACCCGCTCTGCGCTGGCGCGGCACCGGCCGACCCGGTCGGGAAGGACTGGGCCGGGACCATGCATGGGTAGCCTCGCGTCATGCCGAACGACAACCATCAGGGTCAGACTCGGGCAGACGTACGCGCGGGGACGGCGGCCGACGCCCTAGCGCTGGCGGGCCTGCGATGGCGGCGGTTGACCGAGGAGGGCGGCTACCGGGGCGACGACCACGCGGACTTCGTGCGGATGTTCGCCGCCTGGGTCGTCGAGCATCTGTCGACCCACCGGCCGTTCGTCGCCGAGGTCGACGGCGAGGTGGTCGGGATGGCGTGGCTGATGGTCGTCGACCGGGTGCCCGCCCCCACGCACCGGCACCGCCGGACCGGCGACGTGCAAGCCGTGTACGTGGTGCCGGAACTACGCGACGGCGGGATCGGTGCGGCCCTGCTGACGGAGGTGCTGGCCGAGGCGCGCACCCTCGGCCTGGAACACGTGACCGTCCACTCCAGCGAACGCGCGGTGGGCCTGTACCAGCGGATGGGCTTCCAGCACGGCCCGACCTGGTTGAGCTGGCAACCGGAGTGACGTGACCAATTGTCCGGTTCGACGTGTGGCCCGGGTTTGTGGTCGGGGTGCCGGGGAACCCGCCTCGTTCGTCCGCCGCCGGCCGGCCGGTCGGCCGGTCGAGGGGAGGGAACGCGTCATGGAGTACGAGCAGATGATCGCCACGGTCCGGCAGCGCGCCGGACTCGGGGAGAACGAGGCTGTCCGGTCCGTGCAGGCCGTCCTGTCGGTGCTCGGGGAGCGGCTCGCCGGCCAGGAGGCCGACAACCTGGCGGCGCAACTGCCGGAACGCCTCAACGGGTCAGTCACCCGCAACCCGCAGGGCCGCCGGTGGGACGTCGGCGATTTCCTGAAGCACGTTGGTGACCGCGAGCAGGTCGCGAACGCGGACCAGGTGCGCGAACACGCCCAGGCGGTGCTTCGTACGGTCGCCGAGGCGCTCAACGACGACGAGCGGCACGACCTGCTCGCCCAACTGCCCGGCGGCATCATCGATCTCTTCGGCGTGCCCACCCCGCGCGGCTGAGCACCGAGGCGTCGCGACCCGCGCGGCTACGCGGGCCACGCGGTCAGCGGGCGCGGACCCCGGCCTCCACGGTCAGGGTCCCCGCCTCGGCGTCGATCGTGGCCCGCGCGCCGAGCGGCACGGTGAGCTGCCCGTTGCCGTGCCCCAGCCGCAGCCCGCCCAGGACCGGCACACCCAGGTCGTACAGGCGGTCCTTCAGCACCGCAGCCGCGTCCCACTCGCCCGCCCCGCCGACGCTGTTGGTGATCTGACCGACGGCCACCCCGGCGATCCGGGACAGCGCACCCACCCGGCGCAGTTCGGTCAGCATCCGGTCGATGCTGTACGGCGCCTCGTCCACGTCCTCGAAGAACAGGATCGCGCCGTCGAACGTCGGGACGTCCCCGGCACCGAAAGAGGTGGAGAGCAGTGTCAGGCAGCCGCCCAGCAAGGGGCCTGACGCTCGACCCGGCACCACCACGGGGGCGGACGTCTCGGCCGGGTCCCTGGTGATCGTGACGGGTGCGGTGGTCATCACCGCCCTGCGCAGCGCCTCCGCCGACTCGGGGCCGGTCCGGGCGTCGTTCCAGTTGACCATCGGGCCGTAGAAGGTGACCAGGCCGGCCTTGCGCCAGAGCTTGCCCTGGATGCTGGTGATGTCGCTGAAGCCGACGACCGCCCGAGGATCCCGGCGCAGACCGGCGACGTCCATCTGGTCCACGATCCGCTGGGTGCCGTAACCGCCCCGGGCGGCGAAGACCGCTCGTACCCCCGGGTCGTTGAGTGCGGCGTTCAGGTCGGCCAGGCGCTGCTCGTCGGTGCCGGCCAGGTAGCCGTACTTCGCGTAGACATACTCGCCCAGCTCGACCTCCAGGCCCCAGCTCCGCAGAATCCCGATGCCGCGACCCATCAGCGTGGGGTCGGGAGTCCGGCCGGGTGCGACGACTCGAACCCGGTCACCGGGCACCAGCGCCGGGGCGCGCAACACCCGCTTGGGACCGCCCGGTGCGGCCTGCGCCGCGGTGGTCGTGCCGACCAGCAACGCGCCGCCGGCAGCTGCGGCCCCGACACCCAGCAAGTGCCGTCGGGAGAGGGCGTGCTCCACGGACCTCGCGGTCGGGATGCGGTCACTTCCGGATCTACTCACGGGCGGCCCCCTCATCGGCGTCGATGTCCGCGCCGCATCAGGGTACGACAAGCATCGATCGCCCGGGGGTCGGTGAACGGCGTGGGCGGACCGGGCCTGCACGCGGTCGCCAGCCTGCCGTCAACGGGTCACGGGATGGGCCACTCGTGCACCGGCCGGTTGCTGTGCATCAGGTCCACGTAGTGGCGGACCACCTCGCGCAGCGCCTCCGGCCGGTCCAGGTGGTCGGCGGACTCCAGCCGGTGCAGCGTCTCGACCTGCCAGGTCGCGCCGTTGCGGCTGGTCAGGCAGCGCTGCTCGATGATGCCGAGCAACCGGTCGCGTTCGGCCGGGTCGAGCCCCCACCGGTCCAGGCCGTGGTGCGCCAGCGGCAGCAACCGGCGCAGCACCAACTCGGTCACCGGCAGGTAGCCCAGGCCGGGCCAGAACACCTGCGCGTCGATGCCGTGCCGGGCGCAGTTGGTGAAGTTCTCCTCGGCGGCGCTGAACGACATCTGCGACCACAGCGGCCGGTCCGATTCGGCGAGAGCCCGGACCAGTCCGAAGTAGAAGGCGCCGTTGGCGATGGTGTCCAGCACGGTCGGGCCGGCGGGCAGCACCCGATTTTCCACCCGCAGGTGGGGTCGACCGCGCGACACGTCGTACACCGGGCGGTTCCACCGGTAGACGGTGCCGTTGTGCAGGCGCAGCTCGTTGAGGTTGGGCACCTCGCCGGCCGCCAGAGCCTGTGCCGGGTCCTCCGGGTCGCAGACCGGCAGCAGCGCCGGGAAGTAGCGCACGTTCTCCTCGAACAGGTCGAACACGCTGGTGATCCACCGTTCACCGAACCAGACTCTGGGGCGTACCCCCTGGGCCTTGATCTCCTCCGACCGGGTGTCGGTGGCCTGCTGGAACAACGGGATGCGGGTCTCGCGCCACAGCTCCCGGCCGAAGAACAGCGGCGAGTTCGCGCCGACCGCGACCTGGATGCCGGCGACCGCCTGGGCGGCGTTCCAGTAGTCGGCGAACTGGGGTGGGCTGACCTGCAGGTGGAACTGGGTGCTGGTGCAGGCCGCCTCCGGGGTGATCGTGTCGGCGGTCACCGCCAGCCGTTCCACGCCGCTGATGGCGATCGGGAGATCTTCACCACGGGCCGCGAAGATCTGCTCGTTGAGCAGCTTGTAACGAGGATTGGCCGAGAGTGTCTCGGCGGTCAGGTGCTCGGGGCGCACCGTCGGCAGGATGCCGATCATGACCATGTGCGCGCCGATCGTCCGGGCCTTCACCTCGGCGGCGTTGAGGCTGGCCCGCACGTACTCCTCGAAGTCGGCCGTGCCGGTGCCGGTCAGCCGGCGCGGCGGCACGTTGATCTCGACGTTGAACTGGCCCAGCTCGGTCTGGAAGCTCGGGTCGGCGATGGCCGCCAGCACGTCAGCGTTACGCATCGCCGGATTCGACGCCTCGTCGACGAGGTTCAGCTCGATCTCCAGGCCCGTCATCGGCCGGTCGACGTCGAAGCGCGACTCGCGCAGCATCTCGGCGAAGACATCGAGGCAGCGGCGGACCTTGTCCCGATAGCGGGCCCGATCTTCTCGACTGAAGGTTCGTACGCCGACGTCCTCGCCCATGGTCACCACCCTGTCACCGCTGGCCACCCCTAACCTCGCACGTGCTCGGCGGGCGGCGGAAGACCCAATGGCCTTTTCCTACCCACCTGCCCGCCCTGATAGCCCGGGCAGGTCGCCCCGTTAGCATTGCGGCCCGGAGAGGTGGTGGCGTGCGGATGCGCGAGAAGGTGACCCGGTTGTTCGTCGCGGCGGCGATCGCCGAGGCCTGCTCCTGGCTGGCTCTGCTGGTCGGCATGCTGGTCAAGTACGGTCCGCCGGGCAACGAGCTGGGCGTGAAGATCTTCGGGCCGATCCACGGCGGCCTGTTCGTCGCGTACGTCCTGCTGGTGCTGGCCGTGGCCCGGCTGCACCGGTGGAGCCTGCTGGCCACCGCGGTGGCCCTCGCCAGCGCGGTGCCGCCGTTCGCCACCCTGGTCTACGAACGCTGGGCCCGCCGCCGGGGCATGCTCGGCGTCGACCGCCAGCCCGCCCGCGAGCCCGCGCCGGTCGGCTGACCCACCGGCTCGCGCCGGTCAGGTCAGCGCGGAGCAGGCCACGACGCCGGTCAGCAGCAGCGCGCCCAGGAACGCCTGCAGCAGCAGCGGCGGCCCGAGGTGCGACCAGAGCGTCGCGGTACGCGGAGTCAGCAGCTGCCCGGTGGTGAGGTTGACGATCCGCTCGATCCGGGGTGGCAGCTCCGGGTCCCGCTGTGCGCGCAACGTGAGCTGCACCTGGTCCGCCGGGTGCAGGGCGCTCTGCGGCAGGTGACCGTGCAGCTCCACCTCGCAGAGCTGACCGGCGGTATTGCGCAGCCGCACCGGGGTGACCAGATATTCCGGGCCCTGCTTCAACTGCTTCCAGCGCCGCCGGGTGGTGCCACCGCCGAAGGAGAAGAGCGAGCGCAGTAGGAGGGCGGGCAGTCGAGCCACCGCCGCTGCGGCGAGCACCGCCACCAGCACCGGCTGCCCGATCCGCACCTCGCGCGTGTAGCCGTCCATCAGGCGGATCAGGCGCCCGGTGACGATTCGCTCCGTCGGGTGCACGATCCGTCGGGTATCGAGTCCGCTGTCCATCCCCACCACCGAGAGTCCGCTTGTGTTCACAGATCGTATCGACGTCTTCGGTTGAACGACGTGAATGAAACCTGGTCACGGGCTCACGGCCGCGAGGTGACATCCCGGGCGACCCGGGTAAGCGGGGGGCCGAGCTGGAAAGGGGTCGAGCATGCAGCTGTCCTTCCTGCGCCCGCTCTACGACCGTCCCGGGCCGTGGTGCTCGGTGTACCTGGACGCCTCCGCCGACACGGAGGACGCCCATCCCGCACTGGACCTGCGCTGGCGCGCCCTGCAGAGTCAACTCACCGACCAGGGAGCCGACGAGGCGAGTGTCGCCGCGCTGGACCGGGTGATCCGGGGGCACGACCCGATGGTCGGGGACTACGGCCTGGCGGTCTTCGCCAGCCACGGCCGGGTGGTCCTCTCCGAGTACCTGTCCGCGCCACCACTGCGCGACCTGGCCAGTTTCGCGCCACTGCCACACGTCATGCCGCTGCTCGCCCAGCGCGGCGAACAGGTGGCCTGGGTGCGGGTGGTGGCCGACCGGATGGGGGCCGACGCCATGGCGGTCAGCGCCGGCGGGGTTCCCCGGCGGGCACACGTCGCCGGTCGGGACGAGTTCCCGCTGCGCCGGACGAAGCCGGGCGGCTGGTCCCAGTCGCGTTATCAGCGGGCGGCGATGGAGGCCTGGCACCAGAACGCCGGCGACGTCACCGCCGCGACCGTCGACCTGGCCGAGAAGGTGGGCGCGGACGTCGTTGTCGTCGCCGGTGACGTCCGCGCCACCGGAATGATCGCCGCCCAGATGCCGGAGCGTTGGCAGGACCTCGTGGTCCGCACCGACGCCGGGTCCCGGGCCGGCGGCGCCGACCAGACGATGCTGGACGACCTCACCGTGCAGACCATCGCGGAGGTCGCCGACCAGCGGATCGCCGCCGCGCTGGACAGGTTCGGGGTCCAGGAGGACGTCGGAGGCGGTCTCGACGCGGTCGTCTCGGCCCTGCAACGCAACCAGGTGGACACGATGATCATCGTGGACGACCCGTCGGCCAACGGCGAGCTGTGGATCGGCTCGGAGGCGACCGAGATCGCCGTCGACCCGGGGCAGTTGGCCGCGATGTCGGTGGACGACCCGCAACGGGTACGCGCCGACGCGGCGCTGGTCCGGGCGCTGGTCGGCACCGACGCGGCACTGACCGTGCTGGGTCCGGACGAGGCCCCCGAACTGACCGACGGCGTCGGCGCGGTGCTGCGCTACGTCGACCCCGGCACACCGGGGCGCGGCAATGGCTGAGCGTCGGGTGGCGGATCTGGTGGTGGAACGGCTGCTGGCCTGGCGGGTGCCCCGTGCCTTCGGCTACCCGGGGGCGGCGATCGCCCCGCTGGTCGAGGCGTTGGAGCGTACCGGTGGCGAACCGGCGTTCGTCCCGGCGCGACACGAGGAGACCGCCTCGTTCATGGCCACCGGGCACGCCAAGTTCACCGGCGGCATCGGGGTCTGCCTCGCCACCCAGGGGCCCAGCGCCGTCCAACTGCTCAACGGCCTCTACGACGCCAAGCTGGACAGCAAGCCGGTGGTGGCGATCGTCGGGGAGGACATCTCCGGCCCGCTCGGCGGTGCGCACCAGGAGATCGGGTTGAGCCGCCTCTTCGGTGACGTGTGCAACCAGTTCGTCCGGTACGGCCGCAACCCCGAGGATGTGGCGACGCTGCTGGACCAGGCGTTCCGTACGGCGGCGGCGACCCGCAGCCCGACCTGTGTCGTGCTGCCCCGGCAGTTGCAGGAGGCCCTGGTGCCCGACCTGCAACCGTCCGCCGTCGGGGTGCTCTCGGCGACCCCGGGTGAGCCGCTGGCCCGGGTGCTGCCGCACGACGCGAACCTCGACGCCGCCGCCCAACTGCTCGGCGGCGGTCAACGCGTCGCGATCCTGGTCGGCCAGGGCGGTCGCGACGCGGCCCCCGAGATCATCGAGGTGGCCGACCGGCTCGGCGCCGGGGTGGCCACCTCACTGCTGGGCAAGCCGGTGCTCGACGAGCGGCTGCCGTTCCACACCGGGGTCCTCGGCGAGGTCGGCACCCCGGCGGCGGCCGAGCTGATGGGCGGCTGCGACACGCTGCTGATGGTCGGCACCAACGACCCGTGGACCGACTACTTCCCGATGCCGGAGCAGGCCCGCACGGTGCAGATCGACATCGACGGTCGGCGGATCGGCACCCGCTACCCGGCGGACGTGCCGCTGGTCGGTGACGCCGCCGAGACCCTGCGGGCACTGCTGACCCGCCTGCGCGGCCGACCCGAGCAGCGCTGGCGCGCCACCGTGGAGGCCTCGGTGGACCGGTGGCGCGACGTCGCCGCCGAGCGGGTCGCCGCGCCCGCCGACCCGGTCAACCCGCAACTCGTCCTCCAGGAGCTGTCCGCCCGGATGCCGGGCAACGGCGCGGTCTCGGTCGACGTCGGCTCGGTCCTCTACTGGTACGCCCGGCACCTCACCCTGCCACCCGGGGTGAACGCCCAACTGTGCGGCACGCTCGGTTCGATGGGCTGCGCCCTGCCGTACGCGGTGGCCGCCAAGCTCGCCGATCCCGACCAACCGGTGGTCGCGCTGGTCGGTGACGGGGCGATGCAGCTCAACGGGCTCGCCGAGCTGATCACCGTTTCGCACCACTGGCAGCAGTGGCGCGACCCTCGTCTGGTGGTACTGGTGCTCAACAACCGGGACCAGAACGGCATGGGTGGTGGGCGGGCGCCGTCGTCCGACCCGACCCAACGCCGACCCGACGTGCCGTACGCCGGCTGGGCCCGCCTGCTCGGGCTGCACGGGGTGCGGGTGGACCGACCGGAGTTGGTCGGCGCGGCCTGGGACGAGGCCCTCGCGGCGGACCGTCCCTGCGTACTGGAGGCGGTTGTCGACCCGGCGGTGTCGCTGGCGCCGCCGGAGCCGGCGTTCGCCGACCTGCGGGGCCTGTACGCCGACGGCGCCCCCGCCCGGAAGGTACGGGAGCAGGTGGAGGCCACCGCGAACGCCGAGGACCTCGTTTAGCCATCCCTGGCCAGGGCATCAGAAGCGGCCCGACGACGCTGGAGGTCCCATGTCCGAGCCCGCTGACCGCCGCTACGGCCCCGCGACCCTTCCGCGGCCGCGCGGCCCGCTCTCCACGGCGGTGGCCGAGGCTCTGCGGCGTTCGCCGCACGACCTGCCGACCGGTCTCGGCGCCGACCTCGACCCGGCGGACCCGATCACCGACGAGGACCTCCAGCTGACCCTGTTTCTCTGCTACGAGCTGCACTACCGGGGCTGGCTCGGGGTGGACGAGTCGTGGGAGTGGCAGCCGACGTTGCTCGCGCTGCGCGCCCACTGCGAGCGGGTCTTCGAGGCGGCGCTGCGCCGGTTGGTGGGCACGCCGGCGGTGCCCGCGGACGGGGTGGCCACCGGCCTGGCCGACCTGGTCGCGGCCGACGACGGGCCGTCGCTGGCCGCACACCTCCAGCGCCGCGCCGACCTCGCCCAGTTCCGCGAGTTCGTCGTGCACCGGTCCGTGTACCACCTGCGGGAGGCGGATCCGCACAGTTGGGCGCTGCCCCGACTCGGCGGGCCGGCGAAGGCCGCGCTCGTGGAGATCCAGACCGACGAGTACGGCAACGGCCGGCTGGACCGGATGCACGCCGAGCTGTTCCGGCGCACCCTCGACCGGCTGGGACTGGACATCGGCTACGCCGCCCACCTGGACGTCGTACCGGCGGTGACCCTGGCGACCAACAACCTGATGTCGCTGTTCGGGCTGCACCGACGGTGGCGCGGCGCGCTCCTGGGGCACCTCGCCGCGTTCGAGATGACCTCCTCGTTGCCGAACCGCCGCTACGGCAACGGCCTGCGCCGGCTCGGCTTCGACGAGGTGGCCACCCGCTTCTACGACGAGCACGTCGAGGCCGACGCGGTGCACGAGCAGATCGCCGCCCACGACATGTGTGGCGGCCTGGTCGGTGCCGAGCCGGGCCTCGCCCCCGACGTGTTGTTCGGCGCGGCGGCCGGGCTCGCGCTGGACCGGTTGTTCGCCGCGCATCTGCTGGACAGTTGGGCCACCGGTCACAGTTCGTTGCGGCCACCCGCGCCGCCGACCCTGCCGCCGACCGTCTCGCTCGTCGCGTCGACCCCGGTGGCCCCACCGTCCGCGGTCGCCCCGCCGGCCCCGACCGCGCTCGTCTGACCGGAGAAGCCGGCTGCGCTGGTCGCGCTGGTCGCCGGTGGGGTACCGCCGTCGCCCTCAGGCGTATGCCCCTCAGCCCTCGCGGTCGGTGCCGGCCCGGAATCGGATCGCCTTGTGGGTGCCGTCGCAGAACGGCTTGAGCGCCGACTTGCCGCACCGGCACAGCGCCACCGTGCCCCGGCGCGCGTCGATCCGCTCGCCGTCCGGCGTGACCAACGCGAAGTCACCCCGGACCAGCAGCGGTCCGTCCTCGTACGGGGTGATCGTCGCGGCGGCTGGCTCGCTGGTGTCGTCGGTGCGCATGGCCCCGGAAGTGCCCGTCCTGACCCCACCGAAACCCGAGCGACCGAACGCCATTGATGAGCGACGCACCCCGCTGACCAGCGGAATGTGCCGACGGGTGGGTGATGCCCCGTTTGAACCCCATCGGGACGGGAAGCCGGGCCGCGTGGTGAGCGAACGAGGCAAGGTGGGGCCGGTGCACAAGGTGCACAAGGGGCTCACGGCCGATGGCGCCGGTCTGGCCGGCGACCGGGTCGTGGCCGCGGGCAGCGCTGCCCGGGTGCTGGTCGCCGCCACCGCCCGGGCGCTGCGCGGAGCGGACTGCGCCGACCTCGGGCAGACCGGACCCACATCACGCTTCCCCGGTGCCCCGGAACCGGTACGCCGTGCCGCGGTCACCCGGGCCGCCGGACGGGTCGCCCTCACCGTCGAGCAGGTCGACGAGGTGGACGCCGCTCGGATCGCCCGATGGTTCGTCGACCAGTACCCCCGACAGCGCTACCCCGGCGTGCTGATCGGGTCTCCGCACGGCGGCCTGGCACACCTGGCGGTAGCTCTCGGCGTGCCGTGGCTGCCGGCCAGCTTCGAGATGAGCGTGCACTGGTCCGACGGAGCGGTGGACCGCCCGGCGGACGCCCTGGAGCACGGGGCGGCGCTCGCCACCCGGCTGCTCGCCGGCAACGCCGACCTGCACCTGCGCCAGGTGCACTGCCCGGCCAGCCGTGGCCCGCTGACCGGGGCGACCGTGGCGCTGGCCGCCGCGTGGAGGGCGCTGCCGGCCGCGTACGCGCGGTTCCTGGCCGACCGGCTGCTCCCCGGTGCCCCCGTGGTGCTGGTCCGCGACGCGCGCACCTGGCCGGTCCTGGAACACACTGCCGGGCACAGCTTCCAGGTCGGCTGCCCGGCCAGCGGGCTGGACCCGGTGGACTTCCACCCGGACAGCCACGCGCTGCGGCAGGTTCTACGCTCCGTCGGCGGCGACGCGACCCGGTGGGCGCCGCCGGAGGTGTCCGTACCGTCGGGTAACGCCGAGCACGGCGTCGACCCGGGCTTCGAGCTGGCCGCGCGGGACTGGTCCGCGCGCCACCAGCACCCGATGCACCGGGTGCTGGTACCCCGACCGGCGGCACTGAGCGCGGGCGTCGCCGACCTCTACCGACGGTGGCTGCGCGCCGCCGGCAAGACCGGTGACCGGCTGGTGGTGGAGTGCGGACGCCTGCTCGATCCGTGGCAGGTGGTGCGGGCGGGGCTGGTGCCGTACTGGTGCGAGAACGCCACCCGGCGCAGCGTCGACGAGGCCGAGTGGTGGCTGGCCGGCAGCGAGGCGTTCAGCTCGGTGGACGTGTTGCCCGAGCCGCCCGGGATGCGCTCGCCCGCCCTGGCCGGGCTGCCGCAGTGGCTGGCCGTGGCCGGGTTCGGGCGGCGGCGTCGGGCGTTGGACCGGGGCACCGCACGCGGTTACCCGGTGACGTCCGTGCCGACCCGCCGGGCCACCGAGGTCCTACGAGCCCAGCCGTACGACCTGCCCGTGCCGCCCCCGCTCGGGGCCGCCGAGGCACTCGCCGTGCTCCGGGACAGCGGCGGCCACCAGGGGTTGTTGGTCTCCTGAGACGGAGCACGCCGAAACATCCTCGCGAACCCGGGGTCCCGTGATTGAGTACCTACGGAGCGGGAACATCGCTGGCTGCGACGGCCTGATTGCGCTGCGTGGACGCGGTGTCGCCCGCTGGCATCCCAGTCACTGACCCACTTTTCCGGCCCGGTGCGTGGCTCGACCACGCGCACGACCGGTTTCCCGATCCGGGCGGGGGACCTTCCTGAGGGAGGCGCGGATGTTCGGACAGACGAGCACGACCACGACCACA
Source organism: Micromonospora sp. WMMD961 (assembly GCF_029626145.1). NCBI lineage: Bacteria > Bacillati > Actinomycetota > Actinomycetes > Micromonosporales > Micromonosporaceae > Micromonospora > Micromonospora sp. WMMD961. The sequence goes on from NZ_JARUBJ010000002.1 coordinate 3,603,619, forward strand.
CCACCACCCACCGATCGAGGTCTGGAGGACCTCGACGCGGCGGCACTGGCGTACGCGGCCCGGATCGAAGGGCTGCCGCCGGAGCGACACGGGGAGGCCCGCGACGACCTCGTGCGCTTCGCGCTTCCCTTCGCCGGGCGGCTGGCCCGCCGGTACCGGGGCCGTGGGGAGCCCCTGGAGGACCTGGAGCAGGTGGCCCGACTGGGACTGGTCAACGCTGTCGACCGGTATGACCCGGAACGGGGGTCCTTCACCGCGTACGCCGCGATCACCATCGTGGGCGAGATCAAACGGCACTTCCGCGACCGCACCTGGGGCGTCCACGTACCCCGCCGGCTGCGCGACCTGATCCTCGAAGTGGGACAGGCCACCGCCGCGCTGACCAGTGAGCTGTCCCGGGCCCCGTCGGTGGCCGAGCTGTCGGCCCGACTGGAGACCCCGGAGGAGGAGATCCTCGCCGCGCTGGAGTCGGCGGCCGGCTACAGCCCGGCCTCCCTCAACGCCCCGGTCGGCGGGGAGAGCTCCGCGGAGTTCGGTGACCTGGTCGGCGAATCGGACAACGCGCTGGAGTCGGTCGACGACCGGGTCACGGTGAGCGGCCTGCTGCACCGGCTGCCCTGGCGTGAGCGGCGCATCCTGGCCATGCGCTTCTACGGCAACCAGACCCAGGCGGAGATCGCCGCCCGGTTCGGCATCTCGCAGATGCACGTCTCCCGGCTGCTGTCGCGAGCGCTCACCTGGCTGCGTCAGGCGATGCTCGCCGACGCACCACCGCCGTGGCAGAACGGCGCCGCCGAGCCCGATCCGGGCAAGACCCGGATCTCGGTCAAGCAGAACGGCGACCGGGTGGTGGTCGAGGTCGGCGGCGAGATCGACCGCGACGGCGCGGACCAACTGCGCCGGGCCATGCTGGAGGCGGTCACCGGCCAGCCCAGCGAGGTGGTCGTCGACCTGGTCGGCGCGGGCGGGTTCGATGCCGGCGGGATAGCCGCCCTGATGGCCGGGCGGGACGCGGCGGAGCGGACCGGCGTGCCGCTGCGCCTGACCCGGGTTCAGCCCGCGGTACGCCGTTCGCTCACCGCCGCCGGACTGGCCCCGGCCCGGGACTGAACCACCCGCTCGGGGCCGAGCCGCCGGGCCGTGAGCCGCCGGGCAGGGCTCCGCCCGCGACCGAGCCGCCCGGCAGGGCTCCGCCCGCGACCGAGCCGCCCGGCGGGGCTCCGCCCGCGACCGAGCCGCTGGTCCGCGACGGCAGCGCGCTGATCGGGACGAACGACGAGGGCCGGCACCCAGCGGGTGTCGGCCCTCTCGGCGTACGCCGGTCAGCGTTCTTCCGGGTTGCCGTCGCTGTGCGGGTGCCGCCAGCGTTCGTGCGGCTTCGGCGCGTCCTCGGCGTCCTTCGGTGAATCGCTCTGCTCGAAGCTCGGCCGGCGGACGCCCTCGGGCTCCGGCACGTCCACCGGACGGGCACCTGAGCGCGGCGTGGGCTGGTAGTCGACCGCGTCCCGGGCGCCGTGCGCGCCCTCTGCGGCCGGCGATTCCGGGGCGTGGTGTTCCATCCGCAGTTCGTCGGCGAACTGCTGCGGCGGCTTCGTGGTGCGCTGCGGCAGGTCCCGGCCCAGGTCGGCGACGAGTGGGCCGTACTTCAGGTCGAACGCGGGGCGCTCGGACCGGATCCGGGGCATCCGGTCGAAGTTGCGCAGCGGCGGGGGGCAACTGGTGGCCCATTCGAGGGAGTTGCCGAAGCCCCACGGGTCGTCCACCGTCACCATCGCCCCGTAGCGCCACGACTTCCAGGCGTTGTAGATGAAGAACAGGGTGGACGCGCCGAGGACGAACGAGAAGATCGTGGAGATCGTGTTCAGTGTGGTGAAGCCGTCGCTGGGCAGGTAGTCGGCGTAGCGGCGCGGCATGCCCTCGCTGCCCAGCCAGTGGTGCACCAGGAAGGTGCCGTGGAAGCCGATGAACATCGTCCAGAAGTGCGCCTTGCCGAGCCGCTCGTCCAGCAGTCGCCCGGTCATCTTCGGCCACCAGAAGTAGTAGCCGCCGAAGAGGGCGAAGACCACGGTGCCGAACACCACGTAGTGGAAGTGCGCCACGACGAAGTAACTGTCGTGGGTGTGCCAGTCGACCGGCGGGCTGGCCAGCAGCACCCCGGTGAGACCGCCGAGCAGGAAGGTGACCAGGAAGCCGATGGCGAACAGCATCGGCGTCTCGAAGGTGAGCTGGCCCTTCCACATGGTGCCGATCCAGTTGAAGAACTTCACACCGGTGGGAACCGCGATCAGGTAGCTGAGGATGCTGAAGAACGGCAGCAGCACCTGACCGGTGGCGAACATGTGGTGCGCCCAGACCGTCATGGACAGCACGGTGATCGCGACGGTGGCCAGCACGATACCGGTGTAGCCGAAGAGCGGCTTGCGGGAGAAGACCGGGATGATCTCGGTGATGATGCCGAAGAACGGCAACGCGATGATGTACACCTCGGGGTGGCCGAAGAACCAGAACAGGTGCTGCCAGAGCATCGGCCCACCGGTCGCGGCGTCGTAGACGTGCGCGTTGAGCAGCCGGTCGGCCGACAACGCCAGCAGCGCGGCGGCCAGCAGCGGGAACACCAGGATCACCAGGACGCTGGTGAACAGCATGTTCCAGGTGAAGATCGGCATCCGGAACATGGTCATGCCGGGGGCGCGCAGGGTCAGGATCGTGGTGATCAGGTTGACCGCGCCGAGGATGGTGCCGAGCCCGGAGACGACCAGACCGAGCACCCACATGTTCGCGCCCACGCCGGGGGAGTTCTCGACGCTGCTCAGGGGGGTGTACGCCGTCCAGCCGAAGTCCGCCGACCCCTGTGGGGTGAGGAAGCCGCCGACCACCATCAGCCCGCCGAACAGGTACAGCCAGTAGGCCAGCGCGTTGAGGCGGGGGAACGACACGTCCGGCGCGCCGATCTGGATCGGCACGATGTAGTTGGCGAACCCGAACGCCGCCGGCGTGGCGAACAGCAGCAGCATCACCGCGCCGTGTGAGGTGAAGAGCTGGTTGTACTGCTCAGGGGCCAGAAACTGCATCCCCGGGCGGGCCAGTTCGGCGCGCATCACCATCGCCTCCAGGCCGGCCAGAATGAAGAAGCCGAAGGAGGTCAGCAGGTACAGCAGGCCGATCTGTTTGTGATCTGTGGTGGCCAGGAACTTGATCAACGAGTTGCCGGGGACCGGTGTCCGGACCGCTCCCGGGAAGCCCCCGAACCGGGCCGGTGCCAGGATCGCCGGGCCCCGATCGCGACCGGGTTCCGTGGTTACCCGCTTGGGCATGGCTGTTCACCCCGTCGTGACGGCAGAAAGGACGAGCGTGCCTACCCGACCCTCTCCCCATGTAACCAGCCCAGAGCGGTAATTTCGGTCAGATCGCCAGTACCGGCGCGCACACCCCGACCGCTCAGGTCGCCGGCAACATCGCCCAGACGGCCTTGCCCTGACCGGCCGGCACGCTGCCCCACCGCTGGGCCAGCTCCCGGACCAGCATCAACCCCCGGCCACCCTCGGCGTGCAGGTCCGTCCCACCCGGCTGGGCCTGGGCACTGCTGCCGTCCACCACCGCCAGGTGCAGATACGGTCGGCGCAGGGTCACCGTCACCTGCATCGGGGTGCCCGCGTGCCGCACCACGTTGCCGACCAGTTCGCTGAGCACCAACGCGGCCGGGCCGGACGCGTTGGGCAGGTTCCACCGTGCGCACGCGTCGGTCACCAGTTCCCGGGCCCGCCGGCACGCCTCGGCCACCGGCTCCAGCCGGGTCCGCATCCGCAGCGTGGCACCCGCCATCCGGGTGGCCTCCGCGCAGTCCGCAGTGACCGGGACCACCCGGCAGGTGGTCGACTCGGACAGCCAGCGCGCGGCGACCGGCGACGGGCTGCAGAGCACCACCGGCACCGCCGGCCACTCCTCGGCGCGACGGGCGGTCGCCGCGAAGACGGACAGCGCGAGCCTGTCCTCGACGCTCACCTCGGCCATATCGATCACCAACGCCTCCGGTTGGCCGACCAGGGCGTCGTCGAGTGCCTGGTGCACCGAGCGCATGGTGCCCAGATGCAGTGCACCGGCGAGTCGGACGACCGCCACCGGTGCCGTGCAGCGCACCTCGCAGGTGATCCGGCTCGACATCGGTATCCTCGATTCGCTGCTGGGTCGGGAGCTCCCCACTACCCGGGGCCGCCCGGCGTCAAACCGGACCAACGGCGGAGCGAGGAGGCTCACCGGCCGCATCGGTGCAGGTCACGGCCGAGGTCGCCCGGTCAGGACGCCCAACGCGATCATGCCGACGCCGAGGCCCAGGTGTAGCCAGCCGTCCGCGTCGTTGACCGGCAGAACGTTCGCCCCGGTGTCGCGGTCCACCGCCAGACCGTAGAGCCAGAGCACCAGGTAGACGGCACCGCCGCCGATCAGGAACGTCCGTGCCCCGACGACCGTCCGTGCCAGCACCAGACCCGCCACCCCGGACGCCAGGTGCACCAGGTTGTGCAGCACGGACACCTGGAAGACACCGAACAGGTACGCGCCCGAGCCGTGGCCGGCGAAGCGCAGGTCGTGCATCCCGCTGGTGATGCCGGGAACGAAGCCGAGCACGCCGATCAACAGGAACAGCACGCCCACCGTTGCCGCCGCGCGCCGGACCGGCGCCTTGCCGTCGGCCGGGTTGGGTCGGGCCCGGGCGTGGGCCATCGGTCCGACCATTCCCCGGCTCCTCGCTGCGCGGCGGGTACGAGCGCTGCCGCCTACCCACCGCGGTCGCCGACAAACGCCGCCGACGGTCAGGCCGGCAGCAGCCTGGACGCGCTGGACAGGTGACGGACCCGCTCGTACAGCTCCACGTAACGTCGGGCCATCACCGCCGGGGTGAACCGCTGCGCGGCCACCCGCCGACACTCGTCCGGGTCGAGCAGGTCGACGGCGAGCACGAGATCGGCCAACTCCTCCTCCTCGGCGGTGAGCAGCCCGGTCCGGCCGTGCTCGATCAGCTCCGGCAGGCAACCCCGGGAGGTCGCCACCACCGGCGTACCCAGGGCGAGCGACTCGACCACCGCCGTGCCGCCGGGCTCCTCCCAGCGCAGCGGGAACAGCGACGCGCGGGCGCTGGCGAGCAGGTCGTCCCGCTCCTGACCGGCCACCGTGCCGACCCAGCGGACCAGGTCACCGTCGACGTGCGGCGCCACCTCGTCGAGGAAGAACCGCACGTCCGGGTTCTGTCGGGCCTCGTCGCCGGCCGCAGCCAGGTCGGCCGGCCGGTGGTACGGGCCCACGGGACCGGCCAGGACCAGCGGGAACCCGACCCGGTGGGCCAGTCGGGCACCCACGTCCTGCCCCTTGCCCGGGTTGATGCGGCCCAGGATGAGCAGGTGCTCGCCCTTCTCCGGTCGGGGCCGGCGGTCGGCGTCGACGGCGAGCGGCGTGGACAGGTGCACGTGCCCCACCGAGTGCTCCCGCAGCGCCAGCGGGGCCCGGGCCAGCTGCGACGCGGAGACCCCGTTGACCCGGACCCGGTCGCCACCGTCCAGGCTGCCGTACAGCGCCGGATGCTTGGCCAGGTCCCAGTGCAGGGTGTGCAGGGTCGGCGGTCCGCTCGGCCCCATCGCGGCGAGCGTGGCCAGGCCGACCGCCTCCACGTGGTCGTGCACCAGGTCGATGTCGTCGCGGGAGTGCAGCTCGCGGACCACCCCGGCCAGGTGCGCCTGGGCGACACCGCAGACCTGGTTGTACGGCCGCTGCAGCGAGGCGAACTGCCCGTCGGCGTAGACCGACACCCGCTCGTCCACCGGCAGGGTGCTGCTGCCCACCGAGGCGAGGACCACCCGTACGCCCAGTCGTCGCAGCTCCGGCACGAGCGTGGCGATCACGTTCTCGATGCCGCCGTAGCCGGGCGGTGGCACGGACAGCCACGGCCCGGCGTTCATCAGCACGGTGAGGCTCATCCGGCTCGTCCCTTCCGGCCGTGCGCTGGTACTTCGATCCCCGACCGCGGGGGTCGCGGGATCGGCTGACCGCTCGTGCTCACGCGGCGGCCACCCGGCGGCGCGGCATGCGGTGGCGCAACTCGGCCAGCGGCGGGCGTTCCTCGATGGACACGTCGGTGACCACGATCTCGCGGTCCAGGTTCGGCAGGGTGTCCGAGCCGCCGCGCCGGAACTGGGTCAGTAACGCCTCCGGTGCCAGGCCGGGGGTCGCCCAGCCGCGCCGCTGCAATCGGGACCAGGCGGTCAACATGATCTGCGCGGACATCCGGCCCAACGCCGCCGTGTCCTGGTGCCGGTGCTTGCGCTCGCCGAGGTCGACCTGCGCCATCGCGTCGAGGCCGACCAGGTCGAGCAGGTCGATCATCATGGCCGTCTCCACCCCGTACCCGGAGACGAACGGCACCCGGGCCAGCACGTCCCGGCGGCCGGCGTACTCGCCGGCGAGGGGCTGCACGAAGCCGGCCAGCTCGGGCCAGAAGAGGTTGAGCAGCGGTCGGGCCATCAACTCGGTCACCCGGCCCCCGCCGTCCTGCTCCACGCTGGCGGTGCCCACCAGTGGCCGGTGGTAGAAACCCTTCACGAAGTCCACGGAGGGGTCGGTCAGCAGCGGGCCGAGCAGGCCGCTCACGAAGTGCGGCCGGAACTCCCGCAGATCGGCGTCGATGAACGCCACCACGTCCCCCTCGGCGGCGGCCAGACCGGCCCAGAGAGCGTCGCCCTTACCGGTGAGCCGGGGCAGCCCCCGGGTCATGGCGTCCTGGCTGACCACCTCCGCGCCGGCGGCACGGGCCACCTGCGCCGTACGGTCGGTCGAGCGTGAATCCACCACGATCAACTCGTCGACCAGGGCGACCCGATCCATCAGGTGCTCCCGGATGGTCGACACGATCGCGCCGACGGTGGCCTCCTCGTTACGCGCCGGCAGCACCACGCTGACCCGGGTCTCGCCCTTGGCACGCATCAGCCGACGTGCCGGCCAGTCGGCCGCCGTCGTCGTCCGGTACGTGGCCCATGCCTCCACCACAGGTGACACGCTCGATGTCGCATCCCGCACGGGCACCCCCTCCGTTCGTGCGTGGAAAACCGAAATTGGTTGTTCCCATTCCCTGCCACGCGTTAACCGCTCTGTCGGCAACAGCTTGATCACAGAGGTGACGACACTGCGTTCCCGGGGGATGAACGTTTGATTGCGCACACCCCGGGGGACTGCTCCCATCGCACATGAAAGGTCTTCGAAGGGGTGCCGCATGCGTCAGTGCCGGGTAGGTCTGGTCGGAGCCGGCGGCGTGGCACAACGTCACGCGCGAGTGCTGTCCGGCTTCGAGGACGTCGAGCTGGTCGGGGTCACCGACGTCACACCCGAGGCGGCGTCCGCGCTGGCCACGCAGCACGGCACGCGGGCGTGCGTCGACATCGCCGAGCTGCTGACCACCGGCCCGGACGCGGTGTACGTCTGCGTACCGCCGTTCGCACACGGCCCCGCCGAGGAGGCGCTCGTCGAGGCGGGGGTGCCGATGTTCGTGGAGAAGCCCGTCGCCGTCGACCTGGGCACCGCCGAGCGGATCGCCAACCTGGTCGCGCGCCGGGGGCTGCGGACCGCCGTCGGCCACCACTGGCGCTACCTGAACGTGCTCGACCAGGCCCGCGAGCTGCTCGCCGACCGTCCGGTGCGGATGGTCAGCGGCGCCTGGCTGGACAAGGTGCCGCCGGTGGCCTGGTGGTCTCGGCGGGACCGCTCCGGCGGCCCGGTGGTCGAGCAGGCCGCCCACGTGCTGGACCTGGTCCGCGTGCTGGCCGGCGAGGTCACCGAGGTCACCGCGTACGGCAACGGCACTCCGCCGCCGGTCGACGGCGCCGACATCGACTCGGTGACCACCGCGGTGCTGCGCTTCGCCGACGGTGCGGTCGGCACCCTCAGCGCGGCCTGCGTGCTCGGCTGGAAGCACCGCGCCGGCCTGGAGATCCTCGCCGACGGGTTGGCCCTCGCCCTCACCGAGGACGGCCTGTCGATCCGTGACGCCGACGGCGAACGACACATCCCCGCCGACCCGGAGGCCGCCCGGGTGGCGGTCGACCGCGCCTTCGTCGACGCCGTACGCGGAATCGGCGACGACGTCCGCGTCCCGTACGCCGAGGCCCTCGCGACCCAACGGCTGGCCCTCGCGGTGGCCGACTCGGCCCGCACCGGCGCGACCGTACGGCTCGCCACCCCGACCGCCCCGGCGGTGCTCTCCACCGGGGTGACCGTCGATGCGTGACAAGGTCGTGGTGGTCACCGGTCCCGGCCGGGTCGAGCTGGTCGAGCAGGACGCCGCGCCGCTGCGCCCCGGCACGTTCCGGGTCGAGACGCTCTTCAGTGGGGTCTCCGCCGGCACCGAACTGAGCTACGTCAAGGGCACGAACCCGTACCTGAACGTCACCTGGAACGCCGACCTGGGCCTGTTCCAGCCGGGCGCGGCGAGCACCCCCTACCCGGTGAACCGACTCGGCTACATGCAGGTCGGCCGCGTGGTGGAGACCGCGACCCCGGCCGTCGCGGTGGGCACCGTCGGCGCGATGACCTACGGGCACCGCACCGGCTGGCTGGCTGACCCGGTCGCCGAGCGGTTCGTGCCGCTACCCGACGACCTGGACCCGCTACTCGGCGTCTACGTCGCGCACATGGGCCCGATCTGTGCCAACGGTCTGCTGCACGCTGCCGCCGACCTGTACGGCGCCGACGTCCGCGCGCTCGGCGACGGGGTACGCGGCCGACGCGTCGCCGTGGTCGGCGCCGGTGTGGTGGCGCTGCTGACGGCGCTGTTCGCCCGCCGCAACGGCGCTGCCTCGGTGGTGGTGCTCGACCCCACCCCGCAACGCCGCCACGCCGCCGAGGCGCTCGGCCTGGAAACCCTCGACCCGGACGCGGACGACCCGGCCGTCGTGCTCAAGACCCGCTGGGCGCACACCGCCGGTGACCGGGGTGCCGACGTGGTGTTCCAGTGCCGGGGACAGGCCTGGGCGCTGCAGCTCGCCCTACGGCTGCTGCGCCCCCAGGGCACCGTCATCGACCTCGCCTTCTATCAGGAAGGTGCGGACGCGGTCCGGCTCGGCGAGGAGTTCCACCACAACGGGCTCTCGCTGCGCTGCGCGCAGATCGGCCGGGTGCCGCGGGGGCTCGCACCCACCTGGGACCGGGAGCGGCTCTCCGCCGAGACCGTCGACCTGCTCCGCACGTACGGGGACGTGGTCCGCAAACACCTCGTCTCGGCGGTGGTGCCGTTCGACGAGGCGCCCACCCTGCTCACCGACCTGGCCGACCGTCGGCGCCAGGAACTCCAGGTGGTGCTGGCCGCCTGACCGGCTCCCGCAGCGCCGGCCGGGAGCGGGTCGGCCCGGACCGCGCCCGGGTGGGTGACGCGGCGGACTACCGTTCCCGGCATGAGCACCCCGAAGGACCGGCCGGTCAGCACCCCGAAGGACCGGTCGGTCGGCCTGGCCGCGCTGCTGCCGTACCTGCGTGAGCACCGCGGCACCCTGGTCGTGGTGGGTGTGCTGTCGCTGGTCGGCGCGGCGGCCTCGCTGGCACAGCCGCTGCTCACCCGGTCGGTGCTCGACCGGATCGGCGCCGACCACCCGGTATCCGGACTGGTGACGGTCCTGGTTGCCCTCGTGGTGCTCGGCGCGGCGATCGGCGGGCTGCGCGACTACCTGCTGCAACGCACCGCCGAAGGTGTGGTGCTGGGCACCCGGCGACGGCTCGCCAGTCACCTGCTGCGGCTGCCCATCGCCGAGTACGACAGCCGACGCACTGGCGACCTGCTCTCCCGGGTCGGTTCGGACACCACACTGTTGCGCGCGGTCGTCACCTCCGGACTCTTCGAGACGGTCACCGGAGCGGTGACAGTGGTCGGCGCCGGCACCGCCATGGTGCTGCTCGATCCGCTGCTGTTCGGCATCACCCTGCTCGGGGTGGCGCTGGGGCTGGGCTTCGCCGTCACCTTCGCCCGCCGGGTCCGGGCGCTGGCCCGCGCCGCCCAGGAGCGGATCGGCGAGATGACCTCGGCGGTGGAGCGGGCCATCTCGGCGGCCCGGACCATCCGGGCCAGCCGCGCCGAGACCCGGGAGGCGCAGACCGTCACCGGAAGCGCGCGGGAGGCGTACGCGGCCGGACTGCGGGTGGCCCGGGTGCAGTCACTGGTCGGCCCGATCGGCTCGATCACCGTGCAGGGCGCGTTCCTGCTGGTGCTCGGCATCGGCGGGGCACGGGTCGCCGCCGGGGCGATCTCGGTCGGCGACCTGGTCGCCTTCGTCATGTACCTGTTCCTCCTGGCGCTGCCGCTGGCCCAGGTGCTGCGGGCGTACACCCAGTTGCAGTCGGGTCTGGGTGCCCTGCAGCGGATCGAGGAGATCCTCGCCGTGCCCGCCGAGGGCGCGGCGGACCGGCCGGCGCCCCCGGTCGCGACGGCGGCCCCGCGCGGCCCGACGCCCATGATCGAGTTCGATGGGGTGGGGTTCGGCTATCCGGGCGGCGAGTCGGTGCTGCACGAGGTCAGCTTCACGGTGCCCGCCGGCACCCGTACCGCGCTGGTCGGCCCCTCCGGCGCCGGCAAGTCCACCCTGCTGGCCCTGGTCGAGCGCTTCTACGAGGTGAGTGCCGGCGCGATCCGACTGGACGGCGCTGACGTGCGCGACCTGCCTCGCGACGCGCTTCGGGCCCGGCTGGGCTACGTCGAGCAGGAGGCCCCCGTGCTGGCCGGCACGCTGCGCGAGAACCTGTTGATCACCGCTCCGGACGCCACCGACGACCGGTTGCGCGAGGTCCTGGCCGAGGTCAACCTCGCGCACCTGGCGCAACGCACCCCCCAAGGGCTGGACGTCCAGGTGGGGGAGGGCGGCGTGCTGCTCTCCGGAGGTGAGCGGCAGCGCCTGGCCATCGCCCGCGCGCTGCTCGCCGGCCCGCCGGTGCTGCTGCTCGACGAGCCGACCAGCAACCTCGACTCGCGCAACGAGGCCGCCCTGCGCCGCGCCATCGACGCGGTGGCCGTCCGGCGGACGCTGTTGATCGTGGCGCACCGGCTCGCCACCGTGGTCGACGCCGACCAGATCGTGGTCCTCGACGGTGGCCGGGTGGTGGGTGTCGGCACCCACGCCGAACTGGCCGACACCGACCCGCTCTACCGGGAACTCGCCAGCCACCAACTGCTGGTCGGCTGACCGACGTCCCATCGCCGCGAACTTGCCGGGCGACCGGGCCGCGCACGGCGGCCGGAATCGCGTACCGTTGCCGCTCATGGGTGTGTCGCAACGGTTCAAGAGCAAGTTCCGGCGGTTCCTCCAGCGCCCCGGCTCGACCGTGGATCTTGCTCCGCTGGAGAAGCTGCTGCCGGCGATCGAGGCGCGCGAGGATCAGCTCGCCGCGCTCGACGACGCCGAGCTGACCGAGGCCGCGGGCGCCGCCGCCGGTTACGAGGAGATCTGCGCGATCGGCCGCGAGGCCGCCCGCCGTGGCCTCGACCAGCGGCCGTACGACGTGCAGCTGCTCGGCGCCATGTCGCTGCTCTCCGGCAAGGTCGCCGAGATGGCCACCGGTGAGGGCAAGACACTGACCGCCACGATCGCGGCGTACGGGCACGTACGGCTCGGCAACGGGCCGGTGCACGTGCTCACCATCAACGACTACCTGGCCCGCCGCGACGCCCAGTGGATGGAGCCGGTCTACACCCTGCTCGGCCTCACCGTGGGCTGGGTCAACGAGGCGTCCTCCCCGCAGGAGCGGCGCGACGCGTACGCCTGCGACGTCACCTACGTCTCGGTCAGCGAGGCGGGTTTCGACTACCTGCGCGACCAGCTGGTCACCGACGTGGAGGACCGGGTGCAACCCCCGCTGACCACCGCGATCGTCGACGAGGCCGACTCGATCATGATCGACGAGGCGCGGGTGCCGATGGTCCTGGCCGGCGCGGTGCCGGGCGAGCAGGACCCGGTGCACGCCGCCGCCGCGCTGGTCCGGGGTCTGCGCAAGGGCAAGCACTTCACGGTCGCCGAGGACGGCCGGAGCGTGGCGTTCACCTCCGCCGGCCTGGCCGCCATCGAGGCCAAGCTCGGCATCGACCTGTACGACGAGGAGCACGTCGAGCAGCTCTCCGCGGTCAACGTCGCGCTGCACGCGCACGCCCTGCTGCACCGTGACGTGGACTACATCGTCCGGGACGGCTCGGTCGAACTGGTCGACGAGATGCGCGGCCGGGTGGCCCAGCGCCGCCGCTGGCCGGACGGCCTCCAGGCCGCTGTCGAGGCCAAGGAGGGGCTGGACGCCACCGCCGAGGGCGAGGTGCTGGGCACCATCGCCATGCAGGCGTACATCGCGCTCTACCCGAAGGTCTGCGGGATGACCGCCACGGCGGTGCTGGTCGGCGACCAGCTGCGGGAGTTCTTCAACCTCGAGGTCGCGGTGATCCCGCCGAACACCCCGTGCATCCGCGAGGACGAGCCGGACCGCATCTACGCCACCCGGGCGGAGAAGGACGACGCGCTGATCGACGAGATCCAGCGCTGGCACGCCAAGGGTCGTCCGGTGCTGGTCGGCACCCTGGACGTCAAGGAGTCCGAGGGGCTGGCCGCCGGTCTCAACGCCGCCGGGGTGCCCTGTGTCGTGCTGAACGCCAAGAACGACGACGAGGAAGCGGCGATCATCGCCGAGGCCGGCGCGTACGGCGCGGTGACCGTGTCCACCCAGATGGCCGGGCGGGGTGTCGACATCCGGCTCGGTGGCAGCGACCAGAGCGACCAGGAGCGGGTCGCCGAGCTGGGCGGGCTGTACGTGATCGGCAGCGGCCGGCACGACAGCCGTCGGGTCGACGACCAGCTGCGCGGTCGGGCCGGCCGGCAGGGCGACCCGGGTGGATCGGTCTTCTTCGTGAGCCTGGAGGACGACCTGGTCGTCCGGCACGCCGCGGACGCGGTGCCGGCCTCCCCGCGGATGAACGCCGACGGCCTGGTGACCGACGAGCAGGTGGACTACGCCGTCGAGCACGCCCAGCGGGTCGCCGAGGGTGTCAACCACGAGATCCACCGCAACACCTGGCGCTACAGCGTGGTGATCGAGCAGCAGCGCAAGGCCCTCGCCGCCCGCCGCGAGCGGCTGCTGACCAGCGACGTCGCCGCGGTGATGCTGCTGGAGAAGGAGCCCGAGAAGGCCGGCGAGATGGACGAGGACCTGCTCGCCCGGGCAGCCCGTTCGATCGCGCTCTACCACCTGGACCGGCTCTGGGCGGAGCACCTGGCCGAGTTGTCGGAGGTCCGCGAGGGCGTGCACCTGCGCGCGCTGGGCCGGCTCGACCCGCTGGACGAGTTCCACCGGGCCGCCGTGCCGGCGTTCAACGACCTGATCCCGGAGATCGAGTCGCGCACCATCGCCACCTTCAACGAGACCGAATTCGATGAGGACTGGCAGGCCGACGACGGCACTCTGGTCCGGCCCACCGCCACCTGGACGTACCTGGTGCACGACAACCCGTTCGGCTCCGAGCTGGACCGGCTGATCGCCTCGATCGGGCGTCGACTCAGCGGCGCCTCCCGCTGACGTAGGTCTTCGGGGTCCCTTTTCGTGCGCACTCGCGTGGCAAGGGGCCCCGATTTACGTCGTTTCGACCTAGGTTTGCCAGGGTAGTAGGGCTGGTCGGTCAAGTCGGGAGAGAGCAGACGATGACACAGGTGACGATGCTCGGCGGGCAGGCGCGGACGGGCACGGAGGCTGCGAACCGGTGAACCTCGACACGCGGGAGCCGGTGGTGCAGACCCTCGGTGTCCTGGAAACCGCCGCGCTGTTGCGGGAACTGACCGCAGGGTTGATCGCGCTGACCGATTTCGACGAGGCGCTGCTGGCGCTGGTCCGGGTGACCCGGGACGCCGTGGCCGGGGTGCGCTGGTGTGGGTTCACCGCCCTGCGCGCTGGCGAACCGGCCGGTGTGGCCGCCTCCGACGAGCGGCTGGCCGGTCTGGACGACCTGCGACATGGTCCGGACTCGCCGGCGATGAGCGCCGTCCAACGCCGCGAGATGATCCTGGCCGTCGACCTGACCGCCGAGACCCGCTGGCCGGTCTGGACGGCGCGCGCCCGTGACCTCGGCGTCCGCGGGGTGATCTCCGCGCCGGTGGACATCGACGACCAGGTGATCGGCGCGATCAACCTCTACGCCGCCGCCCCGGACCTGCTCACCCCGCAGCACCAGTTGACCGCGATGCTGCTCGCCGAACACGCCGGTCTGCTGCTGGCCGCCGTTCGCGACCGTAAACGGCAACTCGCCCTCGCCGGCGAACGGGACGCCGCGCTGCTGCACGACGGTGTGGTGGGCCAAGCCGTCGGCGTGATCATGACGCAGCGCGGGTGTCCACCGGCCGAGGCCCTCGACGTGCTGCGTACCGCCGCGGCGTCGCTGGACATCCCGCTGCGCGAGGTGGCCGAACGACTGGTCCACACGGTGTCCCGCCCTCGCGACGCCTGACCACGCTCGCCCCCTGTCCGTACGGTGGCCTGCGCCGCGCCCGGTGATCAACTCGGGTTCCTCGAAGGCTCGGTATCCACGGCGGTGGGATGGCCCGGTCTCTGGAAACGCGAGTTGATCAGGGCATTCGGTGTCCGTTCGCCCGGTCATCGGCGAGTCGGGCGGAATCGTTTCGCCCCGAACGTGCTCGGGTAGCACTCTGGTCGAGTGAGCTGCGCCGACCCGGGGAGGACCGATGCAGAGCCGGTTGCGAGTGCAGGGGCATCCGATCCAACCGATGCTGGTGACGTTCCCGCTGGGGCTCTTCGTCAGCGCCACCATCTTCGACCTCACCGACGTCGTCGGCGGCCCGGCGATCCTGGGTGAGGTCGGCTACTGGACCGGCGTCGCCGCGCTGGTCGCCGCGGCGCTGACCGCCGTGGCGGGGATGGTCGACCTGTGGGACGTACCGGGGGACCGCACCCGCCGTACCGCGATCGCCTTCAACCTGGTGAACGCGGTGATGGCCGGCATGTTCCTGCTCACCTGCCTGGCCCGGTCGCACTCCCCGCAACGAGGGGCGTCAGCCGCGATCCTGGTCACCGAGCTGGTCGCGCTGGCCGTTGGCGGGGTCGGCGTGCACCTGGGCGCCCGGCTGATGCGCCAGTTCGACGCCGGCCGGGCCGAGGCCGGCGGCCTGGAGGCGCTCGCCGGCTCCACCGGCGAGATCCCTCGCCCCTGGCCCAGCCGCTGACCCGACCGTGTCGGGCCCCGCGCGGCGGAAGCACCAGCTCAGCCTCGGCGGAGAGCTGCCACTGCCCAGGGCCCCGCGCAGCGCGAGCGCCGCGCCGCGGCCGTCCCGGCACGACAGGACGACCGGTGCGGCGGCAAATGGGTTGCCGGCCGGTGTGACCGGCCGCGAGGCTGGCCGCCATGGACGCCGAGCGTGACGCCGAGGAACTGGTCGCTGAGGCCGCTGCCGCCCCGGTCGACGGGTGGGGCTTCGGCTGGCTGGCCGGCCGGGCCACCGAGGAACGCCCACCCTGGGGGTACGCCCGCCTGGTCGCCGATCGGATGGCGCGCGCCACCTGCGCGCTGGACGTGGACACCGGCGGTGGGGAGGTGCTCGCCGAGGTGCCACGGCCACCGAAGCTCCTGACGGCCACCGAGGGTTGGCCGCCGAACGTGGAGGTCGCCCGGCGGACCCTGCGACGGGTGGGTGCGACGGTGGTGGCGGTCGACCCGGACGGGCCGCTGCCCTTCCGCGACGCCTCCTTCGACCTGGTGGTCAGTCGGCATCCGGTGCGTACCGACTGGGCGCAGACGGCCCGGGTGCTGCGACCGGGCGGGACGTTCCTGTCCCAGCAGATCGGCGCGGGCACGATGCGGGAGCTGAGCGAGGCGATCCTCGGTCCGCTGCCGCCGCCGACCGCGCGGCACCCCGAGCACGCGGTCGCCGCCGCCGAGGCGGCCGGGCTGCGGGTGGTCGACCTGCGCCGGGCGTCCCTGCGGGCGGAGTTCTTCGACATCGGGGCGGTGGTCTGGTTCCTGCGCAAGGTGATCTGGACGGTGCCCGGCTTCACCGTGGACCGCTACCGTGACCGGCTGCGCGACCTGCATCGCCGCATCGTCGAGGACGGCCCGTTCGTGGCCCACGCCGAGCGGTTCCTCATCGAGGCCATCCGATCCTGAGCGCCGCCGTGATCAGCCCGCCCAGGCGGCGTGGCAGGGCCGGGTGGGCCTCGCCTAGTGGTGGGTTCGGTGGTGTCCGGCCAGGACGTCGGCGCCGAAGTCGCTGGCGGGGCGACGGAGGACGGTGTGCGCGTGGTTGCCGTCCGGGCTCGTGTTGTCGTACTCGATCAGCAGGTCGTCGCCCTGCACCCGGTAGTAGTGCCGCTGTCCGGGGCGGGTGGGGCCGGCCCAGGCGAAGTGCAGCGGGCCGGCGTCCAGTCGAGCCGCCTCCCGGATGGCCAGTTCGGGTGGCAGCCGGTCCAGGTACAGCGCGACCACCTGGTCGAGCAGCGCGCGACCGGTCGGCCCCATCCGGTCGGCCGGTACGCCGAGTGGCTCCAGCGGCGCGTCGACCGTCCCTCTGGTGGCGCTGATGATGTCCCGCGGTGCCTCGTCGGCGATGACCGCGGCGGCCCGTTCGGCGGGGCCCAGCGCGTCGAGCAGCGCCAGGGCGAGGTCCTCCTCCACGCCGAGTGGGCGGGAGACCGGGCGGCCGGCGTAGCGCACCGCCGCCGGGTTGGCGCCGAAGAAGATCGGGGCGGGGGAGACCTGGTTGTCGACCACGGTCATGGTCACCGACAGGTGGTGCCCTTCGAACCGCCACCCCCAGCGGTCGTCGCGCGCCGGGTCGCCGAACACGGCCACCCAGTAGTCAGCGCTGTGCCGTCCACGCTGCCAGTCCTCGGCTCGGTCCAGCACCTCCTCCAGCGCGATGATCGCCATCGCCTGCGCGTACGCCGAACGGCTGAGCGCGGTGGCCAGCAGTCGGTGGGCCGCTTTGCGGCCGGCGACGTCCATCGCGGCGAGGCTGACGCCGGGTCGGGGTCGGGGGCGGTACTCCAGCCAGCGTCGGGCCGACTCGTCGTCGAACGGGTGCACGGCGCTCTCGCGGGCGGCGGGGTCGAGCGCGGCCAGCAGCGTGGTGCTGGCGGCTCGCATCTGCTCGGGCAGAGGATCTTCCACCGACCCTGTATACCGGCCCGTGCGGGCTGGTGTCAGCCGGCGCGCAGCAGCTCCGTCATCTCCGGCAGGTCGAAGAACTGCGCGGTCTCCAACGCCGACGGGTTGCCGTGTGCCGGGTCGGCGCCGGCGGCGAGGAGCGCGCGGACCCCGTCGGTGTTGCTGCGGAAGACCGCTGCGGCCAGGGCCGTCTGACCCCGGTCGTTGGCCCGCGAGTGGTCGGCGCCGCGACTGAGCAGGGCGGCCACCGTGTCCGGGTGGGCGTGGTACGCGGCCAGGATCAGCAGTGTGTCGCCCTTGTCGTTGGTGAGGTTGACCGGCAGGCCGGCGTCGAGCTGCGCGGCCAGTTCCTCGGTGGAGCCGGCGCGGGCCAGGTCGAACATCCGGTGCGCGAACGCCAGCGTCTCGGCGTCGAGGTCGTCGGTCACCCGTCCAGGCTACGGCCTGTCCTGATAGGTTGCTCGGCCGGCGTGCTGGGGGAGGGTCCGATGGTCGAGACGGTGTACGTGGGCAACGCGGGTGTCGACGGTGCCACCAACGCCGGCTGGTTGCTCGGGCACTTCGCGCCGGCGGGGGAGATCCGGCACAGCACCGACGTCGAGGTGAAGTGGGGTGTGCACCCGCCCGGGCAGGCCCGGTCGCGGTGGGCCACGGGGGAGCGACGGACCACCCTGCTCGTGCTCGTCGAGGGCTGCTTCCGGGTGGAGTTGCCCGACCGGACGGTACGGCTGGCGTTGCCGGGTGACTACGTGGTGTGGGCCCGGGGGGTGGACCATTCGTGGTTCGCCGAGCGCGCGTCGGTGGTGTTGACGGTGCGCTGGCCCTCGTTGCCCGGTTACCGGGTGGACCCGCCGGTGGTGCGCTGACCGACTGTCGAGCCGACCAGCGTCCCGGTGGGTGGAATTACCTATTAAAGCCATAGGTTTTGCCGCCTGTAGTACGAGGGCACCCCGCCGCACGGACCACAGCCGTTAAGCCCTGGTCCGGCGGCCGGCGACCACCCCGTGGAACCGGGCGGGGACCCCCGTATCGGGGCATCTCGGCGACTCTGCTGTAATCATCAAGTTCGTACGCAGAGCGAGCGCCCAGCTCCGATGTGTTCGTCAATTGTCACATTCATGCAACGCCGCCGCCTCTTGACCCTTGCCCGGGTGCCGGGAAGCATCGATGAGGCGGCGTCCCGGGCCGTGGGGAGATACCCGGACCAGCCCAAGGAGGACCATGTCGGTCAGCCCCGCCTCGTCGCGCGCCGGATGGCACACGTCGCAACCCGCGGTGCCCGGTCGGCCGCCCGGCGGTCAGCGTCGCCCGGCGAACACCGCGACGCCCGTGCTCACCGTGACGCTGTCCATCCCGCTGGCCTGTGAGGAGTCGCTGACCCCGGCGGCACGTCGGCTGCTGGAGGCCGCCCGCGAGATGCTCGAACGCGGCGAGGGCGTGATCATCGGGTCCGTGCCGAGCGAACGCCGCCCCGACCCGGCGCCCGCCAACCGGTCGCCGACCCGGGCGGTCAGCCCGACCATCCCCGCCCTGCACATTCTGGCCTCGTCCCGTTCGGTGCTGCGCGACGACGAGCCGCTGCCGCTGACCAGGTTGGAGTTCGACCTGCTGCTGCACCTGGTCGCCCATCCGCGCCGGGTGTTCACCCGACTGCAACTGCTCAACGCCGTCTGGGGCTACGAGCACGCCGGCGTGCGCACCGTCGACGTGCACGTGCGTCGGCTGCGCGGCAAGGTCGGCATGGACGTGCCGCTGGTCACCACCGTCTACGGCGTGGGCTACCGGCTGGCCGACGACGCCCGGGTCACCATCGACCGCACCGGCTGACCCACGTCACCGACCTGCCCGACGCGGGGCAGGATGGTCCGGTGCGCATCCGTCCGATCTCGCCCGACCTGCTCGTCACCGAGCTGACCGACCGGCTGGCCGACGCCGCGACCGGCGCAGGGCTCGCCGACGCCGGGCCCGCGCGGCTGCGGGTGGCGATCGACGGCGCCTCTGCCGCCGGCCCGGACGAGCTGGCCGCCGCCCTCGTCGACCCGCTACGCGCCCAGGGCCGCCCGGTGTTGCACGTACGTGCCACCGACTTCCTCCGCCCCGCGTCGCTGCGCTTCGAACTGGGCCGCACCAACCCGGACTCCTTCTACGAGGGCTGGGTCGACGAGGCCGGACTGCGTCGGGAGGTCCTCGACCCGGCCGGCCCGGGCGGCACCGGCCGGGTGCTCCCGTCGCTCTGGGACGCCGACGCCGACCGGGCCAGCCGGGCCCGCTACGTCGACCTGCCACCCGGAGGCGTCGTCCTGGTCAGCGGTCCGCTGCTGCTCGGCGGCGGGCTGCCGTTCGACGTCACCGTCCACCTGGAGCTGTCCTCGGCGGCGCTGCGTCGGCGTACCGAACCGACCCAGGCGTGGATGCTGCCGGCGTTCGACAGGTACGCCGAGGAGGTCGTCCCGGCGAGCTTCGCCGACGTGGTGGTACGGGTCGACGACCCCCGCCGCCCCGCGCTCGTGGAGCCCGACGGCGACGCCTGACAACCGCGAGAAATTCGCCGGTTTGCCCCGCCGATCCGGCGGGTACTCGCCCGGCTCACAGGGCGCGGGTGATCGCCCGCGTACCGAACGCGACCGTGACCGGGGCTCGACGCCGCCGGCACCCGGTTCACCGTGAGCCACAGGCTTAGGAAAGGCAGGCAGCGATGCTCGTCCACGACACGGTCGACACGAACCGTTCCCAGCAGGAAATCGACCAGATCCGGCTCTCGCTCCAGGCGCGCTACGACGAGCTGACCGCCGAGTACGACCAGGCCGTGCTCCAGAGCCAGGTGCTGCGGCTGGTGGAGGTCGGCGACACCGCCGGGGACGACCAGGCCGACAGCGGCACCAAGACGGCCGAGCGGGACACCGCGCAGTCCCTGTTGCGCACCATCCTGGACCGCCGCGCCCAGTACGAGCACGCCCTGGGCCGGCTCGCCGAGGGCACCTACGGCTGGTGCGAAGGCTGCTCGGCGGCGATCCCGGTGGAGCGGCTGGAGATCTTCCCGTCCGCCACCACCTGTGTGACCTGCAAGCAGACCCGCGAACGGCGGGCGGCCTGAGCGACGCCAGCGGTTGCCGGTCGGTCCGCGGCGCGATGGACTTGAGCCATGGGTGACATCCTGGTGGGCACCGCGTCCTGGACCGACCGCACGCTGCTGGACTCGGGCTGGTATCCGCAGACCGCGGACAACCCGGAGAAGCGGCTGGCCTACTACGCGCGGCAGTTCCCGCTGGTCGAAGTGGACGCCACCTACTACTCGCCGCCCGCCGAGGCGACCGCGCGGCTGTGGGCCGACCGCACCCCGGCCGGGTTCACCTTCAACATCAAGGCGTTCAGTCTGCTGACCGGGCATCCCACCAAGGTCAGCGCCCTCTACAAGGACCTGCGTCCGGAGACCGACAAGAAGAACGTCTACCCCGACGACCTGCCCGCGCAGTCGTACGAGGAGGTCTGGACGCGTTTCCTGTCCGCGCTGGACCCACTTGTCGAGGCGGGCAAGCTGGGTGCGTTGCTGTTCCAGTTCCCGCCCTGGTTCACCATCAAGCGGGCCAACAAGCAGTACCTGCTGGAGGTGGCGAAGCGCTGCGCGCCGCTGCGCCCGGCCTACGAGTTCCGGCACGCCTCCTGGTTCGACGGCGACAACGCCGACGAGACCCTGGCCTTCCTGCGCGAGCACCAACTGCCGTACGTCTGCGTGGACATGCCGCAGGGCCACCGTTCGTCGCTGCCGCCGGTCCTGGCCGCCACCGCGGATCTCGCGGTCATGCGCTTCCACGGCCACAGCGACAAGTGGACCAGCAAGGACATCCACGAGAAGTTCGGCTACCACTACTCCAAACGGGAGTTGGCCGACTGGGCGCCGAAACTGCGTGAGCTGGCCGACGAGGCCGGTCAGACGCACGTACTCATGAACAACTGTTACCGCGACTACGCGCAGACCAACGCCACCACCCTCGCGAATCTCCTCGACGCCGGCTGACCTCATCCGATCCGGGTGGGGCCGCCTCACCCGCACCGCCGGCACTGTGGTCACGGTGGGTACGGCCGCCCGGGGGTGGCCGACGCCGCAGACGACACGGAGGTGACGGGATGACGGTTCGAGTGGTGACGGATCGGCGGCGCGGTGCCGTCCTGCACGTGGTCGGCACGGCCGACAACACCCGGCGCGCAGCGCAGGGCAGCCCGGTGCGGGCCCGCCGAGGCCCGGTGGGGCCGCCACGGCGCGCCGACGACCGACGATGGGACACCTCGGAACGGGGGTCGACCGATGGCTGACGCGATGATCTCAGCGTTCGAGTCCTCGCTGGACAAGACCAACCTCATTCTCAAGGACATCGAGGACGCCTACGGTTGGCCGAAGGAACGGCGCAACCAGTCGTACGCCGCCCTGCGCACGGTGCTGCACCTGCTGCGCGACCGGTTGCCGGTGGACGAGAGCGTCGAGTTCGCCCAGCAGTTGCCGGTGCTGGTGCGGGGGATCTACTTCGACGGCTGGGTGCCGTCCGACGTGCCGATCAAGCTCAACCGGGACGACTTCCTCTACGAGGTCCGGCAGGGCTTCCCGTACGACGCGGAGGGCGGCCCGGAACGGGTGACGCAGGTGGTGCTGGACACGCTGCGCCGACACGTCACCCAGGGCGAGTGGCAGGACGTGAAGGACACCATGCCGAAGGACCTCGCCACGATGATGCCGTGACGGCCTGACCCCGCGAGCCCGCCCGACCACCGTCGGGCGGGCTCAGTGGTCGGCGGCGGTGGGCACCCGGGACACCGGGTGCCCGGCCCCACGGGCCAGCGCCGCGAACGCGACGGCGTCCTCGATCGCGGCGCCGCCCGGGTCGTTGTTGAAGTAGACGTACGCGGGCTCGTCCGCGCCGAAGGCGTCGGTCAGCCGACCCACCCACGACCGGAGCGCGGCGCGACCGTAGTGCGGCCAGGGCCGCGCCCGCCCCTCGTGCAGCCGCAGGTAGCCGAAGTCGGTGGTGCGCCAGCGGGGGGCGACCGGGCGGCCCAGCCGGTCCGCCCAGACCAGCGCGGCCCGCCGCCGTTCCAGCACAGCCCGGGTGGCGTCGGTCCACCAGGAGGAGTGGCGCGGCTCGACCGCGACCCGCACCTCCGCCGGAAACAGCCGCAGCGTCTCGTCCAGCGCGTCGACGTCCGCCCGCAGGTTCGGCGGGAGTTGCAGCAGCACCGGGCCGAGCCGGTCGCCGAGGGCGGTGGCGCGGCCGAGGAACCGGGCCACCGGCTCCGCCGGGTCGCGCAGCCGCTTGATGTGGGTGAGGTAACGGCTCATCTTCACCGCCACGCAGAAGTCCGCCGGGGTCCGCTCCCGCCAGTCGGCGAAGGTGTCCCGCTCCGGCAACCGGTAGAAGGCGTTGTTGACCTCGACAGTGGCGAACCCTGCGGCGAAGTGCTCCAGCCAGAGTCGCTGCGGCAGCCGCTGCGGGTAGAAGCGGCCCCGCCAGTCCCGGTACTGCCAGCCGGAGGTGCCCACCAGGATCACCACCCCATCCTGGCACTCTCCGCCGCCGCTCGCGAACCGCCCGTGTCGCCCCGATTCGGCGTCTACGGTGAGGGTTAGGAAAGATCGCGCGTGGGGTACCACCCGCAGCACGACGGACCCCGGCGCACGGCGGGGCGGCACACCCGAGGGAGTACCGATGGCACTCAACGATGACGACATGCAGACCATGGGCGGCGGCGGCGCGGAGGGCCCGGCCGACGGCGGTGCGACCCCGGGCCAGCACGACGGTGGCGCGGACGGTAGCGCGGAGGGCCCCGCTGACGGCGGTGCGACCCCGGGCCAGCACGACGGTGGCGCGGACGGTAGCGCGGAGGGCCCCGCTGACGGCGGCGCCACCCCGGGCCAGCACGACGGCGGCGCGGACGGTGGGGCGGAGGGCCCCGCCGACGGCGGGGCCACCCCGGGCCAGCAGGACGGCGGCGCCGACGGCAGCGCGCGGTAACGGCGCAGACCATGACACACCTCGACCCGCCGGGCGGCCACGGCCGTCCGGCGGTTCCGTCTGCATTGGCCGCCGCAGCGCTGGCCCGCTGTGTGTCGGTCGAACCAGCCAAGTTCGCCGCCGCGCACTGGGGACACACCCCGCTGCTGTCCCGCGCCGCCGAGCTGCCCGACCCGGCCGGCTTCACCGACCTGCTCAGCCCCGCCGACGCCGACGAACTGCTGAGCCGGCGCGGTCTGCGTACCCCTTTCCTGCGCGTCGCCAAGGACGGCCAGTTGGTCGCGTCCACGCGCTGGACCGGCGGTGGCGGCGCGGGGGCAGAGATCGGCGACCAGGTGCTCGACGAGCGGGTGTTGGAGCAGTACGCCTCCGGCGCCACCCTGGTGCTGCAGGGCCTGCACCGGATCTGGCCGCCGATTGTCGACTTCGCCCGCGACCTGGGCCTCGCGCTCAACCAGCCGCTTCAGGTCAACGCCTACCTCACCCCGGCGGGCAGTCAGGGGTTCGCCACCCACTACGACACCCACGACGTGTTCGTGCTCCAGGTCGACGGCCGCAAGCACTGGCGGATCCACCCGCCGGTGCTGGCCGACCCGCTGGAGAGGCAGCCGTGGGGTGGGCGCGCCGACGAGGTCGGGGCCACCGCCCAGGGGCCCGCCGCGCTGGACGTGGTGCTCGCCCCCGGTGACGCCCTCTACCTGCCCCGGGGTTGGCTGCACAGCGCGCAGGCGCAGGAGGCCAGTTCGCTGCACCTGACCGTGGGCATCCGCGCGCTGACCCGATACGCGCTGGTCGAGGAGTTGTTGGCGCTGGCCTCCGAGGACCAGCGGTTGCGGGCCAGCCTGCCGTTCGGCACCGACGTCGCCGACCCGGACGCCATCGAGCCGGAGCTGACCGAGACGGTCGAGGCGTTGCGGGACTGGCTGCTGCGCGCCGACCCCGGCGCGGTCGCCGCACGGCTGCGGCAGCGCGCCTGGCCCGCGGCCCGCCCGGCGCCGATCCGACCACTTGCCCAGGCCGACGCGCTGGCCACCCTGGACGCCGACTCCCGGGTCACAGTGCGGCCCGGTCTGCGCTGGCAGGTGGTGCCGCACGATGCCGACACGGTGGCGCTGCGGCTCTTCGACCGGACGATCACCCTGCCCGCCGAATGCGAGCCGGCGGTTCGCGCCCTGCTCAGCGGTGTGGCGACCCGGGTCGGTGACCTGCCCGGCCTGCCCGACGACGCCGACCGGGTCACGCTCACCCGCCGACTGCTGCGCGAGGCCGTCCTGGTCCCGGCCTGAGGTCGGGCCGGTCGGTCGGTCGCGTCCCCGCGGTGGACGACGCGGGCGGCGACCCCCGCCATCCCGCGCGTCAGCGGCCGAGCACCAGCAGCAGGACGGTGGTCAGCAGGCCCGCGCCGAGGACCACGGTGATCGGCCGCGGCCCGAGCACCGCGTGCCGGCGGTCGGCCAGCACGCGGGCCGGCACCAGCCCGACCAGCGGCCCGAGCAGCGTGACCACCAGCGCCAGCACCGGCAACCCGACCGCCAGGTCGCCGCCGTACCCGACGCCGAGCGCGCGGGCACCGGCACCCAGCGCGTACGCCAGGACACCGCCGGCCACTCCGCAGAGCGCCAGCAGCGGGTTGACCGAACCCGGTAGCTCGCCTGGCTGCCCGGCCCGGTCGAGCAGGTCACGGGCCTTGGCGAGCAGCAGCACAGGGTCGGTGGCTCCGACCCCGTTCGCCGGGGCGGGTGGGCCGCCGAGGCGGCGGACGCCGAGGCGCGAGCGGGCCTGCTGCCACAGGTGGGCCACCTCGGCGTCGACCCGTTCCTGCTGCTCACGGGCGGCGACAAGCTCCTCCTCGGCGCTCTGGAGTTGCTCGGCGGCCTCGGCGACGGCCCGCTCGGCGGCGGCGCACTGCCGCTCGTGCCAGGTGTGCGCCTCGGCGCGCTGCTCGCGCACCCGCGCGGTGAGGTCGGCCAGCCGCCGCAGCTGCGCCGTGTACGTCTCGCTGGTCACCGGTTCGTTCATCGAGCCGGTCCATACGGGATGATCACCTGTCCGGTGCGGTGCACCGCCCGGTCGAAGAAGAGCCCCCGCCAGGGGCGGGGATACCAGTCCGGGCCACCGGTGCCCGGGTAGAGCGACGAGCCCAACTCGCCGCCGTGCGCGTCCAGGGCCACCCAGGCACCGATCTGGTCGGTACGGGACGCCGGCCCACCAAGATCGGCGCGCATCCGGGCGACGCCCCGCCACCAGGCCAGCACGTGCGTGCGTCGTTCCGGCCCGTCGTGCATGATCCGGCGTAGCTGCTCCAGGCCGGTCCGCCGACCCGCGCGGGCGGCCAGCGCACCTGCTGCCGCGTCCACCGCGAAGAGCAGCAGGTAGTGCGGGCCCGCCGGGCCGCTGAGCCCGTCGGCCGTTTCGGCCATCAGCTCACCGACGGTCTCCTCGTCGTACCAGGCGGCGTCGTCGGCCAGGTCGTCGTAGAGGGCGCGGGCGATCGGGTCGGCGTCCGGGTCGAGGCAGGCGATGGAGAACCGGGCGGTGCCCGGCGGGTGCTGTCGAGCCAGCGACCGGGCCGCCGCGTCGAGCACCGCGCACGCCTCGTCGACGCGGGTGCCGAGCACCGCGAGGTTGCGGCCCGGGGCGCGCGGCAGCCGCAGCGCCGCCGAGCGGGACTGCACGTCGATGATCTCGCCGAGCAGCGCCACCGGGTTGCGCGGCGCGGTCCCGTCCGGGGGCACGGCGAGCGCCCGGAAGTCCGGGGCGTCCGCCAGCCGGGGGATCGCGTCGCCGTCGAAGAGTCGGGCGGGCGCCGCGTCGGGGGCGCGCATCCGCCACAGCCGGTGCTGCAACCCGCTCCAGGTCTCCCAGTCGCTGGCCGACGGGATGCGGGCCACCTCGTTGCCCTCCACCATGCCCGACTCGGCGTTGACCACCGCGTGCCAGCGCGGCAGCGACTGCGCCGCGTCGTTGCGCTCGGCGAGGATCCGCAGCGCCTTGGGCAGCGCGATGCGCAGGGTGAACTGGGCGACCAACGCCGGTCGGCCCCACAACGCCTCGATGCCCCGGACGTCCTGCGAGGCGAGCACCAGGTGGATGCCCTGCGACCGGCCCCGGCGGGCCAGGTCCTCCAGCAGGTCGGCCGCCTCCCGGGCCACGACGTCCCGGCCGGCCAGCAGCATCTGGAACTCGTCGACCACCGCCACGATCCGCGGCCAGTGCCCGGTCGGGTCGACCGCCCGCAGCTCGGCCAGCTTGGTCACCTCGTGCTTCTTGGCCGCGTCGGCGCGTCGGCGCAACTCCTCGGCGAGGAAGCGCAGCAGCGCCAGCCCGAACTCCCGGTCGGTGTTGACGTTGATGCCGACCAGCCGCATGTGCGGCAGCCAGCTGGGGTCGCGCCGGCCCTGCGCGAACCGGGCGAAGGACACCCCCTCCTTGAAGTCCAGCAGGTAGAACTCCAGCTCGGCGGGGGAGTAGCGGGCGGCGAGGGCGCCGATCCACGCGAAGATCAGGTTGGTCTTGCCGGTGCCGGACGGCCCGCCGATCAGCGCGTGCGGTGGATAGTCGCCAAGCGTCAACCGCACCGGCCGGCCGTGCGGGCCCTCACCGATCGGTGCGGTCAGCCCGTCGGCGGAGTCCTCCCGCCACATCAGCTCGGGCGGGGGCAGCAGGTCGGAGAAGGGGGTCGGCGGCGGGCCCTCGTTCACCCGGGCGGCGACGTCCCGGCAGGTCTCGGTGACCAGCGTCGCCGGTGGCGGTGGGTCCAGCCGGACCGGCAGCCCGGCCGAGCCACCGATCCGCGCGCCGGACACCCCGGCCACCACCCGGGTCACCGTCGGGTCCTCCGGCAACGGCACACCGTGCACCACCAGGTGTACGCCGCAGGCCGCGCCGGCCCGTACCACCCGGTCCAGTTGCCCGCGCTCGTGCCGGTTCAGCTCCTCACCACCGAGCAGCACCGCCACCCGCCACGGCTCGGGTCGTCGGCCGGTCGCCGCCGCCAGTTCGCGCAGCGACGCGTACTCACCGGCGAGGACCGTCTCGTTGATCCGGCGGATCTGCTCCACCAGGTCGTCAAGCAGTGGGCCCAGCCCGCCCGGGCCGACGAAGGTGAGCAGGCCCGCCGTGCCCAACGGGGAGAACCCGGCCAGACCGCCGCCGAGCTGATCCGGGTCGTACCCGATGAGTCGTACCGCCCCCGGGTCGGCGCGGCCCACAGCCCGCAGCAGCAACGCGGACACCACCGCGTCGCAGCCGGCGCGATCGTCGCCGGAGAGGTGGACGTGCCCGGCGTCGAGCAGTGGCACCAGCGCGGGCACCGGCTCGACGCCGTCGATCCGGACCGTGCCGACCCGCAGCGCGCCGGGCGGCTCGGCCCGGCGCGCGGGCGTCGGCGCCCACCCCGCCCAGTCGGCCCCCGCGCAACCCGGGGCCTCCTTCCGGGCGGCGTCGGCGGCCCGCCGCGCCAGCTCCGCGATCCTTGTGGAGAAGCGGGCGTCGATGTCGGCGACGCGGCGGTCCCGTTGGGCACCCACCCGCGCCGGTACGGCCGCCGCCGCCCGCTGCACCCGGGCCAGCCGTTCCCGCCCGACGGTCAGGTCGGCCTGGGCGGCGGACAGCCGGGTACGGGTGGCGCCCAACGCCTCGGCGAGAGTGTCCCGGACCCGGCTGGCCAGCTGACCGCGCCGGTCAGCCATCGGAGCCCCGACGCGTCGGCGCGTCCCGCCACGGGCTGCCCGAGCGTGGGGGCAGCCCTGCGGGGCGCGGCGGTGGCCCATCCGAGCGCGGCGGCAGGCCGCCGGAGCGCTGCGCGGCGGCGCTGCCCGGCCGCTGCACGGCACCCCCGGCACGGGGAACCGAGCCCGGCCGCCCGATCCCGCCCGGTTGCTGGGCCCGCGCCGGTTGCCCCGCGCCGCCCGGTTGCCCCGAGCCCGCCGGTTCTCCCGCCCCCGCCGGTTCTCTCGCACCGCCGACCGGCAGGTCCCGGCCGAGGCGGGCGAGCAGCAGCGCGGTCGTCACCCCGGCGGTCACCGCGGAGTCGGCGGCGTGCGGTGGCTCCCCGGAGGCGCGCGGTGGCGGCATCCGGCACACCCGGGTCAGCAGCGTCTCCAGCACCGGGGGCGGCAGCCCGGGCAGCAGGTCGCGGACGCGTCCGTCCAGCTCGCCACGCAGCCGCCCGAGGTCGGTGGCGCGGGGTGGGTGCCCGAGCAGCTCGCCGGCCAGCTCGCGCAGTAGCGGTGGTGCCAGCGCGGCCATGCCCAGGCCGACGTCGGCCGGGGCTCGGCGCAGCTCCTTGCGGAGCCGGTCCCGGTCGCCGGAGCGCACACCACCCACCACTCGCCGCAGCAACTCCTGGGAGTCGTCCACCCGCTCGTCGGGCTCCTCGTCGAGGCCTTCGCGCCCGCCGGTCAGTTCGGCCACCCGCACCGACCACCAGCGGCGCATCCGCACCTGCTCGGCCGGCTCGGCCGGCACCTCGGCGGGCCCGGACGTCGGCGGCGTGTCGTGTCGGGGAGCGCGTTGCTCGGGGCGGGGCGCCGGGGCGCCGTCCGCGCCGAGCCCGATCGCCGTCAGATAGGCCGACAGCTGCTCCTGGGCAACCCGCAGCGCGTAGCCGGCGCTCTCGGCGTGCTCGGTCGCGGCGGACAGCTCGGGCACTCCCATCGGGTTGGCCGATTCCTGGCGGACCCAGCGCAGTCGCTCCGCGGCCAGGCCGAACTTCTCCAGCGCCTGCCCCAACAGGGCCAGCGGGAACTCCTCGCTGGCGGCACGGACCTGCCCACCGACGTCCTCGATGATGGACATGACGGCCTACAGGGTGGCGACGTAGAGCTGCGCCTGCTCCACCGCGACCAGTGTCGCGGCGAGACACTCCTCCAGCTCCTGGCTGGCCTGTGTCAGCGACGCCTGGGCCGCCTCCACCGTCTCGTGCCCGCTGCCCTCCAGCGCCCCGGCGAGGGTCTGCTGCGCCTCGGACAGTTTCTCGCCGGCTGCCTGCACGGCTGTCTGCCCGTCCCCGATCTGTTGGAGGGCGACATCGATGGCAGCCTTCAACTCGGCGACGCTCGCCACGGCGGAACCTCCTGGGGGCGGGGAGATCTCCATTAGAGCCTATCGGCGGTTCCGAAAGAACATCCGCCCTGTCGGTGTTCCTGCCCGCCTGTCCGGAAGGCCCACGGAAGTGCCGGGAGTCCGTTCTGTGGGAGTCCCAGTGCGAGAATTTCTCAGCTGTTGGTCAGGGTCTCGCGTAGCCAGCGCGGCCCGTACACCTCGGCGCCGAGCGCGGTAACGCGCCCGCGCAACTCCCGGTCGGCCGTGACCACCAGCCGCCGGCGGTGCGGCGCGTCGGCCACCAGCTCGACCACCGTGTCGTCGCCGGAACCGGCGGCGGAGACCACCCGGACGCCCTCGGTGCCCTGCACGTCCCGCGCGGCCCCCTCGACCACCAGGACCACCTCCACCGGGGCGGGCAGCCGAGCCGGCAACCCGACGGTCGCCACCGGGGCGAGCGAGTCGCGCAACCGGGCCGCCGCGCCGGCGCGGTCCCGCCACCACCCGTTCGGGCGGGAGCCCACCACGTTGGCGCCGTCCACGATCAACAGCGGTGTCTCGTCCATCCCACCAGACTGCCACCATCGGCCGGCCCCGGCCCGGAGGCCACACCCGGCACGCCGGTCCGCCACCACCTGCGGCGTTTGTCGGGGCGCGCGTCGGGTAGCCCCTGCCGACCGTGCCGCGCCCGACTGCGGAGGACAGACATGATGGGACCCGGTGACATCGGCTCCGACCCGTGGGATGAATTCCTGGCCCGGTACTTCGGCCGGGGCGAGGGGGGACGCCGGCCACCGCACCGGGTCGACATCACCCGACTGATGACGGCCGACGCCCGGGAGATGCTGGCCGACGCGGCCCGACGCGCCGCCCAACGCCAGAGCAGCGACCTGGACACCGACCACCTGCTCTGGGCGGCGCTGCAACGCGAACCCCTGCGCGACCTGGTACGCCGGGCCGGCGCCGACCCGGACACCCTGCTCAACGCCCTCGGTGGCAAGGGTGACGGCGCGCCGCGCGGGGAGGTGCCACCCAACCTGTCGTTGACCCCCGCCGCCAAGCGGGCGTTGCTCGATGCCCATCAGCTCTCCCGGGCGATGGGCGCCAACTACATCGGCCCCGAACACATCCTGATGGCGCTGCCGCTCAACCCGGAGTCCCCGGCCGGGCGGATGCTGGCCGCCGGCCGGATCCAACCCGAGTCGTTGCAGGCCGCCAACGCCGAGCGCGGGCCGATGACCGGCCCGAAGCCGGATCGGGGCACCCCCACCCTGGACCAGTACGGGCAGGACCTCACCGACCTGGCCCGCAACGACCAGATCGACCCGGTGATCGGACGAGCCGACGAGATCGAGCAGGCCGTGGAGATCCTGTCGCGGCGTACCAAGAACAACCCGGTGCTGATCGGTGAGGCCGGTGTCGGCAAGACCGCCATCGTCGAAGGGCTGGCCGAACGGATCTGCGACGGCGACGTTCCGCAGACCCTGCTCGGCAAACGGGTCGTCCAACTCGACCTCGCGGGCCTCGTCGCCGGTACCCGCTATCGCGGTGACTTCGAGGAGCGGCTGAAGAAGGTGATCGACGAGATCCGGGCGCACCGCGACGAGCTGATCATCTTCCTCGATGAGATCCACACCCTGGTCGGTGCGGGAGGCGCCGGCAGCGAAGGCGGGATGGACGCGTCCAACATGCTCAAACCCGCCCTCGCGCGTGGCGAGCTGCGGGTGATCGGCGCGACGACGCTGGACGAGTACCGCAAGAGCATCGAGAAGGACGCCGCGCTGGCCCGGCGCTTCCAGCCGGTGCTGGTACCCGAGCCCAGCG
This sequence comes from Micromonospora sp. WMMD961, assembly GCF_029626145.1. Lineage (NCBI taxonomy): Bacteria > Bacillati > Actinomycetota > Actinomycetes > Micromonosporales > Micromonosporaceae > Micromonospora > Micromonospora sp. WMMD961. Next base: position 3,634,654 of record NZ_JARUBJ010000002.1, read on the forward strand.
TCGACGACACCATCGCCATCCTGCGCGGTCTGCGCGACCGGTACGAGGCACACCACCAGGTGCGCTTCACCGACGAGGCGCTGGTCGCCGCCGCCGAGCTGTCCGACCGGTACGTCACCGACCGGTTCCTGCCGGACAAGGCGATCGACCTCATCGACCAGGCCGGCGCGCGGGTGCGGTTGCGCACCCGTACCCCGGCGTCCGACGTGCGGGAGCTGGAGCAGGAGCTCGACGAGGTACGCCGGGACAAGGAACAAGCCGTCACCGACGAGCAGTACGAGCGGGCCTCCGCGCTGCGCGACCGGATCGCCGAGTTGGAGGACGCCATCCGCCGCGCCAATGGCGAGGACGGCTCGTCCGGCTCCCAGGTGCCCGAGGTGGGCCCGCAGGAGATCGCCGAGGTGGTGTCCCGGGCCACCGGCATCCCGGTCAGCCAGCTCACCGAGGAGGAACGCGACCGGCTGCTGCGCCTGGAGGGTCACCTGCATCAGAAGGTGGTCGGTCAGGACGACGCGGTCACCGCGGTCGCCGAGGCGGTCCGCCGCTCCCGGGCCGGGCTGGCCGACCCGGAGCGGCCGATGGGCAGCTTCCTGTTCCTCGGCCCGACCGGAGTCGGCAAGACCGAGCTGGCCCGCGCCCTGGCCGAGGCGCTGTTCGGCGAGGCGGACCGGATGGTCCGGGTGGACATGAGCGAGTTCCAGGAGCGGCACACCGTCAGCCGGCTGGTCGGCGCGCCACCCGGATACGTCGGCTACGAGGAGGCCGGCCAGCTCACCGAGGCGGTCCGTCGCCGCCCGTACGCGGTGGTGCTGCTCGACGAGATCGAGAAGGCCCACCCGGACGTGTTCAACATCCTGCTCCAGGTGCTCGACGACGGGCGGCTCACCGACAGCCAGGGCCGCACGGTGAACTTCAAGAACACCGTACTGATCATGACGAGCAACCTGGGCTCCGAGCTGATCACCGGCGCCCAGCGCGCGGTCGGCTTCGGCACCGGCGACGTGGGCAGCGAGCAGGAGAACGACGAGCTGCGCGAGCGGCTGATGCGCCGCCTGCAGGAGAACTTCCGCCCGGAGTTCCTCAACCGCATCGACGAGGTCATCATCTTCCGCCGGCTGGAGGCCGAGCAGTTGCGCGACATCACCGCGCTGCTGCTGGAGGAGACCCGCCGCCGCATGCATGCCCAGGACCTCCAGGTGGAGTTCACCACCGCGGGCATCGACTGGCTCGCCGAGCACGGCTACCAGCCGGAGTTCGGCGCCCGCCCGCTGCGCCGGGTGATCCAGCGGGAGGTGGACAACCACCTGTCCCGGATGCTGCTGGAGTCGGCGATCTCGCCGGGGCAGAAGGTCACTGTGGACGTCCGCGACGGCGCGCTCAGCTTCGACGTGAGCGCCGGCGAGCGCGGCTACACAGCCGCCACGACCACCCACCCACGATGAGCGGGCCGGCACGACCGGACGAGCACGAGGACCCGCACGAGCCCGGGAAACCCCGGGACGAGGACGACCACCCCGACCCGATCCTGGCGCCGCCCACCGCGAACCCCCGCAGGACGCGGGTGCCCGCCGAGGGCCTGCATCCGAAGACCGACCAGGAGGACGACCCGGAGACGTCCGGGCATCGCCGGCGAGAGGAGACCTGATGGTACGCGAAGCGCGGCTGGACCCCGAGGTGGAAGTGCTCTGGGAGGACTTCCACGCCGAGGTGAACGTCCCGTCGGAGCAGCTGCGCACCTGGCTGCTGACCCGGGGCTCCGGTGAGGACTCGTTCAGCCCGAACCCGGACCTCGACCTGCCCCAGCCGGGCCGGGAGATCCTCAAGGTGTTGAACAAGCGCAAGGTCGACCTCACCCCGGAGGACATCGAGGTGATGCGGGAGGCGGTCGAGCGCATCCGCGAGCTGATGGACGCCAAGCCGGCACGCGGCAACGCCGACGACGGCTGGCGGCACTCGCTGCTCGACCTGGGGCACGACCCGCTCGTCGAACGCTGAACGGTGCGCCGCTCGACGGTGCCGCCCCGCTGTGGGACGGCACCGTCGACGCGTTCGCACTACTGGCCCTGGTCGGGCTCCAGGCTGCCGATGGTCAGTCCGGCGGCGTCGGCCGCCGCGTCCCGGTCGCCGCGGGTCTGGTCCTCGCGGGTGAGCAGGTTGGCGTACTCGGTGACGTCGGCCGGGTCGGGCACCGTCGGCAGCCGACGCAGGAACGCCTCCACCTCGCGGGTGGCGGCGGTGTGCGCGGCGGCGGCCTGGCGCAGCAGTTCGCGGTCGTCGGCAGGCGGGTAGAGGTCCGTCATGTCCGCCAGATACCCGGCCAACGGCGGTTCGCACCGCCACCGGCAGGTGATTACCTCCGGTCAGACGACCGGCCGGATTCCGCTGGGCTGCCGCACCCCGAACCCCGGGTTGCTCATCAGCCAGGCCAGGTACGCCGGATGCGGGGCCAACGAGTCGACGTACGCCGCCTTGGCAGTCTCCACCACCAGCTCGGCGCCCTGGGCGGCGAGGGAGTCGGGATGCCAGCCGAGCAGGAGCCGCCAGCGCAGCGGTGTCCCGGCGAGCCGACGGGTCACCAACCCGGCCACCGGACGGAACGTCGCCTGGCACAGCGCCACCGCCACGCCGGCGTCCACCAGGTCGATGCAGCCGCGGATGTCGGTCTCGTACACCTTGCGGGGGGTGAAGCCGGCGCGGGCGCACGCGGCGGCGAAGCAGTCGCCGAAGCAGCCGTCGCCCGGCGCGGCCACCCACTGCTCGTGGCGCAGGTCCGCCAGGCGCACCTCCTCCTGTACGGCGAGGGGGTGCGTCTCCGGCAGCAGCACCAGCACCGGGTCGACGGCCACCTCCTGCCAGCTCAATCCGAAACCCGCCGACGGACTGGCGTCGCCACACACACCGGTGAGCGCGAAGTCCAGCCGGCCGCCGGCCACCAACTGCGCCAACTCGTCCACCGACCAGGAGGCGAACGTGGTGATCTGGATCGGTGGCTGCTCGGCCGCCAACCGGTGCACCAACCGGCCCAGGATCGGGCTGTTCACCCCACCGAACCGGTAGCAGGTGGGAGAACCGCCGGCCCCCGCCAGCCGGGCCGCCTCGTCCTGCAGCCCCTTCATCGCCGGCAGCAGGACCCGGGCCCGGGCCAGCACCAGCTCGCCGAGCGCGGTGGGTCGGGCACCACGCCGGTCCCGGTCGAACAGCGGACCGCCCAGGGTCCGCTCGATGCGTTGGAGCTGGGCGGTGAGGGCCGGCTGGGCCAGGCCGAGCGCCGAGGCCGCCTTCGTCACACTCCCCGTCTCCGCGATCGCGCAGACCACCCGCAGGTGACGCAGCTCCAGGTTCATACGGTGACGGTAGGACTACGTGTCAGCCGGCGGAATAGCCCGAGCGGATCGGTGATAATGAATGCACTTCGGGGCGGGCGGGCGCTCAGTCGCGGGGTGGCTCCGGCAGGTCCGCCAGGTACGTCGGTCGCCGGGTCACCGCGTCGAGCACCTTGTCCACCACACCGACCGCCGGCTCCACGATCCGGTTCCACGGCGGGGTGGCCGGAGTGCTCGGGTGCGGGCGGGTGGGCGCCGCCTCCTCGGCGATCTCCAACCGGTTGCCCAGACGGATCAGCTCCTCCTCGGTCGCGACCGCGCGCAGCTCGGTGACGAGCGCGCCCACCCCCTCGACGTGCTGGCGAACCCGCTCGGCGACGTCGGTCAGCGCCGCGTCCGTCAGACCCTTCAGGGTGTTCAGCAGGCCGGCGTCGGCGGCGATCTCGGCGTCCACCCGTTCGGCGGCGCCCGGCAGAGCGGCGCGCACCGCCGGCAGCAGGTACTGCTCCTCGGCGGACAGGTGCCGCGACAACGCGGCGGTGAGCACCGCCAGTGCCTCCTGCGGTGTGGCGTCCGGGCCGGTCAACTGGTCCAGCAGCGACAGCAGTTGCCGGTGCTCCCGGTCGACGATGTCGGCGATGCTGCGACCAGCGGGCCGGTAGCCCTCCTCGGAGGCGGGCGCGGGCGGCAGCGGCGGCAGGGGAACGGCGGACATGGTGCCCTCCTCGACTGGCGGGCGGAAGCTCCGGCAGGGGACGAACGGTCGTGGGCGGCGGTACCCGAACGCGGCCACCGCGAAACCGGCCCGTCGATGTGTCGACTCGCGGACGCCGGCGCGCCGGCATTTCCGCGCCGGTGCGCCGGCCCGTCGACCAACTCGGGCTGGTATGAAGAGGCGATGACGAGCGATGCCGCCTCCGCCCTAGCCGACCCCACCGCAGAGGTCGTCGACCTCTGCCGCGACCTGCTGCGCATCGACACCACCAACACCGGGGACAACGACACCAGCGTCGGTGAGCGCCGCGCGGCCGAGTACGTGGCGGAGAAGCTCGCCGAGGTGGGCGTGGAGTCCGTCCTGCACGAGTCTGCTGCGGGCCGGGCGAACGTGGTGGCCCGAATCCCGGGCACCGACCCCAGCCGGGGCGCGCTGCTGGTGCACGGCCACCTGGACGTGGTGCCCGCCGACGCCGACGAGTGGTCGGTGCACCCGCTCTCCGGGGAGCTGCGCGACGGCTACCTGTGGGGTCGCGGCGCAATCGACATGAAGGACTTCGACGCGATGGTGCTGGCCGTCGTGCGGCACTGGCAGCGCACCGGCGTACGACCGCCGCGCGACATCGTGCTCGCGTACACCGCCGACGAGGAGGCGGGCAGCGACTACGGCGCGCGTTTCCTGGTGGACAACCACCGGGGCCTCTTCGACGGCTGCACCGAGGCGATCGGCGAAGTCGGCGGCTTCTCCTACTCGGTCAACGACAGTCAGCGGCTCTACCTCATCGAGACGGCCGAGAAGGGCATCGACTGGCTGCGGCTGCACGCCAAGGGTCGCCCCGGGCACGGCTCGATGGTGCACGACGACAACGCGGTCACCGCGCTCGCCGAGGCGGTCGCCCGGATCGGCCGGCACCGCTTTCCGGTGGTGGTCACCGACACCGTACGGGCCTTCCTGACCGAGGTCTCCGACCTGCTCGGCATCGAGTTGGACCCGGACGACCCGGAGACGGCCATCGCCAAGCTCGGCCCGATCGCCAACCTGATCGGCGCGACCATCCGCAACACCGCCAACCCGACCCGGTTGAGCGCCGGTTACAAGGACAACGTCATCCCCGGCCGCGCCACCGCCACCATCGACTGCCGCAGCCTGCCCGGTCAGTCCGAGCTGCTGGAGCGGCAGCTGCGCGAGCTGGTCGGCCCGGACATCGCGATCGAGTACGTCCAGCGGCAGCCGGCGCTGGAGACCACGTTCGACGGTGACCTGGTCGAGGCCATGTCGGCGGCCCTGCGTGCCGAGGACCCGGGGGCGCGGCCGGTACCGTACATGCTCTCCGGTGGCACCGACGCCAAGGCGTTCTCCCAGCTCGGCATCCGCTGCTTCGGGTTCGCCCCGCTCCGGCTGCCCGCCGACCTGAACTTCTCGGCGTTGTTCCACGGCATCGACGAGCGCGTTCCGGTTGACGGACTACAGTTCGGCGTGCGGGTGCTCGACCGGTTCCTCCGCACCTGCTAGCCGCGTCCGGCAGTTGTCGCCGGGCGCGCAATCTCCCCATCGTGAAGGGACTGCCCCACATGACCGACCAGCACGGTGAGCTGGACGCCGCTCTCGAGCGCGTGATCGAAGCGGCCCGCCACCACCTGGCCGCCGTACGCGCCGCTGAGGGCCGCGTCGACGACGACGACGTCTGGCAGGCGTACGTGGCGTTGAACAACGCCTCCTTCGCGTACGACGAGCGGCTGCTCGACGCCTTCGGCGAGGTGACGCCGTGGGATGTCGACTCGATCGACCCGGACGAGGCCGACGAGCGTTTCGGCGGTGCCGACGGGGCCGAGGCCAGCGACCCGCACCCGCGGGTGATCTCGGTGCGCCAGCGCCGTGACTACCGGGTGCCGAGTGTGGCCGCGCTGCTGCGCGTGGCCGAGGCTGCCCGGCGCGAGGGGACCCCGGAGGACGACGAGCCGGCACCGGTGGAGGGCGTCGGCGAGGCGGTGCTGGAGCTGCTGCAGAGCGGCGACGGCTCGCTCGGCGCGCTGGACGTCCCGGAGCTGGAGCCGCTCGACGGGGTGGTCATGGTCAGTGAGGTGGGCACCCCCGTCGACCTGGAGTCGTTCGACGACGACGACGCGGTCGGCCCGTTCCAGCCGGCGGCCGACGACCGGCTGGTCGGCCGGCTCGACGAGCACCCGTTCCTGGAGCTCGACGACGACCACGACCACGCCGGGCACCAGCACTAGACGCACCGATGTGCTGTTGAGCGATAGACCTCAGAGGTATGAATATGACTCTGAGGTCTATCGCTCACTACCGCATCCGTCGCGACGGCGGCGACCGACGGTCACCGCCGGCCGGCTGCGCCCACCGCCCCAGCCAGGGTGCGGACTTCCTCGTCTGGTCGACGGCCCGGGGCCCGCACAGGCCCCGGGCGCCACGGCCCGTTCAGTACGACAGGCCCGGCTGCGGCTGGTTGACCCGCCGGCGACGCAGCACCACCTGCCGCGTGCCGTCGCGGTACAGCCGCACCCGGGCCAACTCCCATCCGGAGAACTCTGCCTGGATCGCCAACTGCGCCGCGGCGGTCAACCGGTCGACGTTCGGCGGCAACCGCAGCGGCGCGTATTCGTAGTCCATGCCATCCATGCTGCCCAGCCCAGCGGCCATTCGCCACCCCCTCCGGGGTGACCGACGCCGCTGCGACGGCGCGCCCCTCGGGTCAGCCGTCGCGCTCGGGGTAGCCGACCGGCACGGCCGAGACGTCGTCCAGCGCTGTGGTGATCTCCTCGGGCAGTGTGATCCGTTCCACCTGGAGAGCGCCGAGCAACTGACCCACCGTCCGGGCGCCGAGGATCGGCGCGGTCACCCCCGGCCGGTCCCGGATCCAGGCCAACGCCACCTCCAGCGGCGACACCCCCAACCCACCGGCCGCCGTCGCCACCGCCTCCACGATGCTGGAGCAGCGCGGTTCCAGGTAGGTCGCGACGAACCGTTCGAAATGCGGCGACGCGGCCCGGGAATCCGCCGGACGGCCGTGCCGGTACTTGCCGGTCAGCACCCCCCGGCCCAGCGGGGACCAGGGCAGCACGCCGAGACCGAGCGCGTCGCACGCGGGCAGCACCTCCCGCTCCACACCCCGTTCCAGCAGCGAGTACTCCACCTGGGCGGCGACCACGGGCGCCCGGCCTGGCCAGGCGGTCTGCCAGGCGGCGGCCCGCGCGGTCTGCCAGCCGGAGAAGTTCGACACCCCGACGTAGCGGACCTTGCCGCTGGCCACCGCGTGGTCCAGCGCGGCCAGGGTCTCCTCGAGCGGGGTGTCCGGGTCGTAGCCGTGCACCTGGAACAGGTCGACGTGGTCGGTGCCGAGCCGGCGCAGCGACGCGTCCAATGTCCGGAGCAGGTGCCCCCGGGAGCCGTCGCGACGTCGGCCGCTGCCCGGCCGCAATCCGGCCTTGGTGGCGATGAGCAGCTCCTCGCGCGGCACGAGGGAGCCCAGCAGCGAGCCGATCACCGACTCGGCGTCACCGTCGCCGTACACGTCGGCGGTGTCGATCAGGTTGCCGCCCGCGTCCAGGTAACTCTTCAACTGGGCGGCCGCATCGTCGGCGTCGGTGTCCCGGCCCCAGGTCATGGTGCCGAGCGCGAGCCGGGAAACCGCCAGCCCGCTTCGGCCGAGCGGTCGCTGTTGCATGGGTGAACCTTATTTCGAACCTGCCGCCACGGATATCCTCGCTCCCGTATCTCTGCCGGTTCTGCCGGTTCCGCCGCCCGGGGCTGTCCCGATGGAGGGGGGATCAAAGGTGTCGAGCCGGTGATCGACTCCGTTATCGGCATTGCGTAACCTGGTGCGACCTGTGCCACGGATGGGGGAGGACCAGTGCGACTCGGGCTCAGTCTTGGATACCAGACGGCGTGGAGCACACCGGCCGACCACCTGGCGCTGGCGCAGGAGGCGGACCGGCTGGGCTATTCGGTGGTGTGGGCGGCGGAGGCGTACGGCTCCGACTCGCCCAGCATGCTGGCCTGGATGGCCGGCCAGACCGAACGGATCGACGTCGGCGCCGCGGTGATGCAGATCCCCGCCCGTACGCCGGCGGCCACCGCGATGACCGCCGCCACCATCGACGCGCTCTCCGGTGGCCGGTTCCGCCTCGGCCTGGGCGTCTCCGGGCCGCAGGTCTCCGAGGGCTGGCACGGGGTGCGGTTCGCCAAGCCCCTCGCCCGCACCCGCGAGTTCGTCGACATCGTGAAGCTGGCCGTCGCCCGCAAGGAGGTGGCGTACGACGGCGAGCACTACACGCTGCCGCTGCCGGACGGCCCTGGTAAGGCCCTGCGGCTGGGCTTCCACCCACCCCGCGAGCACATACCGATCTACCTGGCCGCGGTCGGTCCGAAGAACCTGGAGCTGGCCGGCGAGATCGCCGACGGCTGGCTGGCCGTGTTCTACGCCCCGGAGTTCGCCGAGGAGCAGCTCGCCTCGGTCCGCGCCGGGCGGGCCAAGGTCGGCAAGGAGTTGGCCGGCTTCGACGTGGTGCCGTCGGTGCCCGTGGTGATCGGTGACGACGTGGCCTCCTGCGCCGAGCTGGTGCGCTGGTACGCGGCGCTGTACGTGGGTGGCATGGGCAGCCGCCAGCAGAACTTCTACAACCAGCTGGCCACCCGGATGGGGTACGGCGACGCCGCCCGCGAGGTGCAGGACCTGTACCTGGCCAAGCGGCAGCGTGACGCCGCGGCGGCCGTACCCATGGAGTTCATCGACCGGACGTCGCTGCTCGGCCCGAAGGAGCGCGTCGCCGAGCGGATGCGGGAGTACGCCGCCGCCGGTGTGACCACGCTGTCGGTGACGCTGTTCGTGGCCGACCGGGACAGTGGGATCCAGACCCTGCGTACCGTGGCCGAGGCACTTGATCTTTCGGGAGTCGGCGAGTGACCTGGGTCGAGGCCATCGTCCTGGGCATCGTCCAGGGACTGACCGAGTTCCTTCCGGTCAGCTCGTCGGGGCATCTTCGGATCACCTCGGCGATCTTCTTCGACCGCGACGCGGGCGCGTCGTTCACCGCGGTCACCCAGCTCGGCACCGAAGCGGCCGTGTTGATCTACTTCGCGAAGGACATCTGGCGGATCACCCGGACCTGGCTGGTCGGCATCCGGGACACGTCGGTCCGGTCCAGCCTCGACTACCGGATGGGCTGGTACGTGATCGTCGGCTCGATCCCGATCGGGCTGTTCGGCTTCCTGTTCAAGGACCAGATCAAGACCGCCGGGCGCAACCTGTGGGTGGTGGCGACCACGTTGATCGTGTTCGCGTTCGTGTTGGCGTTCGCCGAGTACTGGGGGCGGCAGACCCGCACCCTGGAGAACTTCCGGATGAAGGACGGCATCGTGATGGGCTTCGCCCAGGCGATGGCGCTGGTCCCCGGGGTGTCCCGCTCCGGTGGCACGCTCACCGCCGGCCTGCTGCTCAACCTGACCCGGGAGGCGGCGGCACGGTACTCGTTCCTGCTGGCCATTCCGGCGGTGGTGATGTCCGGCGTGTTCAGCCTCGGGGACGTCTTCGAACCGTCCGCCCCGGGCACGTCCGCGCCGTCGGTGGCCCAGATGATCGTGGCGACCGTCATCGCCTTCGGCATCGGGTACGCGGCCATCGCCTGGCTGCTGCGCTACGTCGCCCACCACACCCTGTACGTCTTCGTGCTGTATCGGGTAGCGCTGGGCACCCTGGTCCTGGCTCTGCTGCTCACCGGCACGATCGAGGCCACCTGACCGACGGACGGTCGACCGTCTCCGTACCCGCCGCCGCTGGCCGGCCCCCGACCTCCGGGGGCCGGCCAGCGGCGTGACGCGCGGACGCCCGCACCGGCCGGTACTACGCGGCCCAGACCCGTGCCCGTGCAGGTCGGCGCCGCGGCGGAGGCCCTAGGGTGGTCACCGTGGCGACCCTTCTGCTTCTGCGACACGGCCGGACCACGGCGAACGCCGACGGTGGCCTGGCTGGCCGGCAACCGGTCGAGCTGGACGACACCGGGCGCGCCCAGGCCGCCGCGGTGGGCGAGCGGCTGCGGGCGCTGCCGCTGGCCGCCGTCGTGACGAGCCCGCTGATCCGCTGCCGGCAGACCCTGGAGCTGGCGCTGCCGCAGGCCACGCCGGTCGTCGAGGACGGTCTGATCGAGTGTGACTACGGCAGCTGGGAGGGGCAGCCGCTGAAGAAGCTCGCCAAGGAGCCGCTCTGGCCGGTGGTGCAGCAGCGCCCCAGTGCGGCGGTCTTCCCCGACGGGGAGGCGATGGCGGCGATGTCCGCCCGGGCGGTGGCGGCGGTTCGGTCGTGGGACGCCCGGGTGAGCGCCGAGCACGGTCCCGAGGCGGTGTGGTTGGCGTGCAGCCACGGTGATGTGATCAAGGCCATCGTGGCGGACGCGCTCGGCGTACACCTGGATCTCTTTCAGCGGGTCGTGGCCGACCCGGCGTCGGTGACCGCGATCCGGTTCACGCCGCTGCGGCCGTTCCTGCTCCGGCTCAACGACACCGGCGGTGACCTGTCGGGCCTGGTGTCGCCGCCCCGCAAGCGGCGTCGGCGGGCACCCCGCGCGGCCGATTCGGACGCCGCCGTCGGCGGCGGGGCCGGTGCGGGCTCGTGACGACGCCGGGCAACGTCCACCCGGCCGCACCATCCCCCACCGGTCGACGGCCGAGGCGCGCGCGGGCCGGCGGCGGGGCCGCCACGCCCGGGTGTAGCCGCTGGTACGCCGGGCGCGCCGCCGAGGCGGCGATTCGGGTCGGTGGGGTGCGCGGTGCCATGGCGGGCCGGATAGGGTCGTGGGTATGACCCACCAGGTGCATGCCTTCGAACCGCCGGAGCGGTTCGTCGCCGGGACCGTCGGCCCGCCGGGGGAGCGCGCCTTCTTCCTGCAGGCCCGTGGCGGCGGTCGGCTGGTCAGCGTCGCGCTGGAGAAGGTCCAGGTGTCCCTGCTCGCCGAGAAGCTGGAAGAGCTGCTCACCGAGGCGCAGCGTCGCTTCGGGGTGGACCTGCCCGAGCTGGCACCGGTGATCGGTGACAACGAGCCGCTGGACACCCCGGTCGACGAGGAGTTCCGGGTCGGGACCCTCGGGCTGGCCTTCGACGTGGACACCGCGACCGTGGTGATCGAGGCGATCGCTGCGGGTGAGGTGGAGCCCGAGGTCGAGCTGGGCGACGAGGACGACGACGATGACGACGACGAGGACGAAGAGCCGGACGAGGACCTGGATCGGCTCCGGGTCCGGCTCACCCCGCAGGCGACCCGCCAGTTCATCGAGCGGGCCCGGCGAGTGGTCAACGCGGGCCGGCCGCCGTGCCCGCTCTGCGGCCAACCGTTGGACCCCGCCGGGCACCTCTGCCCGCGGCACAACGGTTATCACCGGTGACCTCGTCCGGCCTCCAGCCCCGCCAGGACGGTGACGCCGCGCTTCGGCTGTTGCGCGACGGTGTGCTCGACCTGGAAGGTCGGCTGGTCGACGCGTCGAACACCACGCTGCGCGGCATCCTGACCCTGGACGGGGTCACCGCCCGCTGCGTCTACAAGCCGGTGCGGGGCGAACGACCGCTCTGGGACTTCCCGGACGGCACGCTGGCCGGCCGGGAGGTCTCGGCGTACCTGGTCTCCGAGGCGACGGGTTGGGGCCTGGTGCCGCCCACCGTGCTGCGCGACGGCCCGTTCGGCCCCGGCTCCTGCCAGTTGTGGATCGACGAGCCGGAGGACGCCGAGGCGCTGGTCGGGTTCCTGCCGGCCGACGAGCTGCCGCCCCGCTGGTTCCCGATCGCCGCGGCCCGCGACGACGACGGCAGCGCGTACGTGTTGGCGCACGCCGAAGACCCGCGGCTGGCCCGACTGGCGGTGCTCGACGCGGTGATCAACAACGCCGACCGTAAGGGTGGTCACGTGCTGGTCGGCGCGGACGACCGGATCTACGGCGTGGACCACGGGGTGAGCTTCCACGTGGAGGACAAGCTGCGCACGGTGCTCTGGGGTTGGGCCGGCGGGCAGCTTCCCCCGGACGCCGTGGAGATGCTCGACGGGCTCGCCGGGAAGGTCGCCGGGGCGCTCGGCGCGGAGCTGGCCGACCACCTGACGATCAGCGAGGTGGCCGAACTGGCCTCCCGGATCGACCGGCTGCGGGAGGCTGGCCGTTTCCCACAGCCGCCGGAGGACTGGCCGGCGATGCCCTGGCCACCCATGTGAGCCGCTGTCATCTTGATCACCGGTGGGGCGCTCCGGCGTCGTCGTCGGGCTGGTTAGGCTGATCCCATGGAGTCTTGGGCGGGACACGAGGTGCCACGGCTGCCGGGCACGGGCGTGCCGTTGGCGTTGTACGACTCGGCGCGCCAGGGCGTGCACCCGAGTGATCCGGCCGACGCGGCCAGCATGTACGTCTGCGGCATCACCCCGTACGACGCCACCCACCTCGGCCACGCCGCCACCATGATCACGTTCGACCTGGTGCAGCGGATGTGGCGCGACGCCGGCCGCCCGGTGCGCTACGTGCAGAACGTCACCGACATCGACGATCCGCTGCTGGAGCGGGCCGCCCGCGACGGCGAGGACTGGGTGGTCCTCGCGATGCGGGAGACCGCCCTGTTCCGGGAGGACATGGAGGCGCTGCGGATCATCCCGCCGGAGCACTACGTGGGTGCTGTGGAGTCGATCCCGGACATCGCCGACAAGGTCGAGGTGCTCGTCAAGGACGGTGCCGCGTACCGACTCGACGACGGCACGGGCGACGTCTACTTCGACATCTCCGCCACCGGCCGGTTCGGTTACGAGTCGAACCTGACCCGCGAGCAGATGCTGGAGATCTTCCCGGACCGCGGCGGTGACCCGGACCGGGCCGGCAAGCGTGACCCCCTCGACCCGCTGCTGTGGCGCGGCGTCCGCGAGGGTGAGCCGTCCTGGCCGGGCGGGGAGCTGGGCCCGGGCCGCCCCGGCTGGCACATCGAGTGCGCGGTGATCGCCCTGAACCTGCTCGGCGACCGGATCGACGTGCAGGGCGGCGGCAACGACCTGCTGTTCCCGCACCACGAGGCGTCCGCCGCGCACGCCGAGCGGCTCACCGGTCAGGCGCCGTTCGCGCAGCACTACGTGCACGCCGGGATGATCGGCCTGGACGGCGAGAAGATGTCCAAGTCCCGGGGCAACCTGGTCTTCGTGTCCCGGTTGCGCGCCGACAAGGTCGACCCGATGGCGATCCGGCTGGCGCTGATCTCCGGGCACTACCGTGCCGACCGCACGTGGACCGACGAGCTGCTCACCGCCGCGCAGGAGCGCCTGGCCCGCTGGCGGCGGGCCGCCGCCGCGCCGGCCGGGCCGTCCGGGGCCGAGCTGCTGGCCGGGGTACGCGCACGCCTGGCCGACGACCTGGACACGCCCGGTGCTCTGGCGGTCGCCGACCGCTGGGCCGAGGCGACCCTCGCCGGGGCGGCGGACGACACCGAAGCGCCAGCCCTCTTCGCAAAGACGGTGGACGCCCTCCTGGGCATCCACCTCTAAGAGCACCCCACCCCACCCACCCCACCCCACCCACCCCACCCCACCCCACCCCACCCACCCCACTCGCGTCGATCTTGGACTTGTGGTGGCCGAAGTGCTGTATTTCGCACCTTTGATGGGGCACCACAACTCCATGATCGACGAGTGGGTGGGGGTTAGCCGAGGACCAGGCCGGGGTCGGGTTCCGGGTCGGGGGTCGGGGCGGGGATCTTGTACTCCTCGGTGAGGGTGGTCATCGGGCCGGGCCAGGTGGCCTGGGCCACCTCGATCGGTTTGCGGTTCGCGTCGTACGCGACGTGCAGCAGGTGCAGCACCGGGGTGTCCGGCCGGATCTGGAGGGTCTCGGCCTCCTCCCGGCTGGGCTGGCGGGCGCTGATCGTGTCGGTGGCCGAGACGTACCGTCGTCCAGTGACCTCCTCGGCCTCCTGGTAGAGCGGCCGGCCGAACGCCTCGGCGCGCTCCAGCGAGGTGCCCGCGGTGTCGCGGGGCAGGAACCAGGAGGCGCCCACCTCGACGGGGGAGTCGTCGGTGCGGACGAGGTGCCGGCGGCAGAGCAGGTCGGTGCCGTCGGGTACCCCGAACGCGTCGGCGACCTCGGCGGGGGCGGGGGAGCGGCCGACCGAGACGAGTTGCTGACGGTATCGGGCGGCCAGGTCGGTGTGGTAGCCGCGGAAGCCGCCGTACCGCCCTCGGGAGAGTCGGTTGAGTCGGCGGCGGGTGCCCCGGACGTACGTACCGGAGCCGGGTTTGGTGATCAGGATGCCTTCGACCCGCAGCTGGTCGACGGCGCGTTGCACGGTCTGCTTGGCGACGCCGAACATCTCGGCGATGGCCGGGATGGACGGCAGTCGCTCGCCCGGCCCCCAGTCGCCGCGGCGGACCTGGGCCTTGAGCTGCGCGGCGATCTGTCGGTGCGGGAACTCCGCGGCCCCGGGATTGATCTGCACACCCGCCTCCTTGATCACATCTAGGTTCCTAGGATGCCCTAGAGGGTGTGGCGGCGCTACCCCGGACACGCGAAAACGGGCCCCCGGACCACAGAAGGTCCGAGGGCCCGCCAAAAAGTTGTTACCAGGAGCCGGCGGTGGGGCCGGCCGAACCGCCCCGACGGCGCAGGTACTTCTCGAACTCCTGGGCGATCTCGTCACCGGTCAACGGGGTGATGCCCTCGTCGCCGACGCGTTCCTCCAGCTCGCGAACATATTCGCCCAGCTCGGCGTCCTGCTCGGCGGCGCTGCGCACCCGCTGCTCCCACTCGGCGGACTCCTCGGCCAGGTCGGCCATCGGCACCGGCAGGTCGACGACCTCCTCGACCCGGTGCAGCAGGGCGAGGGTGGCCTTCGGGCAGGGCGGGTTGTTGGCGTAGTGCGGCACGTGCACCCAGAACGAGACGGCGTCCACCTCGGCGCGGGAGCAGGCGTCGTGCAGCACCCCTACGATGCCGGTCGGACCGTCGTAGCGGGTGGGGGTGAGCTGGTAGCGCTCGGCGGCCTGCGCGTCGGAGGCACTGCCGCTGATCGGCAGCGGCCGAGTGTACGGAACATCGGCGAGCAACGCCCCGAGCAGCACCACCCGTTCCACCTCGAGGCTGTGGCAGATCTCCAACACCTGTTCGCAGAACGTCCGCCAGCGCATGCTCGGCTCGATGCCGCGGATCAGCACCACGTCACGGTCGGTGCCCTCCGGGCTCGCCACCATGAACCGGGTCGTCGGCCACTCCACCCGGCGGGTCTCGCCGTCGGCCATGGTGATGGTGGGTCGGCTGACCTGGAAGTCGTAGAAGTCCTCCGGGTCCAGCTCGGCGATCTGCCGGGCGTTCCAGACCTGCTCCAGGTGCTCCACGGCGGCGGTGGACGCGTCCGCGGCGTCGTTCCATCCCTCGAAGGCGGCGATGGCCACCGGGGACCGCAGCACCGGCAGTCCGTCGAACTCGGTCACGCCGTCACCTCACCCTGCTCGTCGCGGTCGGCGCCGGGATCGCGCCCGGTCGTCGTACCGTGTGGCACAGCGGCGTCCCTGTTGTCCTTCACGTCCGCCAGCCTACGTGCCGGGCAGGGATGCGGCCCGTCGGCCGCGCCGGTCCACCGGACCGGCGACCGGTCATACACGAACGAACCAGACAGCGTGATCCCGGCGACACAATATGGGATCGCGGCCGGAGGACCGCTGGGCGCGGTGGGGACCGCACTAACCTGAACGGGTGCGGACTTCGTTGATGGATGTGCTGGCCGACCGGATTCTCATCGCCGACGGCGCGATGGGCACGATGCTGCAGGCCGCGGACCTCACGCTCGACGACTTCGACGGGCTCGAAGGGTGCAACGAGATCCTCAACGTCACCCGGCCGGACGTGGTGCGCGGCGTGCACGACGCCTACCTGGCCGCCGGCGCGGACTGCGTCGAGACCAACACGTTCGGGGCCAACCTCGCCAACCTCGCCGAGTACGACATTCCCCAGCGCATCCGGGAGCTGTCCGAGGCGGGTGCCCGCATCGCCCGGGAGGCCGCGGATGCGGCCAGCACCCCGCAACGGCCCCGGTTCGTGCTCGGCTCGATCGGGCCGGGCACCAAGCTGCCCACCCTCGGGCACACCGACTACGCCACCCTGCGCGACGCCTACCAGGAGAACGCCGCAGGTCTGATCGAGGGCGGCGCGGACGCGCTGATCATCGAGACCTGCCAGGACCTGCTCCAGGTCAAGGCGGCGGTCATCGGGTCGAAGCGGGCGATGACCGAGCTGGGCCGGTCGGTGCCGATCATCTGTCACGTGGCCGTCGAGACCACGGGCACCATGCTGGTGGGCAGTGAGATCGGTGCGGCCCTGGCCGCCATCGAGCCGCTCGGGGTGGACCTGATCGGGCTCAACTGTTCGACCGGCCCGGCGGAGATGAGCGAGCACCTGCGCTACCTGTCGCAGCACTCCCGCATTCCCCTGTCGGTGATGCCGAACGCCGGTCTGCCGGTGCTGACCGCCGACGGGGCGTACTTCCCGCTGACCCCGGTGGAGATGGCCGAGGCCCTGGAGCGGTTCGTCACGGACTACAGCGTGGGGCTGGTCGGCGGGTGCTGCGGCACCACGCCGGAGCACATCCGGGTGTTGTCCGAGCGGCTGCACGGCAGCGTCGCCCCGGCCCGCGAGGCCCGGCACGAGGCGGGTGTCTCCTCGGTGTACCACCCGGTGCCGTTCGCCCAGGACGCGTCGGTGTTGATGGTGGGGGAGCGTACCAACGCCAACGGTTCGAAGGCGTTCCGCGAGGCGATGCTCGCCGGCGACTGGCGGGCCTGTGTGGAGATCGCCCGCAGTCAGGCCCGGGACGGGTCGCACCTGCTCGACCTCTGCGTGGACTACGTCGGCCGCGACGGCACGCGGGACATGCGCGAGCTGGCCGGCCGGTTCGCCACCGCGTCCACCCTGCCGATCATGTTGGACTCCACCGAGCCGGCCGTCGTCGAGGCCGGGCTGGAGATGCTCGGTGGCCGGTGCGTGGTCAACTCGGTGAACTTCGAGGACGGTGACGGCCCCGACTCCCGCTACGCGCGGGTGATGCCGATCGTCCGGGAGCACGGCGCGGCGGTGGTGGCGCTGCTCATCGACGAGGAGGGGCAGGCCCGTACCCAGGAGTGGAAGGTGCGGGTCGCGGCGCGGCTGATCGACGACCTGACCGGCCGGTGGGGCATGGACCGCGCCGACATCCTGATCGACGCGCTGACTTTCCCGATCGCCACCGGGCAGGAGGAGACCCGTCGCGACGGCCTGGAGACCATCGAGGCGATCCGGGAGATCGCCCGCCGCTACCCGGGGGTCAACTTCACGCTGGGCATCTCGAACATCTCCTTCGGCCTCAACCCGGCGGCCCGGCAGGTGCTCAACTCGGTGTTCCTGCACGAGTGCGTGCAGGCCGGCCTGACCTCGGCGATCGTGCACGCCAGCAAGATCCTGCCGATGTCGAAGATCCCCGACGAGCAGCGCGAGGTCGCCCTGGACCTGGTCTACGACCGGCGCCGCGAGGGATACGACCCGGTGCAGCGCTTCCTCGAACTCTTCGAGGGTGTGGACGTGACCAGTGCCCGGGCCAGCCGGGCGCAGGAGTTGGCGGCGCTGCCGCTGGACGAGCGGCTCAAGCGGCGGATCATCGACGGTGAGCGCAACGGCCTGGAGGCCGACCTGGACGACGCGATGGCCGGTGGCCGTTCCCCCCTGTCGATCATCAACGACATCCTGCTGGACGGCATGAAGGTCGTCGGCGAGTTGTTCGGCTCCGGCCAGATGCAGTTGCCGTTCGTGCTCCAGTCCGCCGAGGTGATGAAGACCGCGGTGGCCTATCTGGAGCCGCACATGGAGACCACGGAGGACGGCGGCAAGGGCCGCATCGTGCTCGCCACCGTGCGCGGCGACGTGCACGACATCGGCAAGAACCTGGTCGACATCATCCTGTCGAACAACGGCTACGAGGTGGTGAACATCGGCATCAAGCAGCCGATCAACGCCATCCTCGACGCCGCCGAGCAGCACCGCGCCGACGCGATCGGCATGTCCGGGCTGCTGGTCAAGAGCACGGTCATCATGAAGGAAAATCTGGCCGAGATGGCCACCCGCGGGGTCGCGGAGCGCTGGCCCGTCCTGCTCGGAGGTGCGGCGCTGACCCGCGCGTACGTCGAGGACGACCTGCGGTCGATGTTCCCCGGCCAGGTGCACTACGCGCGGGACGCGTTCGAGGGCCTGTCCCTGATGGACAAGGTGATGACCGCCAAGCGCGGCGGCGCGCC
Organism: Micromonospora sp. WMMD961; assembly: GCF_029626145.1. Taxonomy (NCBI): domain Bacteria; kingdom Bacillati; phylum Actinomycetota; class Actinomycetes; order Micromonosporales; family Micromonosporaceae; genus Micromonospora; species Micromonospora sp. WMMD961. The sequence continues at coordinate 3,652,971 of NZ_JARUBJ010000002.1, forward strand.
CGTGATCGACCCGGAGCGGGAGGCCGCCCTCGCGGCCCGCCGCGCCCGCCGGGAACGGCAGCGGACGATGGTCACGGAGTCACTGCCGGAGCTGCACGACTCCTCGGTCCGCTCCGACGTGGCAGTGGACGTGGAGGTGCCCAGCCCGCCGTTCTTCGGCACCCGGGTGATCAAGGGTGTCCCGATGGCCGACTACGCGGCGTTGCTCGACGAGCGGGCCACGTTCCGCGGGCAGTGGGGGCTCAACGGGGCCCGGGGCGGCAACGGACCCTCCTACGACGAGCTGGTCGAGACCGAGGGTCGGCCGCGTCTGCGGTACTGGCTGGACCGGCTGATCGCCGACCAGGTGCTGGAGGCAGCCGTGGTGTACGGCTACTTCCCCGCGTACTCCGAAGGCAACGACCTGGTGGTGCTCGACGAGAACGGGCACGCGGAGCGCGCCCGATTCTCCTTCCCCCGGCAGCGGCAGGAGCGGCGGCTCTGCCTGGCGGACTTCTTCAAGCCCAAGGGCGACCAGCTCGATGTGGTCGCGTTGCAACTGGTCACCGTCGGGCAACCCGTCAGCGAGTACGCGGCGAAGCTGTTCGCCCGCAACGAGTACCGCGACTACCTGGAGGTGCACGGGTTGTCGGTGCAGCTCACCGAGGCCCTCGCCGAGTACTGGCACCGGCGTGTCCGGGCCGAGCTGACCCTGCCCGACGGGCGTCCGCTGGGTCACGACGACCCCACGGACCTGGCGGGCCTGCTGCGCAACGACTACCGGGGCTGCCGGTACGCGTTCGGCTACCCGGCCTGCCCCGACCTGGAGGACCGCGCGAAGATCGTGGACCTGCTCGGCGCGGACCGGATCGGTGTCGAGTTGTCCGAGGAGTTCCAGCTCATGCCGGAGCAGGCCACCGACGCGATCGTGGTCCACCACCCGGAGGCCAGTTACTTCAACGCCAAGTAACGGGTGCAGGTGCCCTGACCTGCGCCTGAGGCTGTCAGGAAGGCCGTTGAACCATGATCATGCCGTCTCCAGGCCGTCAACGGCTTCCGGGCCGTCCTTAGCGGCCTGGTCCTCGCCGAAGGCGGTGTCGATGGCGCGGCGCGTCCGGTCCTCGCTGGTCGGTAGGAGATGCGTGTAGGTCCGCAGGGTGAACCCGGGGTCGGCGTGGCCGAGGTAGGTCGACAGGGCCTTGATGCTCTCGCCGGCGTCCAGGAGGACCGAGGCGTAGGTATGCCTCAGGACGTGCATGCCGTTGCGGCGGTCGTCGGGGATGCCGGTGGCCCGGATCGCCGGCTTCCAGACAGCGGGGTTGAACTTCGAGCGACTGAGCGGCAGGCCGTCAGCGGTGGTCAGGTAGAGCGTGACGGTCGTGGGGTCGCCGGTCAGGTTCCCCACGGCAAGGTGACCTCTACGGGCGCGTACTGCTTGGCGTGGTCGCCCAAGGCGGCCCTTGACGGGCCGCACGCGCGCCGCCTGGGCGCGCGCCGGCCGCTGCCGCTCTGCGGCCGTCACGCCGGATGCCCGGCGGCCAGCGCGGAGAGCGGGGAGCCCGACCCGCCAGCGTCCGTCCGAGCCGTCAAGGTCCGCTTGACGTGGCGGGCCGGGCGGAGGCCCGCTCCCCAGGAGGGCGGGTCGATGGCAGACGGGATGGCAGGGTCCGCCGTGGTCGAGGCGTCGACGCCCGGCGGATTCAAGCGCCTTTGAGGATATGGTCAAGGATCGAGGAGTAAGGCAGGCAACCCGGCAAGGAGAGCGTTCGTGCAGCGTCCCGGTCGAGTTCCCACTATCGCGCTGACCGTTGTTGCCACGTTGGGGCTCATCGCTGCGACCGGCTGGTGGGCCGTGACAAGCTACGTCGATGCCTTCGTCTATCCCGGTGGCCCTTGCTCAGACGCAGAAGCACAGCTGACGGATGAGCTCAGGTCCGATCCCATGCTGGTTCAAGCTTTCCCAGATTCGAAGCTGCAGACGGCGGACAGTTTCGAACCCTGCAGGGGGTGGGGTAGCAACTACTGGGGCGGGGCGTTCGTCACTCGCTCCTATACGAAGACGCTCCCGCCAGGGGACACCGCCGTCGAAGGCTTCTACGCCTCATTGGGCAATGCCAACGGCTGGCACATGACCCTTGACGGCACAAGCCGAAGCGTCTGCGGAAAGAAAAATTTCGGCGGCCAGGTGGTCACCTTCAACCTGAAGTTTCAGCGATCGTCACCGGCTTTATCCACGGGCTACACAGCCAGCTTGCTCTACGCAGGGCAGCGACAGCCGGTGAACGAATGCCGTGAGTGACTAGTGTCGCGTGTCTGATTTTCTTTGACGGTTAAGATCATCGTCGTGAGCAGTGACTTCGCGTTCTGGAGAGTCGGCGAGGGTAACCCCGGCGATATCTACGATGGCTTGGCTGACGGGGTCACCGACGCGCTCGAGCCGCACTCCGACGTCTCATGGTTCCGCAGCGAGCTGCTGTCGCGCTGGCCCGACCTGGTGGACGTCCTTGAGCCGACTGAGTACGACCTTCTTGACGCGCCCGAAGACGCTGCGAAGTACGTGCTGCTCACCCTTCCGGTGAGCATGCTTGGCCATCTTGACGGCATCTTCGAGCTGGCTCGGCAGTACAAGTTACGCGGCTACAGCGGCGTAGCCGGCGAAGCGTTCTAAAGGATGTCTCGTAACTCGGTGAAGGCGTTGCCGGTCAACGGTGTCGGTGTCACCGGAGCAGGATGATGTTGTGGAGATTGGCGATGCCGGAAGCGGTGTCGGCCAATGTGTGGGCGGCTCGTCGGTAGTCCCGCAGGATCTTGAAGGTCTTTATCCGGGCCAGGGCGTGTTCGACCTGCGCGCGGACCTTGCGGTGTTGCCTGTTCAGCTCCTTCTTCCAGTCGGGTAGTTCGCTGCCGTCGGCCGGTTTGCGGTACGGGATGATCACCTCGGGGTTGCCGCGGTAGGCGCCGTCGGCCATGACCGGTCTACCTGCCAGTTTCTGGTCGATACCCGAGGTGCGGTAGACGATGGTGTCGTTGCGGTTGCCGGGCTGTGGGTCACCGAGGGCCACGACGAGGCGGGTGTGGGCGTCGATGGCGACCTGCAGATTCGTGCTGTAGCGGTAGTTCTTACTCTGGGCGGCCAGCCGGTGGTCCCGGGTCGGGATCAGGGTGCCGTCGACGATCGCGATCTGGTCGACCCGGCGCCGACGCACAGGGGCCAGGGCGAGCAGCGGGCCGAGGGTGTCGATCACCCGGTGCGCGGCCGAGTGCGACACCCCGAACAGCGGACCGATCTGCCGCATGGTCAGGTTCGTGCGCCAGTACGCGGCCACCAGCAACACCCGATCAGCGAGGTCAAGTGACCACTGCCGACCCGGCCGGCCATCAGCGATCGCGTCCCCGCCACGTTCGGCGACCAGCCTGACCAGCCTGCGGAACTGGACGGGCTGCAACCCGGTGAACGGGAAGATCCACTCCGAGCGGGCCGCTGAGATCACCTGCACCCCGACATGATCCACCATGGACCATCACAGAGTTACGAGACATCCCTTAGGTGGTTTTGGCCAGGATCTGGTCGGCGGTTTTGGACCAGCCAAATGGCTGGCAGCGCTGGTTGTAGCCGTCGATGAACTTGCGGATCGCGCCGATCAGGTCGGGCACGCTGGCGAAACTGCCGCGACGGATGGCCTGACGGGTGATGATCCCGAAGAAGATCTCGACCATGTTCATCCAGGACGCGCTGGTCGGGGTGAAATGCATGGTGATGCGTGGATTCTTCACGAGCCAGGCTTTGACGTTCGGGTGGTTGTGAGTGGCGTAGTTGTCGGCCACAACGTGCAGCTTGACCTGCGGATGCGCCTTGGCGACCTGCTTGAGGAATGCGAGGAACTCGGTGTTGCGGTGCCGGTCGTAGCAGGCGTCCGCGGTGATCTTCCCGGTAGCTACCTCCAAAGCGGCGAACAGCGTCGTGGTGCCGTGCCGACGGTAGTCGTGGGTGCGACGTTCGGCCTGCTCGAAGCGCATCGGCAGTAGCGGGGCGGTCCGGTCGAGGGCCTGAATCTGCGACTTCTCATCGACGCAGACCACGACCGCGTTCGCCGGCGGGTCCAGATACAGGCCGACGACGTCACGGATCTTCGCCTCGAGCTGGGGGTCAGTGGAGAACTTGAACGTCTCGACCCGATGCGGTTGCAGGTCCCAGGCTCGCCAGATCCGGGCGATCTCGGCGAAGCTGACCGGCATACCGGTCTTGCTCAGATGCTCGGCCAGCAGCCGTGCTGACCAGTGCGTTACCGCTAGTTCCGCCGGTGGTGGGTTCAGCGTGGACACGATCACCGCCGGCTCGTCGATCACCGGCGGGCGCCCGGAGCGTGGCAGGTCCGTCAAAGCATCGATCCCACCGTTCTCATACCGGGCCCGCCACGCGATCACTGTCTGCCGGGTCATCCCGACCCGCCGGCCGATCTCGGTGTTCGGCAGCCCTTCCGCGGCCAGCAACACCATCTGAGCCCGCTGCACATGCCCGGCCGCAGCCGTTGACGACCGCGTCAACTCCCGCAGGCGGGCACCGTCACCAGTGCGCAGGACCAACGGAGCGGCAACAGACAGGCCTCATTGTCTCGCAGCAACATCGTCAAATCACTTCAGACACGCGACACTAGCTGAGTGACAACCACGACGTCCAAGCAGGGACAGCCATGGACGGAAGTGGACTGTCACAGCAGCTCAGGCCCAGCGTCTACGCAGGTCAGCCCACCACCATCGTTCTTTCACACAGAATGCGGTCGGTTTCCGGCACGCCGTCTCTTGACCGCATTCAAGCATTCAGGGACACCGAGCGCTGGGGTTGGCTAGCGGACGAGGCAAGGGCATGATCAGGCGATGATTTCCTGGCCGACATGGGGTGAGTGGTTGGCGACGCTGCCGCCGGATGTCCGCGATTCTGCTGTGTCCCTTGCGGAGAGGTTCGAGGAGATTGGAGCCCATGAACCGGAGGGGTGGGCTAGGTCGGAGATCAGCGAGAACATTCCGCAGTTGGCTCGGTTCATGGTGTTGCGCGCCCTGTGGCGAGAGGCGATATCTCCGTGGATGGATGCCAGTGCTCTGAGCGACGTGGCGGCCGCGCGGCGGCTGATTGACGCAGGCGCGGATCCCCACGATGTGCTGCTTGTCGCGCGAGCTGGAGCGTACGAGGCGGTCGTCGCCGCAGTGTGCATCCTCGACGAGGGCGGCGACCCGAACGCGCGTGAGAGCGACCCTGGCTGGCACCTGATCGAGACGGACGCGGAGTGCAACCCGACGGGCCGCGAAATCGGAGGGCTGCATGAGTCTCTGGGGGAGACGGACCCATCCGGCAACGAGGGTGCCGACCTGTGGGAGTGACACGGCTGGGTGACTAGCCGGGTGACGATCGGGACGGACGTCAGCGGAACGAGCAGGGACCTTCATGGACGGTTTCAGCAGATCAAGACTGGTGGAACGGCAACCAACGATGGCAGCCGGAGACGGCGTGTGACCAGGGACCGACCAGCGTTCCTGCTGGTGGCGGGACACCGGCTCTTAGTTCCGCTTCAACGTCTGAATCCGGCGCCTGCTCCTTGTCCGCACGATGGACACGCGCTTGACGGCGTACCGGGGCGCAAGCCTGTCACTCCTTCGGCGGCCACGGTGACGGGTTTTGGGAGATCCACCAGTAGCCGGCGTATCGCGGGTTGTGGTGCCAGCGCGAGCGCCGCACCTCGTCTGTCCGGGGAGCCCAGTTCCGGTATGGCAGCAACGCCATTCGAGACGCGATCACACCCGCCATGTACGGCCACGCGATCGCAGTGATCAGTGCATCCCGACGTCGGTAGGAAACCCGAGGGGCCAGCCATGGCGTCATCGCCACCGGCAGGACGGAACCCGCCAGATACCCGAGCCAGTAGCCGCCAGTCGCATCCCAGACGAAGTACTGGACCCCAATCGCTGGCAGCCCGATGAGGGTCCAGATGAGCATCGCACGCAGGCCCCGGGCTAGCCCTTCGCACGGCCTGCCTGAATCAAGTGGATCATCTGGCACTCGCCGGACGGTAGCCGCGCCGGTTGCAAACTTCAAGAACGAGCCAAGTAGAGAGTCATCCGGAACATACGCGGAACGATCAAGCACATCACGGCTGAGCCTTCACGCGAATCCCCTGGTGAGGCGGCAGATGGCCCAGCAGCCGCTAAACCGTTCCTAAGCCGTGTGTGACAGCAACCGGCAACAACGAGGACAGCCGTCAGCGGCCGAGCATGTACAGCCGCCCGAGGTTGCAGACGTGGACGGACCCTGCCGGACGGAGCGCCCAGAACTTACAAGCGAAGGGCTGGCCAACCAGGTCGGATCGACTGGCGGTCTAGCCGTTGACACCAGACGATGTGGCGACTTCAGATAGGGAGTCTATGTCCGCACTTCGTGGGGGTGCCTGTGCCGCACATACCTGACCGTGTCGTTCTGCGTGCCTGGCGTCAGCGTGGCGAGGCGGGACGAATTCACTACGTTGCTGCCAAGGCTGGTGGAGGAGAGCGACGGCTTTACGTAGATGAGGGGAACGCCCTCTACGCGGTGCTCGAAGGACACTTGCTCGCCCAGGGCTACACCGGACCAGCGAGCGGCGATCAGGAGGATGAAGTTTGGGTGACTAACTGAGTGACGATCGAGGGGGACGCCGCCGGACGTTGGTGGACTCAGCTGGACACCAGTCGCAGTGCAGCGACCGGTCGCCGCAGGTGAAGGTTCCGTGTTGTTTGCCTGGGGGCCAAGGGGTCGTCGGTTCCAGACTGGCGGTCGTGCTACTGGTCGTCGCCCTCGTCGTCTCGCATCAGGCGGTCGAGGTCCTCAGGGCACAACCGCTTGATCTGGGTTTCCAGTTTGCGGCTGTACTGGCGATCGTTGGGATCCATCCCGTTGCGAGATCGGGAACTGCGGCCGTACTGCTTGAGGAAACCGCCCAGCTCTCGACGTATGCGTTCCCGCCGGCCCGACATCGATCGCACTCTAAGGGACGTCTCGTAACCCCGATGTCTGTCTGCTGAGGATGGTCGGTCAGGATGCCTGGGTGCAGGTGATCACCGCAGCCCACCCAGAGTGGATCTTCCCGTTCACTGGGCTGCAGCCCGCCCAGTTCCGCAAGCTGGTCCGGCTGGTCGCTGAGCGTGGTGGTGATGGCATCGCCGATGGTCGACCGGGCCGGCAGTGGGCCCTGGACCTGCCGGATCGGGTGTTGCTGGTGGCCGCGTACTGGCGTACGAACCTGACGATGCGCCAGATCGGCCCGCTGTTCGGGGTGTCGCACTCGGCTGCGCACCGGGTCATTGACACCCTCGCGCCGCTCCTGGCCCTGGCGCCGGTGCGCAAGCGACCGGTCGAGCAGATCGCGATCGTCGACGGCACCCTGATCCCGACTCGCGATCACCGCTTGGCCGCTCGGAGTAAGAACTACCGGTACTCGACGAACCTGCAGGTGGCTATCGACGCGAGCACCCGTCTGGTCATCGCCGTCGGTGACCCGCAGCCTGGCAACCGCAACGACACCATCGTCTACCGCAGCTCCGGGATCGACCAGAAGTTGGACGGGCGGCCGGTGATGGCCGACGGCGGCTACCGCGGCAACCCGCAGGTGATCATGCCGTACCGCAAGCCCTCCGACGGCACCCAACTGCCCGCCTGGAAGCAAGCCCTCAACGTCGAACACCGCACCGTTCGAGCAGGGGTCGAACATGCCCTGGCCAGAATGAAGTGCTTCAAGATCCTGCGCGACTACCGCCGCGCCGGCCACACATTGGTCGACGCCGCTTCCGGCATCGCCAACCTCCACAACATCATCCTCGCCGGCTGACCGCCAAGCCGGCACCAGGCAACGCCTTCACCCAGTTACGAGACGTCCCTTAGGCCCCAAAGGTCGAGTCTTGCCTTCCCATAACTGTGGTCGACAGCAACAGTGACAGCAACCGACCGGGACGAGGACAGCCGGCAAGGGCTGGACGCGGACGGCAGCCCGAGGTTACGTCGTGGATGGACGTCCCGGACGGAGCGCCCAGAACTCACAAGCGAGGGGTCAAGGGCTCCCGGACCAGCAGCGACTTACGTCGCCGACGTGTTGTAGCGATCAAGTGTCGTCTTAGACGTCGAGGCGTCGCGGAAGACGAGTTCCCACGGGCCGGTGTTCACGTCCATGTCCTTGCCGAAGCCGATCCACTTTCCGGCCATCCGTCGACCTGTCGGCTCGGCGATGAGTTGAATTGCCCCGTGGTATCGGGCGCCCCGGTAGTAGCCGGTGGGGTCGGTCTGCTCCACCCAGGTGCCGGTGACGACGGCACCGTCCACGGTCAGATCCAGCGAGAGAGACGATGACGCCGAGCCAGGAAGGCTGCGCGCGGTGAGCCGATCGCCGTGCTGGAGCAGCACCACGAAGTGTTGTCCAGCGAAGGAGTCTCCTCGCCCGCTGGAGTAGTACTGGTAGCGGCTGAGCCACACGCCTTCGTAGGACTGGTGGGCCGTGGTGGTGGGCTTGGACGTCGGCGTCGGTGTGGCGAGGCTGGACACGGGCGAGGTCAGATCGTGGCCGCCGTGTTCGTCGTCGGCAACATGCCCGCCCGGCACCGCGTCGAAGCCGAGCAGTGAGATGGGTAGACCAGTGACGACCTCCAGGGCACGGGCGTAGACCGGGCGGGGCGCGGCGATTGCGCCGGACTCCCATCGCTGGACGAGTCTCTTGTTGGCGTCGTTGGGCTCGCCGACGCGGTGGCCGGCAGCCTGCAGAGCGCGAGCGAAGTCGTCCTGGCTCATGCGCATCCCGGTGCGGACGGCCCGCAGGGCGGTGTTGGGGGCGACCATGACTGCCACCATAGCGCCATGTCGCCTTAATGTCGCCGGCTAAGTGACCTGATTGTCGGCCCTTGTGCCGTCGCAGCAGATGACATTCCGACGTCACTGTGGACCCGCGACGGTCGACGTGCCGCCGCTTCAACTGGCGGAGGTGTGGGGATGCCGCGTAAGGGCGACGAATCGGCGGTGAGTCGGGGCGAGGAGATCCAGGCGGCCGAGCGGGAGGCGGCGAGGCGGCGGCTTCTCGCGGTGGCAGAGGCGGATCGTATCCCGGTAGAGGAGACGACCCGGGCCGTTCCGGATCGGCGGTGGCGTCGTGGGTAACGTTGAGTTGTTGCCGGTTGGTCGGCGGGTGGCGTACTGGCGGGGTCGGCGGAAGCTGTCGCAGCAGGTGTTCGCCGACCGGCTCGGCAAGTCGAAGAGCTGGGTCGACAAGGTCGAGCGCGGAGTTCGGCGGCTGGACAAGCTGTCAACACTTCAGGAGATCGCTCGCGTACTCCGCATCGACACCGCTGCCCTTGTCGGCCGGGATGCCGCGCCGGCCCAGGTGACGGATCGCGGCGACGGCGTCGAGCGGATCAGAGCAGCGCTGTCCCGCTACGAGATCCCGTTGGGCAGGCCGGCGGGCAGCACGATATTGCCGGTGGACCGGATGCTGCGGGATGTGCGGTACGCGTGGACGACGTTCCAGCACGCCCGCTATCCGCAGGTGGTCGACCTGGCGCCGGACCTGCTCACCGGTGCGCAGCGCGCCCATGCTGAGGTGCCGGTGGCGGGTCGGGTGCCGCTCGTCGAGGCGTACCGGATCATCGCTTCTCTGTTGGTCAAGCTCGGCGACGCCGAGCTGGCCTGGTTGGCCGTGGATCGGGCGATGCTCGCCGCCACCGTTGACCGGGAGTTGGTGGCCGCCGCAGGCGTGCAGCTTGGGCAGGTGTTGCGCGCGCTCGGCCGGGTGCGGGAGGCGAAGTCGGTGACGCTCGGTGCCGCGTATCGGATCGCTCCGTCTGTGATCGAGTACGGCACGCCTGCGGAGTTGTCCCTGTGCGGAGCCTTGCTCATCCAAGCCGGCCTGGCGGCGGCGCAAGACGGGAACAAGGCCTCCGCCGGCGAGCTGCTCGACGAGGCCGCCGGTATGGCGGGGCGGGTCGGCGACGGGCACGACCACCACCGCACCGCGTTCGGTCCCACCGCCGTCGACCTGGCCCGCGCCACCGCAGCCGTCGAAGTCGGCGACACCCAGGAGGCGATCGCCTGGCACGAGAAGGCCACCGCGCGGGGCGGCTGGCGGTGGCTACCTGCCGAACACCGCGCCGCGCACCTACTCGACGTCGCGCGTGCCTACTTGCAGGCCGAGGATACGGGCAGCGCCGCCCGCGTGCTGACCGAGGTCGAGCGCACCGCACCAGCCGAGATCAGGTGCCGGCCCGCCGCCCGGGACGTCGTCGCCGAGGTTGCCCGTCACCCGCGCGCCCCGGCCACGATCGCCCAGCTCGCCGCCACGCTCGGGGTGGGCTGAGCGGCATCCCATGCGGCAGAGAAGTACAGCAGCGAAGTACAGCAACCGTGCCAGCCGAACCGGCCCGAGAGCCGCGTCAGCGGGCCGTCTGACCTCGCATCGAGCCCGATCCGACCGGCTCGCCGAGAGCTCCGCTTCAACGTATGACCTGTCTACTCGATCGCTCGTAGCCACCATGGAAGGTCGGTCCGGCCAGACGGATTGGGCAGTGTCCGGGACGACGCCGGACGGTTGGCCCGAGGCCAGGGACGCCGACGGACCCTGCCGGACAGGACGCCCAAGACTTACGAGCGAGGGGTCAGGAGCCCGAGGGACCCCAAGATCATGCCGTTTCCAGGCCGTCAGAGGTGGACCAGGAGCAACGAATGTTGACCACTGGCCACCAAATGAACGGGCAGCTCAGGCGGCATGTTGTCCGTGTTGGTCGACTATGCCCTCACCCTTGATCGATACAACGCCAAGTGATCTGGCCAGGCGCCGTGGCGTCGCGGTCCGCGTGGTGGCGGCGTCAGTGGTGTGGGCGGCAGGACGAGCGGATGACGAGTTCGGTGGGTAGCCGGATGTGGGTGTCGCGTTCGACGCCGGCGATGAGGTCGATGAGCAGGCGCAACGACTCGGCGCCCATCCGTTGCAGTGGCTGCATGATGGTCGTCAGCGGTGGGTTGACCAGCGCCGACTCCGGCACGTTGTCGAAGCCGATCACCGACAGGTCGTCGGGCACCGAGAGGCCCATGTCGCGGGCCACGGTCATCGTGGAGATCGCGGAGAGGTCGTTACCGGCGAAGATCGCGCTCGGCCGGTCGGTGAGGGCGAGGAGTTCGGCGGCGGTGCCGGCGGCGCTCTCGACCCGGAATCCGCCGACGCGGACGAGCTGCTCGTCCACCGGCACGCCGGCCTCGGCCATCGCACTGCGGAAGCCGGCCTCGCGCAGCTGCGCCGACTTCAGGTCGGCCCGTCCACTGATGTGCCCGATCCGCCGGTGGCCGAGGGACAGCAGGTAGTTGGTCGCCAGCACGGCGCCGGCGAAGTTGTCCGAATCGACGGTGGGTAGGTCGGACGGGCCGGTGTGCGGGTCGACGGCCACGACGTGGAAGCTGTGTTCGGTCTCGACCACGGTGGGCGTGACGATCACCGCCCCGTCGATGAGCGTGCCGGAGAGGCGGGCGAGCGAGCGCCTTTCCCATCCGACGGCGGCGCCCTCGCCGTCGCCGCTGGAGTAGGCCAGTAGTTGGTATCCGCTGCCGGCGATCTCCTGGGACGCCCCCTTCAGCAACTCGGTCGAGAACGGCTCGAACTCGGCGACCAGCATGCCGAGCACGTTGGTGCGGTGGCTGCGCAGGCTCTGCGCCCCCAGGCTGGCCTCGTAGCCGAGCTCGTGGATGACCTGCTGGACGCGCTCGACGGTCGCTTGGGCCACGCCGTAGCGACCGTTGACAACCTTCGATACTGTCGCGACCGAGACGCCGGCGGTACGTGCCACATCCGACATCTTGACGCGCTGCTGAAACACCACGTCGATGATGATAGGGCTCGTCCCGGGGGAGCGTCGCCAGCGATTCGAAAACGTTATCGATACCGATTGACATCAAGTTACATGACTGTAAAACTTCGCCGCAAAGCCGAGTACCGCGACTGACTAGTCGAGGAGACATCGATGGCAATGAAGCGGCGTGCCGGTGCCGTTATGGCACTGCTGATGACAGGTGTTCTCGCTACCGCCGGGTGCAGCGGCGGCGGCGAGGAGGCGGCCCCTCAGGGCGAGCTGTACAAGGACCCGGTGACCCTGACCTGGTGGCACAACGCCTCGCAGGACGGGCCCGGCAAGACCTACTGGGAGAAGGTCGCCAAGGACTTCTCCGCGCTTCACCCCACCGTCAAGATCGAGATCGAGGCGATCGAGACCAACCAGCTCCAGCGCACGCGGATCCCCGCCGCGCTGCTGAGCAGCGACCCGCCGGACATCTTCATGACCTGGGGCGGCGGCGAGATGGAAGAGCAGGTGGAGGCCGACTACCTCAAGGAGATCACCGACCAGACCAAGACCGAGGTCGGCAACATCGGCAGCCCCGCGGAGATCTGGCAGGTGAACGGCAAGCAGTACGGTCTGCCGTTCCGGATGGGCATCGAGGGCATCTGGTACAACAAGGAGATGTTCGCGCAGGCGGGCATCGCGGCACCGCCGACCACCTTCGAAGAACTCAACACGGCGGTCACCAAGCTCAAGGCGATCAACGTCGTCCCGATCGCGGTGGGCGCCGGTGACAAGTGGCCGGCCGCGCACTGGTGGTACAACATGGCGCTGCGTGCCTGCTCTGTCGACACCCTGAAGAAGGCGGCGAAGGACAAGACCTTCGACGATCCGTGCTTCCTCAAGGCCGGCCAGGACCTGAAGGCCTTCATCGACACCAAGCCGTTCCAGCCCAACTTCATCGCCACACCCGGCCAGAACGACCCGACCAGCGCCAACGGCATGCTCGCCAACGGCAAGGCCGCGATGGAGCTCATGGGCGACTGGAACCGCGGCACGCTGGACACCATCGCCACGGACAAGGCGAAGCTCGCGTCGTTCCTCGGCTGGTTCCCGGTGCCGGCGATCTCCGGTTCCCCGGGTGACCCGAAGGCGGCCCTCGGCGGTGGCGACGGGTTCTCCTGCGCCAAGAACGCCCCGGCCGAGTGCGTCGAGTTCCTCAAGTACATCGTGAGCCCCGAGGTGCAGAAGGGCTACGCCGAGACCGGCACGGGCCTGCCTGTCGCCAAGGGCGCCGAGGTCGGCGTGAAGGACCCCGCGCTGAAGTCCATCTCGGACGCCACCGCCGCCGCGAGCTACGTCCAGCTCTGGCTGGACACGGCGTACGGCAGCACCGTCGGCACCGCGATGAACGACGCTGTCGTCGCCATCTTCGCCGGCAACGGGACGCCTGAGAAGGTCGTCTCGGCGATGAAGGCGGCCGCAAGCAAGTGACCTCCGTCAACCAGATCCGTACGTCCGCCGGCGACGCCTCCGCGTCGCCGGCGGGCCCCCACGAGGCCGGACGCGCGTCCGCCCGCCGAGCCGCGACCCGCCGCAAGTGGTACGAGATCGTCGGGCTCACCACGCCGGCCGTCGCCGTGTACGTGATGTTCGTGCTGGTGCCGATGGGCTTCGCGGTCTACTACAGCCTGTTCCGGTGGCGCGGTGTCGGGCCCCCCACCGAGTTCGTCGGCCTGCGGAACTACACCCTCGCCTTCCAGGATCCGATCTTCCTCGACGCGTTGCGCAACAACGCCATCATCGTGTTCGGGTCGCTACTGATCCAGGGCCCGATCGCCCTGGGCATCGCCCTGCTGCTCAACCGTCGTTTCCGTGGGCGCTCCGTGTTCCGCCTGCTGGTGTTCGTGCCGTACGTGCTCGCCGAGGTCACCGTCGGCATCATGTGGAAGCTGCTGCTGACCGGCGGCGGCACCGTCGACGCGTTGCTGCAGGCAGTGGGACTGGGCAGTCTGGTGCAGGCCTGGCTCGCGGACCTGGACCTGGTCATCTGGACCCTGCTGGCCGTCCTCACCTGGAAGTACGTCGGCTTCGCCATCATCCTGCTGCTCGCCGGGCTGTCGAACGTGCCCGACGAGTTGACCGAGGCGGCGGCCATCGACGGCGCGAGCTGGTGGCAGATCCAACGGCACGTCACGATCCCGCTTCTCGGCCCGACGATCCGGATCTGGATGTTCCTGTCCATGATCGGTTCACTGCAGATCTTCGACATGATCTGGGTGACGTCGGTGCCCGCGGTGCGGTCCCTCGGCGCGTCGGCCACCATGGCGACCTACATGGTGGACAACGGGTTCTTTGCCCGGCTGTGGGGCTACGGCAACGCCGTGGCGGTAATCCTGTTCGTCATCTCCTTCGTGGCGGCGCTGCTGTTCCAGCGGTTCCTGCTGCGCCGTGACATCGATGGCGCCATCACCGGAAGGGCGAAGTGACGATGGCCGTGAACACCGTTGTGCCCGCGTCCACCGGGCGCCGTCAGGTCTCCTGGGGTACGCCGCTCACCTACGCGATCGCGCTCGCGGTCGCGGCCGTGTCGATCGCCCCGGTCATCTACGTGGTGATCGGCGGTTTCCGCACCACCCCGCAGATCGTCGCGGACCCGGCCGGCCTGCCCGACCCGTTGGTGTGGGACAACTACGCCCGGGTGCTGACCCAGAGCAACTTCTGGCAGCAGGCCTTCAACAGCGCGGTCATCGCCCTCGGCACCACGCTCGCCGTCGTCGTGCTCGGCCTGGCCGCCGCGTTCGTGCTCGCCCGCTACACCTTCCGCGGGCGGGAGGGGCTCTACACCTTCTTCACACTCGGCCTGCTGTTTCCGGCAGGGGCGGCGATCCTGCCGCTCTACCTCATGCTGCGCGACCTGAACCTGATCAACTCCTACTACGCGGTGATCCTCCCGCAGGTCGCCTTCTCACTGCCACTGACGATCGTGATCCTGCGTCCCTTCCTCTCGGCGATCCCGAGGGAACTGGAGGACGCCGCCTCGATCGACGGCGCGAGTCGGCTCGGTTTCCTCTGGCGCGTCGCGATGCCGCTGTCGCGGCCCGCGCTCGTCACCGTCGGCGTCCTGGCGTTCGTGGCGAGCTGGAACTCGTTCCTGCTGCCGCTGCTCGTCCTCAGCGACGTCGACCTGCACACCCTGCCGCTGGGCGTGCAGAACTTCTCCAGCCAGTACTCCACCGACACGGCGGGCGTCCTCGCCTTCACCTCGCTGGCAATGCTGCCGGCACTGCTCTTCTTCACGCTCGCGGAGAAGCAGATCGTCGGTGGCCTGCAAGGCGCGGTCAAGGGCTGAGCAACAGCGGCACGAGCGCAACCAGAGGAAGGCACAGCATGAGTGAGGTCCACGCGGTGGTGGAGGGGCCGGCGCCGGCTCAGGCGGGCCCGAACCACGGCCGGTCGGACGGGCACGACGGCGGGGCACGGCTACGCGATCTCCTCGAGCGAATGACGATCGATGAGAAGGTCGCCCAGCTCGTCGGTTTCTGGGAGAAGGAGGACGGCGAGGCGGTCGCGCCGCTGCAGGGGGAGTTCGGCGACGCCGTCAAACTCGAGGACTTCTCCCGGCACGGGCTCGGCCACCTCACCCGCGCGTACGGCACCCGCCCGGTGGACGCGGCGCAACGCGCGTCGTGGCTGTGGAAGTTCCAGCGGGATCTGGTCACCGGGACCCGGCTCGGTATCCCGGCGATCGTCCACGAGGAGTGCCTCACCGGGCTGTCGGCATGGAAGGCTGCGACCTTCCCCACCCCACTGGCCTGGGGTGCCGCGTTCAACCCCGAACTGGTCACCGAGATGGCCGAGGCGATCGGCGCCTCGATGCGGGCCCTGGGCATCCACCAGGGGCTCTCCCCGGTGCTCGACGTGATCCGCGACCCTCGGTGGGGTCGGGTGGACGAGTGCATCGCCGAAGACCCGTACCTGGTCGGCACCATCGGCACGTCGTACGTGCGCGGCCTGCAGTCGCAGGGAGTACACGCCACCCTCAAGCACTTCGCCGGCTACTCCGCCTCGCGCGCCGGGCGCAACTTCGGCCCGGTCCACATCGGCCAGCGGGAACTGGCCGACGTGCTGCTCCTCCCGTTCGAGATGGCGCTCATCGACGGCGACGCGCGCAGTGTCATGCACTCGTACACCGAGATCGACGGGGTGCCCGTCGCCGCCGACCCGACGATGCTGACCGGCATCCTGCGAGACCGGTGGGGCTTCGACGGCACGGTGGTGGCCGACTACTACGGGGTCGCGTTCCTGAACCTGCTGCACCACGTGGCGGGCGACCACGCGGAGGCGGCCGGGCAGGCATTGACGGCCGGTGTCGACGTCGAACTGCCCACCGGCGACGCCTACCTGACCCTGCGGCAGTCGGTGCGGGCGGGCGCTGTCGACGAGGCGCTCATCGACCGCGCGGTCCTGCGGGTGCTGCGTCAGAAGCAGGACCTGGGCCTGCTCGACGCGACCTTCGACGAC
The DNA here is from genome assembly GCF_029626145.1 of Micromonospora sp. WMMD961. Taxonomy (NCBI): domain Bacteria; kingdom Bacillati; phylum Actinomycetota; class Actinomycetes; order Micromonosporales; family Micromonosporaceae; genus Micromonospora; species Micromonospora sp. WMMD961. The sequence continues at coordinate 3,669,297 of NZ_JARUBJ010000002.1, forward strand.
GAGCCGCCCCAGGCGATCGACCTCGACTCGCCCGAGCACCGGTCGATCGCCCGCCGGCTCGCCGAGGAATCGATCGTGCTGGTCGCCAACCGGGACGCGCTGCCGCTGCCGGCGGGTCGACGGGTCGCCCTCATCGGCCCGAACGCCGACCGGCAGGGCGCGCTCTTCGGGTGCTACTCGTTCCTCAACCACGTCCTCGTCCAGCACCCTGGCGTGGAGACCGGCATCGAGGTGCCGACAGTGCTCGACGCCGTGCGCGTCGAGTTCGGCGACGACCTCGTCACCTGGGCACACGGCTGCGACGTGGACACCGATGACCGCTCCGGCTTCGACGAGGCGGTCGCCACGGCGAGCGGCGCGGACATCGCCGTCCTGGTCGTCGGCGACCACGCCGGCCTCTTCGGGCGCGGCACGGTCGGCGAGGGCTGCGACCGGGACGACCTGGAGTTGCCCGGCGTCCAGCGCGAACTGGTCGAGGCGGTGCTGGCAACCGGGACACCGGTCGTCCTCGTGCTGCTCACCGGCCGGCCGTACGCAATCGGCTGGGCGCTCTCGCGCTGCGCCGCGGTGGTGCAGGCGTTCTTCCCGGGAGAGGAAGGCGCCGGGGCGATCGCGGGAGTGCTCTCCGGGCGGGTCAACCCGTCGGGCAGGCTTCCGGTCACCCTGCCCGGGTCGGCCGGCGCGCAGCCGTACTCCTACCTGCACCCCACCCTCGGCACTGGCAACGAGGTGACCAACCTGCCGGCGACGCCGGTGGCGCCGTTCGGTCACGGCCTGTCCTACACGACGTTCGCGTACAGCGATCTCGCCGTGCCGGCCACCGTGACCACCGACGGAGCGATAGCGGTGACCGTGCGGGTGACCAACACCGGCACGGTCGCCGGCGACGACGTGATCCAGCTCTACGGTCGCGACCTGGTCGCCTCGGTCACCCGGCCGGTGTCGCAGCTGCTCGGCTACCGGCGGGTCCACCTGGAACCGGGCCAGTCCATCACGGTCGAGCTGACGGTCCCCACCACCCGGCTGGCCTTCTCCGACCGCACGTTCACCCGCGTCGTGGAGGCCGGCGACGTCGAACTCTGGGTCGGCACCAGCGCGCGACGTGACGCTCAGGCGCTGACCACGCTGGTCGGTGAGACCGTCCCGGTCACCACCGCGTCCCCGCGCTGGACCACTACCGACATCCGCTGAAGCCGGTCCGTCGTCGTCCCCAGTGGACTGCCGACGGACCGGCCCCGGCTCGCGTGCCGGTTCCCGTCGCCCTCCTGATCGTGGCGGGGGCCGGTACGACGCCGAATGGTCCGTCCACCGGCAGGTGCGCTGTCGATCGAGGCGGACGCCGACGGGCTGACGTTCCGCCTGCGCGGGTTCGCGACGCGACTGCCCTGGGAATCGGTCGAGTCGTTGACGGTGGTGAAGACCGGGGAGAGCGGGGGCAGGGGAAACCGGGAGATTCGGCTCCGGGTCGATCCGCGGCTGGCCGAGTACCTGGCCCAGCAGCGCCGCATTACCCTGACCCTCTCTGGCCGATCATGGAGTTGTGGTGGGTGATGAAAGCCGCTGTTCACCAGGTTCCGGGCACCACAACTCCATGATCGACGCGGACGGCACGCGCGCGGTGAGGTGTCGAGAACGGTGGAGAGGTACGAGGACATCTTCCTGCTCTGCTACGTCCGCGGCCCCGAGGGCATCGTCGTCGGGCTGGCCCAGGAACGTCGCTGACGGCCCTCCCGTGGTCTGGCGGACGCCACAGGGATGTAGGGGCCGCACGAGCGGAGGACACCACTACCTCCCTGACGGTGCGCGCGACCCCTCGGCCGGGCGGTGCGCGGGCAGCGCCTGCCCGCCGCCGTCGCTACGCTCAGGGCATGTTCCGTGCGGCAGGGCCCGACGACTTCGCGCAGATCATCCACCTCTACCGGCAGTTGAACCCGGACGATCCGGTGCTGGACGACGGCGCGGACCTGGCGGCGTACCAGCGGATCCTGGACACCCCCGGACTCACTCTGTTCGTCCTCGACCTGGACGGGGTGGTCGTCGCCACGACGTACCTCAACGTCGTCCCCAACCTCAGCCGGTCGGCGTCGCCGTACGCCGTCGTCGAGAACGTCGTCGTCGAGGAGTCCCGGCGGGGCACCGGTCTGGGTCGGCAGATCATGGCCGGCACGCTCCAGGCCGCCTGGGACGCGGGCTGCTACAAGGCGATGCTGATGACGGGCTCGCGTACCCCCGCGACACACGCCTTCTACCGCGCCTGCGGGTTCGCGCCCGACGTCAAGACCGCGTACCTCGCGCGACCGAGCTAGGCCGGGAAGGTCTCGCGCAGCGCGGAGTCCAGCGATCGGCCGGTTGTCGGCTCGATGAAAAGTTCGGCGAGCAGGAGGTCGGCGAGGTGGCTGGGGTTGACCCCGGACTCCTTGCGACCGACGGTCTGCAACGCGCCGCCGAGTCGCAGGGCGGTTCTTGCCGCGCCGGCCGGCAGTCGGGTGATCCGGCGGCGTCGACCGACCGCCTCGGCGATGCGCGCGAGCATGTCGTGCCAGGTGAGGTTCTCGTCGGCGACCGGGATGTCCGCGCCGCTGGCCTGCTCCAGGGCGTCGGCCGCGACCTCCGCCACGCTGCGCGCCGAGGCCGCGGCGCTTCCGCCGGTCGGCGCCACCAGAGGTGTACGTGAGCGCGCCCACCGGTCCAGCGGGCCGGCCCAGTTCGGCAGCCGGTCGCCGGCCCGACCGAAGACGAAGGGCAGTTCGAGGACGGCGACCGGCAGATCCGGGCCGGCCGCCGCCCGTCCCCGCCGGGCCTGCTCCAGGCGGCAGCGGATGTACGTGTGCCGATCGGTCAGCCGCCACTGCGGATGCAACCTGTCGAAGTAGGTGTAGTACGAGCCCATGATGACCCCACGGGTGAGGCCCTCGGCGCGGGCGGCGGTGAACAGGCGTACCACCGGGTCGACGTTGTCGCGGCGGAACTGCGGGTAGATCGGCTTGGGCAGCGGCCGTTGCTCGTCGGTCCGGGTGGCGTGCACGACGCCGTCGTGACCGGCGAGCAACGACCGAAGGTCGTCGATCGAGGCGGACCCCACGTCGAGCAGGTGGTCGACTTCCGGATGGGCGGTACGCGCCACCGAGGTCGTGGCATGGCCGCGCGCACGCAGCACCTTCACCACGTGAGCGCCGATCAGGCCGCTGCCACCCATCACCAGAATCCGCACACCACATCGTCCACTCTGGAGCAGCATGGTTGTCAACCCACGGCCACCACTGGTCGCGCCGTATACGTTCAGTGACGGGTGCCTGACTGCGAAACCGTCGGTGCGGATGCGACGGCGCGAGGTGCGTCCACGGTGCGGTACGGCGAGAATGGGCACCCGGAGGTGATCGAGCATGGGCGATCAGGAGAGCGTGCCCCAATTGGGTTCGGTGGTGCTGGACGGCACCGACGCGCGGGTGCTGGCCGAGTTCTACCGACACCTGCTCGGCTACGTCTACCGGCCCGGCGACGAGCCACCAACGGCCGGTCAGGACGACGAGCGTGGTCGTGACTGGCTGGTGCTGAGGTCCAACGACGGCAGCACACAGCTCGCGTTTCAGCAGGTGGATCACCTGCCGGAGACGACCTGGCCACAGAACGACGTGCCTCAGCAACTGCACCTGGACCTCACCGTGGAGTCCGTCGCGGAGTTGCTGGTCCAGCACGAGCGCGTCCTGCGCCTCGGTGGCCGACTGCGCTACGACCGCATCGAGGATCCCGACGAGCCGCTACGCGTGTACGCCGACCCGGCCGGTCACCCGTTCTGCGTTCTCGTGGGGTAGTCGCGGCGAGGGCACCACGCGCCCCCCGATGGCATAGGTTCGACGTGCTGAACACCATCGTCGGGAAACGGGGACGAGAATGCCGGAACCGCGCGCCTTCTGGCTGGATGAGCAGTTCGACCGTGAGCACGGCACCGACGGACGCGGCCGGTACGAGGCGGAGGTGCTCCGTCGGATCGGCGAGTTCGACGAGACCTGGGGTGACTTCGCGCCGGTCTCGTTCGCGGCGACGGCCTGGCAGGTGGCCACCGCGCTGTCACCGGGCTTCGTTCGCTGGCACCGGCGGATCATCTCGGCGACCTGCGCCCGCAGCCCGTGGGACGGCAGCATGGTCTGCGCGGTCACGGTGGTCTCCGGCTGGCCCGCCGAGCTGACCTGGACCAAGCAGTGGCAACGCGACCGCGGCTGGCGGGACTGGCCGCAGCTGTTCGGCCAGTTCACCACACCCACCGATCAGGACCAGACGCGTAGCCCGCATCTTCGCGCCCTGCTCCAGGTGGACGCGCGCCGCTTCCGCTCGACGACCTGCCGCCGACACCCGACGGACCGGACGACGGCGTCGCCGCCGCCGCGCGTCGGGCGGTCGTGGTGCTGGCCCGGAACCTCAACGACCTCCTGGCGCCGATGATCGGGCAACTCGACGCCGGGGTGCCCGCAGACTCCTGAGACCATCCTGCGGGCAGACCGCCGACCGTCCCGCCGGTAGGGTCAGCCAGGTGGACCTGCACGACACCGCCGCTCGGCTCGGAGTCCCCGTCGAGGAGGTCGAGCGCGTCGCGCAGCTCGCCGGCGATCGACAGTCGGTTCCGCTGCCCGCCAAGGCCGACGCTCCCGCGCTGCTCGATCGGCTCGCGGTGCGGCCGGACGCCGCCGCCGAGATCATGGCGGGCTGGCCCGACCCGGCGTCGCCACTGTGGACGCCGGAGCTGCGCTGGCTGCTCGACCGGTCGATCGCCCTGCAACATGCCGACCTCGGCGGCCACGGCTGGCTGGTGCCCGGTCCGGAGCTGCCCCGCGACCGGGGTCCCGCCTGGCGGCACCTCTACGTGTACGCGTACCTGGCCCTGGTCGACGTCGCCCGGGGATACCACCGCGACCACGACGTCCCCGACGACGTGTCGTGGGTGAGCCTCGCGGACCTCGGCCGCAACCTCGCGATCGACCGGCGGATGCGCGGTGAGGGTTGGCCGGTCATGCAGGCGTGGTTGACGCTGCACGTGCGCGGCAGCGTCTACGAGCTGGGCCGGCTGCAACACCACCGCGGCGACGCGGCCATCAGCCTGCACGTCCCCGACACGGGGCCGCTGACCCCCGAGTTGGTCACGGCGTCGCTGGACGACGCGCGGGTGTTCTTCGCGCGGCACTTTCCGGACGAGCCCTACACCGCGTTCTCCTGCGGTTCGTGGCTTCTCGACCCGCAGTTGCGGGAATACCTACCCGAAGGTTCCAACATCGTCCGGTTCCAGCAGATGTTCGAGCTGGCTCCCTACGAGGAGAAGGACGGTCCGGACGCCGACGTCGAGGTGCTGCGTTTCGTGTTCCGCACCCTGAGCACCCCGCTGGACCAGTTGCCCCGCCGCACCGTGCTCCAACGCGCGATCGTCGATCACCTCATGGCGGGTCGGCACTGGCACTGGCGGCACGGCCGCTTCCCGATCTAGCCACCCCCACGGCCAAGGCCGACGGGCTCGGTGGGCCCGGCCCGTGACGGACCGGGCCCACCGCTCGTCAGTTGTTCGTCAGGATGAATCTCTCCCACGAGCCGACCGACGTACGGTTCGCGATCAGCGATCCCGCTCCGGCGTTCTCGGCGGCCACGATCTGGTTGTTGACCGTGGCGCGCAGACTCACCGTCCCATCCGAGTTGGTGATGAGCTGGAACGTCTCCCACGCCCCGACCGTCGTACGGTTGGCGATCAACGGCTCCGCACCCGCGTTCTCGGCGCAGACGTACAGCCCGTTGGCGCGTGACCGCAGGGCGATGGTGCCGTTGCCGGCGTCCACCCGGTCGAACTGTTCAGTGGTCCCGATGCTGGCCTTGTTGGCGATCAGCGCGCTGGTGCCCACCGCCGACACGTACTGGTTGTTGACCTGAGCCCGGAGGCTGATTCCCCCGGAGGGGGTGGTGGTGGTGCCCGTGGTGAAGGTGAACGCGTCGACGTCGAACAGGTAGCCGGACCCACCTTTGAACACCAGGTACAGCGTGGTCGACGCGGTGGGCGGGTTGCTGATCGCGCCGGACACCTCGGTGAAGGTCTCCCAGTTCCCGGTCACCGGCACCGTCACGGTGCCCAGCAGGGTGCCGGTGGCCGATCCGGCCCGGACCTCGATGGTGCCGCCGGCGCCGGCCGACGACGCCCGGACGGTGAAGCGGTTGGCGTTGGCCAGGTTGTACGGCTGGTACGAGATCCAGTCGTTGTTCTCGATGAATCCGGCCGTGCGGCCACCCTCGGCGCTGGTGTGGTCGGTCGCCTGGACACCGGACTGAGCGCTGAAGTGCTCGCCCTGGCGGTGCTTCGGCTGCAGCGTCTTGATGCTGTGCGTGGTGAGGCCACCGTTGTCGGTGTACGCGGCGTCGAAGACTCCGTAGATGTTGGCCGCCGAGTCGTGCTCCCCGTCGGTCGGGACGGTGATCGAGCCGCTGCACCCGGTCTTCGAGGTGATCTGGTGCGCGTGGCTGTCGTGGCCCAGCGCGTAGGTCAGGCTCACCTTGGAACAGTCGACAGTGCCGTCCTGCGGGTCGCTCACACTGATCTGGTACGACACCGTGTCACCGAAGTTGAACAGCTGCCCGTCGGCGGGCGAGGTGAGCGTCACCGTCGGGGCCGTGTTGCCGACGGTGACGACCAGGCTCGCCGTACCGGACAGGCCGGCCGGGTCGGTGACCTTCAACGTGGGGGAGTACGTGCCGTTCGTGGTGTACGTCTTGGTGGGGTTCGCCGCCGTCGACGTCGTGCCGTCGCCGAACGTCCACAGGTAGCTCAGCGCCCCACCTTCGGGGTCGGAGCTACCGGCCGACGAGAAGTTGACCGTCAGCGGGTTGGCCCCCGAGGTGGGATTGGCCGAGGCGACCGCGATGGGGCTGCGGTTGCCGCCACCGATGTACTCGATCCGGAACAGCGCCTGGTTGTTCGACCCGGTGCCGTAGTCCAGCACGTAGAGCGCCCCGTCCGGGCCGAAGGCCATGTCCATGACCTGCGTGCCGGACCACGGGAAGTTGGAGATCTCCCCGCGCGAGCCGTCGGAGTTGACAGCGATCGCCTTGATCCAGCGGCGGCCGTACTCGCCGGCGAAGAACTGGCCGTTGAGCGACTGCGGGAACTTGATGCTGGAGTTCAGCGACGCGTCGTACCGGTAGACCGGGCCGCCCATCGGCGACTCGGAGCCGCTGCCGAACTCCGACGGTGACCCGGAGTCGCCGGCGTACTTGATCCAGGCCGGCTTCGCCGCGGGCAGCGTGCCGAGCCCGGTGTTGCGGAACGAGTTGTTGGTCGGCCCGCCCGTGCAGTTGTACTTCGACTGCGACGGCCCGGACGGGAAGGTGTATTCATTGTATGTTTCGGTGCTGGTGTTGGTGCCGGTGCAGTACGGCCAGCCGTAGTTGCCCGGCGCCGTGATGCGGTTGAACTCCACCTGACCCTGGGGGCCCCGGCTGGAGTTCGTGGACCCGGCGTCCGGGCCGTAGTCGCCGAGGTAGACGACACCGGTGGCCTTGTCGACGCTCATCCGGAACGGGTTGCGCAGACCCATCGCGTAGATCTCCGGACGGGTGTTGGCCGTGCCGGGCGCGAACAGGTTGCCCGACGGGATGGTGTACGTGCCGTCCGCCTGCGGCTTGATCCGCAGCAGCTTGCCGCGCAGGTCGTTGGTGTTGCCCGCGGTGCGCTGGGCGTCGAACTGCGGGTTGCGGTTGGTCCGCTCGTCCAGCGGCGAGTAGCCGGACGACTCGAACGGGTTGGTGTCGTCGCCGGTGGTCAGGTACAGGTTCCCGGCGGCGTCGAAGTCCAGGTCACCGCCGACGTGACAGCACTGCCCACGGTCGTTGGCGACCTGGAGCACGATCTTCTCGCTGCCCAGGTTGAGCGTGTCGTCGGAGTTGAGGGTGAACCGGGACAGCCGCAGGTGCCCCTTCCACCGGTCCCAGTCCGACTGCGAGCCGGTGGTCGGGGCGTCCCCGGACGGGGTGCTCAACGTGGGCGAGTAGTACAGGTAGATCCACCGGTTGGTGGCGAAGTTGGGGTCGACGGCGACGCCCTGCAACCCCTCCTCGTCGTGCGTGTAGACCGACAGGGTGCCGGATGTCTTGGTGTTGCCGGCCACGTCGGTGACCCGCAGGACGCCGTTGCGGGCGGTGTGCAGGACCGAGCGGTTGGGCAGGACGGCCAGGGACATGGCCTCACCCAGCTCGGCCGAGCCGGTGGCGAGTTTGACCTGCTGGTAGTCGGAGGCGGGGATGACCGCCGCCTGCGCGGTCGACGGTGCGGCCACGGCCAGGGTCACGCTCGCGGCGGCGGTGACTGCCGCGACGAGGGCCCGGGACCAGCGCCGGGATTTCGAGAGCATGATCGTCCTTCCTCGACGATCGGGGGCCGGGCGTGCGGGGACGCACCACGGCCGAGGGGGTGGTGACGAGTGAGCCGTGGCGCGGTCAGTTCGTGACGAGGTCGAACTTCTCCCACTGGCCGATGGCGGTCCGGTTGGCGATCAACGGCGAGGCGCCCGCGTTGTCGGCGGCGACGTAACGGTTGTTCACGGTGGCGCGCAGGCTCACCGTGCCGTCGGAGTTGCGCACCAGCTGGAACGTCTCCCAGGCGCCGGCGGAGGCGCGGTTGGCGATCAGCGCGGCGGCACCGGCGTTCTCGGCCGCGACGTACTGCCCGTTGCTCTTGGCGCGCAGCGCCACGTTGCCGTTGGCGAGGTTGACCAGGTCGAACCGCTCGCTGGTGCCGGCGGAGGACTTGTTGGCGATCAGCGCGGTGGTGGAGTTGGGTGCGCTCACGAACTGGTTGTTGGCCCGGGCCTTCAGGGTGGAGCCGCTGGTGGTGGGCGGCGGGGTGGTGGGCGGCGGGGTGGTCGTCCGCGGCGAGCAGTCGGCGGTCACCGAACCCGCGGCGACCTGGAGGCCGCCGAGCAGCATCCGGGTGAAGTTCGGGTCGGTGTACGACGCCTCGGTGTGGCCCAGACCCGTGTACCAGGCCCGCCCACCGCCGTACGCCTTGCACCAGGTGATCGGGTGGTCGCCGCTCATGTTGCCGCCGCTGTAGGACGACTCGTCGAGGTTGGCCAGTACCCGCGCGCTCGACCGGGGGTTGGTGCGGTAGTTGTACCACTCGTCGGAGCGCACCCAGGTCGCACCGAGGTGGGCCGTCGACGGGTTGGTCTGGTCCTCGATCCGCACGGTGGCGGTCTGGATCGCCGGGTGCGAGTCGAAGTACGCGCCGACCAGTTGGCCGTACCACGGCCAGTTGTACTCGGTGTCGGCGGCGGCGTGCACGCCGACGTATCCGCCGCCGGCGGCGATGTACGACTCGAAGGCCGTCTGCTGGCTGGAGTTGAGGACGTCGCCGGTCGTGGACAGGAAGACCACCGCCTGGTACTGGGCCAGGTTGGAGGTGGTGAACTGGTTGGCGTCCTCGGTGGCGGTCACGGTGAAGCCGTTGGCCGAGCCGAGCTGCTGGATCGCGGCGATGCCGTTCGGGATGGACGAGTGGCGGAAGCCCGCGGTCTTGCTGAACACCAGGACCTTGGTCAGCGGTGCCGCCGAGGCCGGTGTCGTGAGGATTGCCAAGCTGGTCAGCATCACGGCCAGGCCGGTGACGAGTGCCAACAGGCGGGAACGGGAACGCATGGGGGTGCTCCTCTGCTGAGCGTCGACCCTGGCGCGCACGTCACGTGGGCGTGCGAGCTCGCCGAGGCCGCGATGGCGGTGGTACGGAGCCGGGCCGCCGATGCTCGGCTGAGATGCTGCGGGGTGGTGCCATGCCGGTGGAGTCGTCCCGCAGGGGGTGTGCGCGACGCTGCGCCGTGCGGGTTGCCGTGCCGGTGCTCCCCGCCCGCCGAGGGGGGAGCATCGCGTCGCTACCGACAGTGCCAGGAGACGGCTGGCGCACCGGCGTCGACCAATCGCGATCGCACCGCCGAGGAGTCTGCCGCCCACAGTGGACGATCGGAGCTCATCGACTTCTATCGCTGACGCAGTAAACCTCCGATGTCTGCGCCCCGTCAAGCCCACGCCCGTCGGCGTCGACCGCCCGAGGTGGGTATTGCGACGCCGCGCCCGGTCACGACGGTCCGGCGCGGCAACGGCCGGCCGTTCGGCAGGACGAGTCGGTGACGTCGGAAGTGGCCCCGGGTGCGTGGACGTGTTCGATCCCGTCGCCGACGAGTGTCCCCCGGCGGCCCGCAGGTGTATCGGTGGGATGTCTTTGGAGCTGAATCGTTTGTGGCATCACGGCCACGTGTCGGTGACGCCAGGCAGTGGTCTCTCGGCGGGGCGCTGGCCGTACCTCGGTTTGGTCCTGGAGAGGGCTGGCCCCGCTGGCGGCCGAATCGTTTACGACATCAGCTCCATAGCGGCGGTCGGTGGTAATGCCCTCCCGGCCCGATCATTCCTGGCCGGACGGTGCGGCACTGTCCGCGCCTCTGGTGGCCATGATGATGAGGCCGGCGATCGTCTCCGGGTGGGTGACCATGGCGAGGTGGGAGGACTCGACCTCGGTCGTGGTCGCGTTCATCCGCTCGGCCAGGAACCGTTCCAACTCGGGTGCCGCGGTGCGGTCCTGGGTGGAGACCGAGTAGTAGCAGGGCTTGTCCCGCCAGGCGGCGACAGTCGTGCGGCCCATGAAGAGGCCGTCGGCGATCGGTCCCTGCACGGCGTAGAGCGAGCGGGCGCGGACCTCGTCGACTCCGCCCGCGAAGTCGTCGAGGAACGCCGCCTCGCCGAGCTGTGCGTACCCGCCGTGGTGGACGAGACCGGCGTTCGCCGGGGGCGTCGGATACTTCGTCGCGAGGGCGGCGTAGTCCTCGCCGGCGTCCGGGGCGCGGGCGGCGACGTACACCAGGGCGGTGACGTTCGGGTGGTTGCCGGCCTCGCTGATGACCGTGCCGGCCCAGGAGTGGCCCACCAGCACCGTCGGCCCGTCCTGGCGGTCGAGGGCGCGGTTGGTGGGCCGAACGCGGAGGTTCAGCCGGTCACCGTGCCAGCTCTGGTGCGACGGCCCGCCAGTCCAGGTGGTGCCGGTAGAGGTGTCGCACGACGATCCAGCTGACCGAGAACGGGACGGCCCCCATCGCCACGACTCCCAGGACGTCGGACCCGACCACGTCGAAGACCGACCCCACGTCGCCGAACAGTTGCGCGACAGTCTGGAAGGCGACGTGGAAGCCGATGCCCGCCCAGATGTCGCCGGTCGCGGTCCGGAAGGCGCCCAGCAGGAGCGCGAAGACGAAGAAGAGCGCGAGCCGGTCGACGGACCGGGCGGCCCCGACGAGGAACCCGAACAGTGTGAACAGCACGGCCTGCCCCACGGCGGCCTGCCATGCCGGCAACCGGGTGGCGAGGTTGCGCTGCAGGTAGCCTCGGAAGATCAGCTCCTCCGGCAGCGCCTCCTTGAGGAAGACGAGCACCACCAGCAACGCCGCCACGCGCGACACGTCCCCGACGGACGTCCGCACGCTGATCTCGACCCAACCGAGGCCGAGGCAGAGCGCGAACCCCACCCCGGCGGGGACCAGCCAGCAGGCCATACCGAGCAGCAGACGCCGCCAGCCCTCGCGTAGCGACGGCAATCCGAGGCCGGCCCACGGACGTCGGTCCAGGAGGCGACGGGCGACAATCACCAGGGGTACGACGAGCGCCGTGGTGAGGATCGCCCCGACGGCGTGGGTCGTGCGGTCGTAGTCGCGACCCAGTAGGGCCTTCAGGGACAGCCACACCAGCACGGCGCCGGCGGACACGACGAGGATCCGCCAGGGCAGGGCGAGACGAGGTCCGGCGCTCACCACGCGCAGCGTAGCCGGCGGCGTCAACGGTGGGCGCGAGGCCCGAAACTCCGGTTGTAGGGCAGGATCGGTGGGGTGGACGTGGAGCGTGCGGGACCGTTTCGGCGGCCGACGCGGCAGGAGGTGGCGGCGGCTGCCGGTCGGGGCCTGCCGGACGTGATCGGCCCCGACCTGAGGGTGCTGTTCTGCGGCTTCAACCCGGGCCTCTACTCCGCCGCCGTGGGGCTGCCCTTCGCCCGCAAGGGCAGCCGGTTCTGGCCGGCCCTGCACGGTGCGGGCTTCACCGATCGGCAACTGCACCCGTGGGAGCACGACGAGTTGCTGCGGCAGGGCCTGGGCATCACCAGCCTGAGCAACCGGGCCACCGCCCGCGCCGACGAGCTGACGTCGGCGGAACTGGTGGCCGGGGTGACCGGGTTGGCGGTGAAGGCGCAGCGGTACCGACCGCGGTGGGTGGCCATCCTCGGGGTGACCGCGTACCGGATCGCCTTCGCCCGGCCCCGGGCCGGCCTGGGGCCGCAACCGGACCGGCTGGGTGCGGCCCGGGTCTGGGTGCTGCCGAACCCCAGCGGCCTGAACGCGCACTTCCCGTTGCCCGCGTTGACCGCCGAGTTTGCCAGGCTGCGGCAGGAGAGCTAGGCGCGCTCGGTGGCAACCAGGTCCTGGTAGTACGGCTGCATCGCCGGGTGGTAGTCGTCGAAGTCGGGGCGGGGGGAGCCGTCCCGGGAGGCGACGAGCATGTCCAGGTAGTACTCCCAGCCGGCGCCCGTCTCGGCGATGCCCTCCACGCTGGCGAGGTGCTGGACGAACCGCAGCTCGGTGGTGCCGTCGGCCTCGGTCAGCGTCAGCTCCAACAGCCAGGTGCCGTAACTGTCGATCATCGACACGGCGAGGTGCCGCTGTGGTTCGCAGGCGTCGATCTGGACGTCGCACCAGGGCTGCTGCTCCTCGTACGCCATCTGGACCCGGATGGTCCGCCCGGGCGCCGCGTCGCCCTCCCAGGGGCCGAACCAGCGGGCCGTGCGCTCCGGCTCGGTAAGGCTGGCCCAGACGTCCCCTGCCGGGGCGCGGAACGTGCGGGTGAGGACGAGGTCGTGGCCGGTGGCGGTGCGAAACAGGCGTCCAGCGGGTGTGCGGGTCATGCCGTGTTCTCCCTTCGGTGGGCCGCCGGGCCGCGGCTGCGGCGCTCCCGGCGGGTGCGGTAGACCTCGGTCTCCAGCGCGTCGAGATGCCGCTCCCACCGGTCGGTGCCGGCGAGCGCGGCGAGCCAGCCGACCAGCGGCGCGAGCGGGGCCGGGTCGAGCCGGTAGATCCGTTGCCGGCCGACCAGTTCGTCGCGGACCAGCCCACTCTCGCGCAGCACCCGCAGGTGGCGGCTGATGGCGGGCCGGCTGATCGTGAACCGTTGGGCGATGTCGCCGGCCGATCGGGGTTCGTCGCGCAGCATGGTCAGGATGTGCCGCCGTACCGGGTCCGCGATCGCGACGGTCACCTCGTTCACCGGTAAAGCGTAACTCATAGGTTACAGGTATTGGGATGCCGGTGCGTCGATGGTGGGCACATGATCACTTGACCTGGCACGCTGTACGGCATGGCCGCCTCCCTTCGCTCCCGCATGACCGACTGGACCTTCGTCGTGCCAGTGCTCGCCGTTCTGGTGCTGGTCCTCACCTGGGGGAGGAACCTGCCCGGGCCGGTGATCGTGGTGGTCGCGGTGCTGCTCGGTGGCGCGGTGCTCGCGGCCGTGCACCACGCGGAGGTGGTCGCCCACCGGGTGGGGGAGCCGTACGGGTCACTGGTGCTCGCCGTCGCGGTCACCGTGATCGAGGTCGCCCTCATCGTCACGCTGATGATCAGCGGGCCGGAGAAGACCCAGTCGCTCGCCCGGGACACCGTCTTCGCCGCCGTCATGATCACCTGTAACGGAATACTCGGCCTGTCCCTGCTGCTCGGGGCCCTGCGCCGTCGCGTCGCGGTGTTCAACCCGGAGGGCACCGGCGGAGCCCTCGCCACCGTGATCACCCTGGCCACCCTGAGTCTGGTCATCCCGACCTTCACCACGTCCCGCCCCGGCCCGGAGTTCAGCCCGGCCCAGCTCGCCTTCGCCGCCGTCGCCTCGCTGGCGCTGTACGGGCTGTTCGTCCTCGTGCAGACCGGCCGGCACCGCGACTACTTCCTGCCCGTCGACAGCCGGGGCCAGGTCATCGACGCCGAGGAGCACGCCAAGCCGCCCACCACCCGCGCGGCGCTGGTCAGCCTCGGTTTGCTGCTGGTGGCACTGGTCGCCGTGGTCGGCGATGCCAAGACCGTCTCGCCGACCATCGAGGCCGGCGTCGCGGCGGCGAACCTTCCGCACGCGTTCGTCGGTGTGATCATCGCCCTGCTGGTGCTGCTGCCGGAGACCCTGGCCGCCGCCCGCGCCGCCCGCCGCGACCGCGTGCAGATCAGCCTGAACCTCGCGCTCGGCTCCGCGATGGCCAGCATCGGCCTGACCATCCCGGTCATCGCGATCGCCTCGATCTGGCTGGACGGCCCGCTGCTGCTGGGCCTCGGCGGCACCCAGCTCGCCCTGCTCGCGCTGACCGCGGTGACCGCCGTGCTCACCGTCGTGCCCGGCCGGGCCAACGTGCTCCAGGGTGGCGTGCACCTGGTGTTGATGGCCGCCTTCGTCTTCCTTGCCGCCAGCCCGTAACGTGCGCCGCCGCCCGCCGCCCGCCGCCCGCCGCCCGCCGCCCGCCGCCCGCCGCCCGCCGCCCGCCGCCCGCCGGCCGCCGGGTCAGGCGGTGGGCGGCGGGTCGCCGAGACGCTCCGCGCGGGCGTTCAGGTAGCGCTGCTGCGCCAGGTTCGTCGACCGGGCCGCCGCCATCCGGTACGCCTGCAACGCCGCGGCCCGGTCACCGACCATCTCCAGCAGGTGGGCGCGAGCGGCCGGCAGTCGCGGGTCGTCGGCCAACCGCGCGTCGCCGGTCAGATCGGCGAGCAGCGCCAACCCGTCCGACGGGCCGCGACTCATCGCCACCGCCACGGCGTGGTTGAGCGCCACCACCGGGTTGTCCGAGATGCCCAACAGCACCTCGTACAGCGCGGTGATCTGCGCCCAGTCGGTGTCCTGCGTGTTGGGTGCCTCGTCGTGCACGGCGGCGATGGCGGCCTGCACCTGGTACGCCCCGACCACCCCGCGCGGCAGCGCGTGGGTGAGCAGGGCGACCCCCTCGGCGATCTGGTCGGTCCGCCACCGGGTCCGGTCCTGCTCGGCCATCGGCACCAACTCACCGTGCGGGCCGATCCGCGCCGGAGCGCGGGCGTCGGTGAGCAGCATCAACGCGAGCAGCCCGGCGACCTCGGGATCGTCGGGCAGCAGCCGGTGCACCAGGCGGGTCAGCCGGATCGCCTCGGCGGTCAGGTCGGCGCGCAGCAAACCCGGGCCGGCGGTGCGCGCGTACCCCTCGGTGAAGACCAGGTAGAGCACGTGCAGCACGGCGGCGAGCCGATCGGCCCGCTCCTCGTCGGTCGGTGGCGCGAACCGCAGTCCGCTGTCGCGGATCCGTTGCTTGCCCCGGCTGATCCGCCGGGTCATCGTCGCCTCCGGGACCAGGAACGCGCGGGCCACCTCGGCGGTGGTCAACCCGCCCACCGCGCGCAGCGTGAGCGCGATCTGCGACGCCGCCGACAGTGCCGGATGGCAACACAGGAAGAGCAGGATGAGCGTGTCGTCCTCGTCCGGCGGCGGTCGATCAGCCGCCGGAGCGCGCCACTGCTCCGGGAGCACCCACCGCGCCACGGTGTCCTCGCGGCGCATCCGGGCCTGCTCCCGGCGCAGCAGGTCGGTCAGCCGGCGGGACGCGACGGTGATCAGCCAGCCGCGTGGGTTCTCCGGTACGCCATCGCGCGGCCAGGCCCCGGCCGCCGCGATCAGCGCCTCCTGCACGGCGTCCTCGGCGGTGTCGAAGTGCCCGAATCGGCGTACCAGCGCGCCGAGGACCTGCGGCGCGAACTCGCGCAGCAGGTCCTCGACCCGTGTGTCGGGCACCCGTCAGCCGCCCAGGTCCTCGATGCCGTCGAGCACCGGCCGCACGTCCACGTAACCGCCCGGGGCGTCCGGATCGACCAGGCCGGCGGCGATCTCGGTAGCCCGGTCGAAGCTCGCGCACTCCACGATCGTGTAACCGGCCAGGACCTCCTGCGTCTCCGGGTACGGGCCGTCGGTGACCACTGGCGCGCCCTCGCGTACCTGCACCCGGCGGGCGTGCACCGGCTCGCTCAGGCCCTGGGCGTCGACCAGTTCTCCGGACTCGGCCAGCGCCTGGTGGAAGGTCTCCATGTGCTTGTGCATCGCCGCGACCTGCTCGGCCGACATGGCGGGCCGGTCGGTCGCCCGCCCGGACAGCACGTCGTAGTCCTGCTGTGAGCCGTAGAGCAAAATCATGTACTTCACGGTGCTGCTCCATCCTGTCCGTGGGCACCCTCCGACGCCCTCGAAGGAAACGTCGAAGCAGCACCCCCACCCCGGACACACCCACCCCACCTGATCGGTCGATCATGAAGTTGTCGCCACGACACGCCGGCCGTGTGACAACAACTTCATGATCAGCGGAAGGGGTGGGCGAAGGGTGAACCGTTCGGCTGGCGCGCACGTGAATCCGGTGACGGGCGTGACGGTCGTGTCGTCGGGGTACAGCGCAGCGTGAACACCGATGTCTGGGAGGCACAGTGGGGGCACGGTCAGGACGCGGCGCCCGAGGCCCGGTGGCGGCCCTGCTGGCCGCCGCGCTGGTGTCGCTGGCCTGCGCGGGCGGCGGGTTGGCCGAGCCGGAGGGCGAGCGGCAGGCGCCGCAGCAGTCGCAGGCATCGCCGGATGCGAGCACCACCCGGGCCGACAGCACCACCAGCGTCGCCGAGTTCGAGCAGGACGTCGCCGACGCGCAGGCGGTCGCCGAGCGCTACTGGGCGGCCCAGTTCAAGGCGTCCGGCCAGCGGTTCCAACCGGTGCGGCGGATCACCCCGTACCAGCGAGCCGGCGAGGTGTCCTGTGGCGGTCAGCCGTTGCCCCGAAACAACGCTGTCTACTGCTTTCAGGGTGACTTCATCGCGTACGACGTGCGCTGGTCGGTGGCGGCGTTCCGCCAGGTCGGTGACGCGTTCGTGTTCTACCTGCTCGGGCACGAGTACGCGCACGCCATCCAGGCGCGGCTCGGCATCAACAACAGCTTCACCATCCAGCAGGAGTTGCAGGCCGACTGCATGGCCGGGGCGTACCTCGGCGACTCGGTGCGCTCCGGTGCCCTGACCCTGGCCGACGGTGACCTGGACGAGTTCCGGGAAGGGTTGGCGGCGGTCGGCGACGACCCCGACCAGCCGTGGTTCGCCGAGGGTTCGCACGGCACCGCCGAGCAGCGCACCGAATCGTTCTTCCGCGGCTACGAGCGCTCGCTGGCGGCCTGCGACCTGGGCTGAGCGGGTTGCCCGGATCACGTCAATGGCCATCGCGGCCGTGGGCGGTGGCGGCCCCTGGCAGGATCGCCCGTGTCGGCCACGACCCTGGAGGATCCGCTGAACAGCCACCACCCCGCCGCCGTGCTCTTCGACATGGACGGCACGTTGGTCGACAGCGAGAAGCTGTGGGACATCGCGTTGCAGGAACTGGCCCGGGAGTACGGCGGGGACCTCTCCGTCGAGGCCCGCCAGTCGATCATCGGCACCGCCATGGCCGAGTCGATGCGCATCCTGCACGACGACCTGGGGCAGCCCGAACGGGATCCGGAGATCAGCGCGGCGTGGATCAACGCCCGGATCCTGGAGCTGTTCCGCACCGGTCTGCCCTGGCGGCCCGGCGCGTTCGAGCTGCTGCGCACGGTCCGCGCGGCGGAGATCCCCACCGCGCTGGTCACCTCCAGCCCTCGGGCGCTCGTCGAGATCGCCCTGGACACCCTCGGCCGGGACAACTTCGACACTGTGGTCGCCGGCGACGAGGTGGTCGCGGCCAAGCCGCACCCCGAGCCCTACCTGACCGCGGCCCGGCGACTGGGTGTGCCGATCGAGCGGTGTGTGGCGATCGAGGACTCACCGACCGGCGTGGCCAGCGCGCTCGCCTCGGGCGCGGCAGTGCTGGCCGTACCGGCGGAGGTGGCGCTCGCCAGCACTGTCGGCGTACACCAGGTGGAGAACCTGACCGGCGTGGACCTGGACGTGCTCGCGGCGCTGCTCGCCGACCGGGCGGCAGCCTGACGGACGCGAATGGGGGCCCCGTCACGCGGGGCCCCCACCGTCTCGGAGCGTCAGTCGTGGGCGATGGCGCCCAGGACGTTGATCCGTGCCGCCCGGATGGCCGGGAGCACCGCGGCCACCACACCGATGATCGCGGCGAGACCGAGGAAGACACCCATCTGCCCCCAGGGCAGGATCAGGTCGGTGATGCCCTCGTCCTTGAGCGCCTCGACCACCGCGGCACCGAGGCCGGTGCCGACCGCCACGCCCAGCAACGCGCCGAACACGGAGATCACCACCGCCTCCACGGTGATCATGCTCATGGTCTGCGATCGGCGTAGCCCGATGGCGCGCAGCAGGCCCAGCTCGCGGGTCCGCTCCAGCACCGACAGTGCGAGGGTGTTGATGATGCCCAGCACGGCGATGACGATGGCCAGCGCCAACAGGATCTGGATCATCGTGAGCAGACCGTCGAGCTGACCGGTCTGCTGCTTGATGAACGCGTCCCGGTCGGCCACCGACACTTCGGGGCTGTCCGCGAGCAGCGTCTCCACCTGCGGCTGCACGTCGGCAACCGGGGTGCCGGGCGTCAGCTGAACGTACCCCTGGAAGGGCTGCGGGATCGCGAAGTCCTTCGCCGCCGTCACCGGCAGCACCACCGGGTTCAACAGCTGCCCGGACTCGTAGATGCCGCTGATCGTGTACGTCCGCGTCTCGCCCCGGGTCAACTGCACGTTCACCGTCGAGCCCACTGACCAGCCACGCGACTCGGCGGTGTCCGAACTGGCCAGCATCTGGGTCGGCCCGAGTCGGTCGATGTCACCGGCGATGGGCTTCGCACTGAAGATCTGCCGCAGCGACGCGATGTCGCTGCTCGCCCCGACCCAGGTGCGCTCGCCGTCGATCTGGGCCATGTCGCCGTACTCGCCGTCGACCATCTGCACGCCGGGCAGGGTCTTTGCCTGGTCCAGTACCGCCGGGTCGAAGCTCGGCGGGCGCGGCCCGCTCTGCGCCCCGGCGATCACCAGCTCGGCCTTGACGGTGTCCTGGGCCAGGGCGCTGATGCTGCCCTTGGCCGAGTCGAGGATGACCGTCACGCCGGTCACCAGCGCGATGCCGACCATCAACGCGGCCGCGGTGATCGCGGTCCGGCGCGGGTTGCGCCCGGAGTTGAGCCGGCCCAGCTTGCCCGGCACCGACCAGGAGAAGACCACCCCGAGCAGGCTCACCACCGGCCGGCTGATCAGCGGGGTCAGCAGCGCCACCCCGATGAAGGCGAACAGCACCCCACCGAGGATGGTGGCCAGGGTCTGATCGCCGGCGTTGCCGCTGAGCCCGAGGAACAGCAGCACCGCGCCGACAGCGGTGACCAGCGACCCGGTCACCGTGACCTTGGTCAACGGCCGGTCCGGGGTGGCCACGTCCTGCATCGCCGCGATCGGCGGGATCCGGGACGCCCGCAGCGCCGGCAACAGCGCCGCCACCACCGTGATGACCAGCCCGACAGCGAACGACCCGATCACCGCCGCCGCCGGCACCCCGATCCCGGCGAGGGAGAGCCCACCGGCCAGCTTGCCGAACAGGAACGCCAGCAGCGCGCCCACGCCGATGCCGGCGGCCAGGCCGAGCACCGAGGCGATCAACCCGACCGCGATGGCCTCCAGCACCACCGACCCGATGATCTGCCGGCCGCTGGCCCCGATGGCGCGCATCAGCGCCAACTCGCGGGTGCGCTGGGCCACGATGATCGAGAAGGTGTTGAGGATCAGGAAGGTGCCCACCAGCAGGGCCACCGCGGCGAAACCGAGCAGGATCTTGTTGAAGAAGGACAGGCCTTCCTTCAGGCTCGCGGCGGCGTCCGCGGCGACCTGCTCGCCCGTCTTCACCTCGAAGTCCGCGCCGAGGGTGCGGGCCACGTCGTCGCGCAGCTTCTCGTCGGAGACCCCGTCGGCGGCGGTCACGGTGATGCTGCTGAACACGTCCGGCTCGCCCAGCATCAGCCGCTGCGCCACCGGCGTGGTGAAGAAGACCTCGTTGACCCCGCCGATCGAGTCCCGGTCACCGCTGTAGCCGGCGATGCCGACCAGGGTGAAGTCCCGCTTCCTCGACTCGAACGCGGTGAGCACACCGACCTTCTGGCCGACCTGCACCTTCGCCGCGGTGGCCAGGCCCTTGTTGATGACGATCTCGTCCTCGGCCTGCGGCGCGCGCCCCTCCCGCAGTTGCAGCAGGTCGCTCTCCCCGGTCCAGTTCTCGCCCAACTGCGGCGGGCCGAACGAGGTGACCACCTTGCCGTTGCTGCCGATCACCCGGGCGCCGTCGGCGTTGACGATGCCCGTCGCCGAGGCCGCCCCCGGCACCTGCTTCACCCGGTCCACCACGGCGGCGGCCAGCGGAGCGGCGGTCTGCTCGCCCTCCAACTCGCTCAGCTCGACCTTCGGCTTCGCCGCGACGTTCACGTCGATCTCCGAGAAGCCGTCGGCGAAGACCGAGTCGAACGAGCGGCCCAGCGTGTCGGTGAGGACGAAGGCGCCGGAGACGAACATCACTCCGAGCACCACCGCCAACCCGGACAGGATCAGCCGGACCTTGCGGGCCAGCAGACTCTTCAGCGTCGCGCGGAACATCAGTTGTCCACCTCGGCGGGAGCGTCCAGCTTCTTCATCGTGTCCAGCACCGTCTCGGCGGTCGGCTCGATCAGCTCGGAGACGATCTCGCCGTCGGCGAGGAAGACCACCCGGTCGGCGTACGCGGCGGCGGTCGGGTCGTGGGTGACCATCACGATCGTCTGACCGTGCTCGCGCACCGAGTTGCGCAGGAAGTTGAGCACCTCCGCGCCGGAGCGCGAGTCCAGGTTGCCGGTCGGTTCGTCCGCGAAGATCACCTCGGGGCGGGAGACCAGCGCCCGCGCGCACGCCACCCGCTGCTGCTGCCCACCGGAGAGCTGCGCCGGCCGGTGATCCAACCGGTCCCGCAGGCCGACCGTCTCGATCACCGTGTCGTACCAGGCCGGGTCCGGCTTGCGCCCGGCAATCGACAGCGGCAGCAGGATGTTCTCCTTGGCGGTCAGGGTGGGCAGCAGGTTGAACTGCTGGAAGATGAAACCCACCTTGTCGCGGCGCAGCCTCGTCAGCCCCGCGTCGCCGAGCCCGGTGACCGTCGTCTCGCCGATCGCCACCGTCCCCCGGGTAACCGCGTCCAGGCCCGCCAGGCAGTGCATCAGCGTCGACTTGCCGGAACCCGACGGCCCCATGATCGCGGTGAACTGGCCGCGTTCGAACTCCGCGCTGACCCCCCGCAGAGCGATGACCTGCGCCTCGCCGCTGCCGTACACCTTCCACACGTCGTTCGCCCGGGCCGCGGCCTGCGCCTGCCGGCCTACCGTCGCGGTCACGTCATCTACCTCTTCCGTCTGTCCGAAAACGCACGCCGCCCCCCGATGGTCCGGCGCGACTGTTCAATCATCGGTGCTGCGCCTGCCCGCCCCGTCCGCCCCTGGGGGGAGCCGGCGCGGATTTCCCGCTGCGGGTGCACCCCTATGTGGGGTCAGGGTTGCCCCTGACCCGATGGTCGGTCCTGCGTGTTTCCGAGCCTGCTCCCTCACGTCACAGGAGGGTCAACCGCGCCTGACCGTCTTCGGTCACGGTAGGTGACGACGGCAACGCCAGCCGTCCCCCCACGGAGGGATCTTCGAGTACGCCGGGTGAGGTACTCCGGTCGTCGCGGCTACGCCCGAGGGCGGACCAGCCCCGACTCGTACGCCAGCACCACCGCCTGTACCCGGTCGCGTAGTCGCAGCTTGGTCAGCAGGTGCCCGACGTGGGTCTTGATGGTGGTCTCGCTGACCGACAACACCCTGGCGATCTCGGCGTTGGACAACCCGCGCGCCACCTGCACCAGCACCTCGCGCTCCCGGTCGGTGAGCGCGTCGAGCGCCGCCGACGGCGTCCGCTCCGGATCGGGCAGCAGCTCGGCGAAGCGGTCCAGCAGCCGCCGGAGGATCCGGGGCGCCACCACCGCGTCCCCGCCGGCGATCGTGCGGATCGCCGAAATCAACTCTTCGGCCGGCACGTCCTTGGCCAGGAACCCACTGGCGCCCGCGCGCAACGCGCCCACCACGTACTCGTCCAGGTCGAAGGTGGTCAACACGAGCACCCGCACCGGCAGGCGAGCCTCGACGATCGCCCGGGTCGCGGCCACCCCGTCCATCCGGGGCATCCGGATGTCCATCAGGACCACGTCGGGCAGCAGCCGGCGGGACAACTCCACCGCCTCCACGCCGTCCCCGGCCTCCGCCACCACGTCCAGGTCGGCCTCGGCGCCCAGCACCATCCGGAACCCGGTACGCAGCAGCGGCTGGTCGTCGGCGAGCAGGATCCGCACCGGCCGCGCCGGGGTCACCCGATCGGTCATCTCGTCCTCCGTCCCGTGCTGCCGCACCGGTCATCCTCGCGTACGCCGGCCGGTGCGTCGCGGATCACCGTAGAGGCCGGCCCGTCGCGCCGTCCCGACCGCAACGGCACCGTTCCGGTCGGCTGGACGGGTCGGGACACACCGGGCCGAACGGCGCAGGACGGGCCGGAGAGCCGGGCGGGCGGGGTGCAGCGGCGTCTGTCGGACCGGTCTCAGCGGGTCGCGGACGTCACTCGTCGGCGCCCGGCGGCACCGGAGCGGACCGGGAGTCGCGCAGCGGGTCGGCGGTCGCCGCGACCGGGAACGGTGGCGGCGTGCCACCGAAGGTGGGACACCGGGCCTGGTGGCTGCACCAGTCGCAGAGCCGGCTCGGCCGGGGCCGGAAATCCTGCCGGGCGGTGGCCTGCTCGATCGCCCGCCACAACGCGACGACCGTGCGCTCGAAGCGGACCAGCTCGTCGGCGTCCGGCGTGTAGTCCAACACCTCGGCGTCGCGCAGGTAGAGCAGCCGCAGCACCTTGGGCACCACCCCCCGGGTGCGCCACAGCACCAGCGCGTAGAACTTCAGCTGGAACAGCGCCCGCGCCTCGAACGCCTCCCGTGGCGCGCCGCCGGTCTTGTAGTCGACCACCCGCAGCGCCCCGTCCGGGGCGACGTCGAGCCGGTCGAGGTAGCCCCGGATGAGCAACTCGTCGTCAACCACCGCCGAGATCAGGCTCTCCCGTTCGGCCGGCTCCAGCCGGGTCGGATCCTCGACCGCGAAGTAACCCTCCAACAGCCCGGCGGCCGAGCGGAGGAAGTCCGCCGGGTCGGTCGGCTGCGCGCCGTCGAACAGCTCGGCCAGCTCCGGTTGCTCGGTGACCAGCCGGTCCCACTGGGGTGCCACCAGATCGCCGGCCGCGGCCGGTGTGCGCGCCTGCGCGGGCAGGTCGAACAGCCGCTCCAGCACCGCGTGCACCAGCGTGCCCCGGGCCTGCTCCATGGTGGTGCGCTCGGGCAGCCGGTCGATGCTGCGGAACCGGTAGAGCAACGGGCAGGTCTTGAAATCCGCCGCCCGCGACGGGGACAGTGAGGCCCGCACCGTCGGCGGCGCCTGCGCCGGGGAGGAGGGTTGGGAGGTGGTGACCGGTTCCGCCGTCATGTCCGCAAAGGTTAGGGCACCGGTGTGACACCGACCGCCGCCCGCCCCGCACAGCGACGGTCCGTAGCATCGTGCCGATGGAGCCACGAACCCGGCCACCGCGCCGACCCGACCGCCGCCTCGGCCTCAACGTCGGCCGGGTGTTCGGGGTGCCGCTGCACCTCAACGGCTCCATGGTCCTGCTCGCGGTGGTCATCGCCGTGCTGTACGCCGAGTTCGCCGCCCGGCAGCTGGATCTGCCGCAGCTCAGCGGCTACCTGATCGGCTTCGGCTTCGTGGTGTCCCTGCTCGGGTCGGTGCTGCTGCACGAGCTGGGGCACGCCCTCACCGCCCGTCGTTACGGCATCGGTGTGCGCGGGATCACCCTGGAACTGCTCGGCGGGTACACCGAGATGGACCGGGACGCCCCGTCGCCCCGCGTCGACCTGCTGGTGTCACTGGCCGGCCCGGCGGTCTCCGCGGTGCTCGGCGTCCTCGCGGTCGCCGCCACCCTCGCCCTCCCGCCGGGGACCGTGGTCCACCAGCTCGCCTTCCAGCTCGCGGTCAGCAACGTCATCGTCGCGCTGTTCAACAGCCTGCCCGGGCTGCCGCTCGACGGCGGCCGGGCGCTGCGCGCGGCGGTGTGGGGGCTGACCCGCGACCGGCACCTCGGCACCGAGGTCGCCGGCTGGGCCGGACGAGTCGTCGCCGTCGGCACCACGATCGTGGTCCTGGTGCTCACCGTCGCCGACTACCTGGCGCCGTTGGCGCTGCCGCTGATGCTGCTGGTCGCCGTCACCCTCTGGCGTGGCGCGGGGCAGTCGATCCGGGCCGCCCGGGTCAGCCGCCGGTTCCCGCTGATCGACCTGTCCCGGCTGGCCCGTCCGGTCTGGCCGGTGGCCACCGGTACGCCGCTGGCCGAGGCGCAGCGCCGACGCGCCGAGGGTGGCCAGCCCGGCTCCGCGCTGCTGGTCACCGACTCCACGGGCCGGCCGGCGGCCCTGGTCGACCCGGTCGCCGCGGAAGCGGTGCCGGTCGAGCGCCGGCCGTGGCTGGCGGTGGACACCGTCGCCCGGTCACTGGGCACGATCCCCACCCTGTCGGTCGGCTGGGACGGCGAGCGGGTGATGGAGGCCGTACAGACCCACCCGGGCGCACAGTACGTGGTGACGTCAGGCGAAGATGTCGTCGGCATTCTGCACATCGCGGACCTTGCACAGCTCCTCGAACCCGACCGGAAGATGACACCGTGACCGCAACTCCCTCCACCGTCCCCGCCACCCCGGCGCTGACACCCGTGCACCGCGGGCCCTTCCGGCCCGGCGACCGGGTCCAGTTGACCGACCCCAAGGGGCGGATGCACACCGTGACGCTGGAGCCGGGCAAGGAGTTCCACACCCACCGCGGCATCCTGGCGCACGACACGCTGATCGGGCTCCCCGACGGCAGCGTGGTGACCACCGCCGGTGGTGGCACCGCGTTCCTGGCCCTGCGGCCACTCCTGTCGGACTACGTGCTGTCCATGCCGCGTGGCGCCCAGGTCATCTACCCGAAGGACTCGGCGCAGATCGTCGCGATGGGCGACATCTTCCCCGGTGCCAAGGTCCTCGAAGCCGGCGCCGGCTCCGGCGCGCTGAGCTGCTCCCTGCTGCGCGCCGTCGGCACCGAGGGCGAGCTGCACTCGTTCGAGCTCCGCGACGACTTCGCCCAGATCGCCAAGCGCAACGTCGAGGCCTTCTTCAACGGGCCGCACCCGTCGTGGCACCTGCACGTCGGTGACGTCGCGCAGTGCCAGGAGACCGGCTTCGACCGCATCATCCTGGACATGCTGACCCCCTGGGAGACCCTCGACATGGTGGAGCGGGCGCTGGTGCCCGGTGGGGTGTTCATCGGCTACGTGGCCACCACACCGCAGCTCTCGGAGCTGGTGGAGGCGCTGCGCGAGCGCGGCGGCTGGACCGAGCCACGGGCCTGGGAGTCGCTGGTGCGCGACTGGCACGCCGAGGGTCTCGCCGTGCGTCCGGACCACCGGATGATCGCGCACACCGCGTTCCTGGTGTCCGCGCGCAAGCTGGCCCCGGGGGTGACCGCGCCGCCGCGCCGGCGCAAGCCCAGCAAGGGCACCGAGGCGTACGCCCAGCGCCGCCAGGACCTGCGCGCGGCGGAGGCCGCCCGGCAGGCCGCCGCCGCCCAGGCGGCCGGTGCGCAGCCCGACGGTACGGGGGAGATGGACAGGCCGTGACCATCGAGCTGGGCGTCGGCATCGGCGAGCAGGGGGAGGCGCCGGCATGAGCCGACCGGGCTACGGCGGCGGTGACCTGCCCGCCGTCTTCCCCGACTGGTCGCCCTACCAGGACCTCGAGTCGGCGGCGCGGGCCTACCTGCGCGATCCGGACGTCGCCCTGGAGGCGCTCGGCGGTGTGCTGCGCGGCGCGTCGGTGCTCGGCTTCACACTGGAACGCTTCGTGAACGAGGTCAACGGCGTGTGGCAGGAGGTCGTCGTCTGCGACGGCAGCCGCCTGATCCTCTGGCACGGCGAGGACGTGCCGCCGGAGGAGGGCCCGCCGGGTTCGATGACGTCGTCGCTGCGGGTGGTGCCGGTCTCCACCATCACCGAGGTGGGCTGCCGGCGGCGGCTCAACCGGTCCGACAGCGGCGAGATCCGGGTCGACAGCATCGACGTCTACCTGCTGCTGACCTCGCTCGACGAGGCGCCGCCGAGCGAGGAGATGGCCGGCACGCCACGGCACGACGCGCTGCGCTTCGGCAAGACCCTCGACGACGGCGGGGCCGGGCAGATCGCCCGGTTGGAGGAATTCGCGCGGCTGGTCGCCTCGGTGGTCGGCCGTCCGATGCTCTGAGGCGTACCCCGTTCGGGGCCTGGCCGGGCCCGCGCGGCCCGGCCGGTCAGTCGTCCTCGGCCTCCGGGCCGGCGACCTCGACACCGTCGCCACGCACCACGTGGATGCAGTCGCCCGGGCACTCCTTGGCGGAGTCGATGACTTCGAGCCGCAGGTGGGCGGGCACGTCGACCCGGCTGCCGGGCGCCAACAGCAGCTCACCGTCGGCGCTCTTGACGTACGCGAGGCCGTCGACGTCGAATTCGAAGACCTCCGGCGCGTACTGCACGCAGAGCCCGTCGCCTGTGCAGAGATCCTGGTCCACCCAGACCTGCAGCTGATCGGTCGCGACATCGGCCACCGGTGCACCCCCCATGTTCTCGCGTCCTACGCTCCGACGGTACCCGAACGCCAGTAACCGCCCGTCGGGCCACCCTTGGCGATCAAGGTTCGGTGACGAGGGTGTTGCGTGGGACCGAATCGGCCTCATAGCGGCTAGTGTTAGGGCAGAACGTTCAAGCCCCCCGGGGAGGTGGGACGTGGCAGCACGCAGCGACGACGCGGACTCGCGCGCCGCACGGTGGGAGAAGGAAGCCCACGATCTCTCCACGCAGGTCGCGTTCCTTCAGGAGGAACTCGCCCTGGTGCGGCGTAAGTTGACCGAAAGCCCCCGACACGTCCGGCAGCTCGAAGAGCGGCTGGCGGCCACCCAGGCACAGTTGGCGCGGCTGACCGAGAACAACGACCGGCTGGTGAGCACCCTCAAGGAGGCTCGCACGCAGATCGTGACGCTCAAGGAGGAGATCGACCGCCTCGCGCAACCGCCGAGTGGTTACGGCGTCTTCCTCGCCAAGCACGACGACGGCACGGTGGACGTCTTCACCGGCGGTCGCAAGCTACGGGTCGCGGTCTCGCCCTCGCTAGAGGTGGGCGACCTGCGGCGTGGCCAGGAGGTCCTGCTCAACGACGCGCTCAACATCGTCGACGCGTTCGGCTACGAGCGGGTCGGTGAGGTCGTGATGCTCAAGGAGATCCTGGAGGGACCAGGCGGCGGGCCGGGTGACCGGGCGCTGGTGGTCTCCCACTCCGACGAGGAACGCATCGTGCACCTCGCCGAGACGCTCATCGGCTCGGCGATCCGGGCCGGCGACTCGCTCATGATCGAGCCCCGCTCGGCGTACGCGTACGAGCGGATCCCGAAGAGTGAGGTCGAGGAGCTGGTCCTGGAGGAGGTGCCCGACGTCGACTACGGCGACATCGGCGGCCTCCAGTCGCAGATCGAGCAGATCCGCGACGCGGTGGAGCTTCCCTTCCTGCACGCGGACCTGTTCCGTGAGCACCAGCTCCGCCCGCCCAAGGGCATCCTGCTCTACGGCCCGCCCGGCTGCGGCAAGACGCTCATCGCCAAGGCGGTCGCCAACTCGCTGGCCAAGAAGATCGCCGAGCGGCAGGGCAAGGAGAAGCACACCAGCTTCTTCCTCAACATCAAGGGCCCCGAGCTGCTCAACAAGTACGTCGGCGAGACCGAGCGGCACATCCGGCTGATCTTCCAGCGGGCACGGGAGAAGGCCGGCGAGGGCACGCCGGTGATCGTGTTCTTCGACGAGATGGACTCGATCTTCCGGACCCGGGGCTCCGGTGTCTCCTCCGACGTGGAGAACACCATCGTCCCGCAGCTGCTCAGCGAGATCGACGGCGTGGAGGGGCTGGAGAACGTCATCGTCATCGGCGCCTCCAACCGGGAAGACATGATCGACCCGGCGATCCTGCGCCCCGGTCGGCTCGACGTGAAGATCAAGATCGAGCGGCCGGACGCCGAAGCGGCCAAGGACATCTTCTCGAAGTACATCCTCTCCGGGCTGCCCCTGCACCCGGACGACCTGACCGAGCACGGGGCCGACCCCCAGGCCACCGTCGCGGCCATGATCGACGCCGTGGTGCTGCGGATGTACTCGGAGACCGAGGAGAACCGCTTCCTCGAGGTCACCTACGCCAACGGTGACAAGGAAGTCCTCTACTTCAAGGACTTCAACTCCGGCGCGATGATCCAGAACATCGTCGACCGGAGCAAGAAGATGGCCATCAAGGAGTTCCTCACCTCCGGTCGCAAGGGGCTGCGCCTGCAGCACCTGCTCGACGCCTGCGTCGACGAGTTCCGCGAGAACGAGGACCTCCCCAACACCACCAACCCCGACGACTGGGCCCGCATCTCCGGCAAGAAGGGCGAGCGGATCGTCTACATCCGCACGCTCGTCTCCGGCGGCAAGGGCACCGAGGCCGGTCGGTCCATCGAGACCGCCAGCAACACCGGTCAATACCTCTGACCGCCCGGCGGCGGCACCGGCCACGGCCGGTGCCGCCGCCGCGTCCGACGTTCATGTGTCGTTCACCGCCACCCGGGGGCGAACTGGGCCAACGGTTGCGCCCACACCGGCTAAACTGCGGCGATTTCACCGACCTACCGAACGAGGACATCCGTGCGCGCCCAGGCCACGTTGGAGATGCCAGGAGTGCCGGAAGGCACCGACAGCCGGGACCGGGGCAGCACACCGGCACACCGACGCCCCGGGGCGGGCCTGCTGCTCGCCGTCCTCCTCGCCTGCTGGCTCGTCCCACTCGCCGCGTACGCCGTCCAGGTCGCGTGGCTGCTTCCCCCGCTGATCCTGCTCGGCACGGCCAGCCTGCTGCGCTCCGGACGCAGCCTGCTCGACCGGCTGGTCCTCGCCCTCGCCCTGCTCGCCGGCCTCACCTGCGCCGCCGGCCTGATCTTCACCGTCTGGCCCTGGGGGCTGCACCCGGTCCCGGTCACCGGCCTGACACTGACCGTCCTGGCCCTGGCCGCCGTGCTGTCCCGGCGCGTACCCCGACTGCCCCGACCTCGATGGTCCGACCTGGTCTCGCTCGCCGCCGCGGCACTCGCCGCCGGCTACCTCGCCACCCCCTACCTGCGGGCCACCGGCTTCGGTCAACGCCTCAACCTCGCGATGATCGGCGAGGACAACGCCCGGCACCCCGCCCTCTTCGACGAGATCGGACGCCTCGGCGGCTACCTCTTCGTCGACCCCGACACCTCCCGGCACCACATCTTCTCCGGCCTGGTCCACTACCCGCAGGGCTGGCACTTCACCACCGCCCTGCTCGACGGCTTCCAGACCCCCGGTGAGGTGCCCGCCGGCCCGGCGCTGATGAACCACTATCTCTTCTGGTCCCTGGCCACCTTCGCCATGCTGGTGCTCGCCCTGATCTGGGCGGCCCACCACGTCGCCGGCCCCCTGCACCCGCTGCGCCGGCTGGTCCTGGTCATCGCCGTCACCGCGCTCGCCCTCGGCACCGAGTTGCCCCGGCTGCTCGTCGCCGGCTACCCCAGCGAGACCTTCGGGCTCAGCCTCGCCGCGCTCGTCGTCGCCCTCGTCGCCCGCCCCCTGCACCGGCTACGCGAACAACTGCTCCTCATCGGGGCACTGCTGATCGGCATCGGCTTCAGCTACTACCTGTTCCTCATCCCGACCGGCGCCATGGTGCTCTGCTGGCTGGTCGCCGACCGCCGCCGGCTGCGCGCCCGCCCCGGCACCGTCGCCGTCATCGGCGGTGTCACCGCCGTCGTGGCCCCGCTGACCGCCGTCATCGGCGTGCTCTTCGCCGGGCAGACCGAAGCGCTCGCGGCCCCCGGCGGCGCACCACTGGGAGAGATCTACAACACCGTCGTCGGGCTCGGCGCGCTCGTCCTCGCCGCCATCCTCGCGCGCACCAACCTGGGCGAGACCACCTGGCGGCGCTACCTCGGCGTGCTCTCCGTCGCGGTGCTCTTCTCCGCCGCGATGGCCGCCGTTAACCTGCTCAACGGCAACCCGCCCGCGTACTACTTCGGCAAGAGCGCCCACCTGCTCGTCCTCGTCCTCGTCGTGGGCACCGCCGCGCTCGTGCGCCTGCTGCCGGTGCCCGCCCCGAGCACCGACGCCGAGCCACGACGCCGCCCGATCACCGCCGCCCTGCCGGCGGTCGCCACCGCCGTCCTGGTGACGATCGCGGTGGTCCTCGGCACCGGCCTGTTCGGCTGGACCGGCGGCTACTTCCACCGCAGCGCCACCAACTTCACCTGGACGACGGCGTGGGTCCAGCGCGACCGGACCGCCATCACCCGCTCGGCGGCGGTCACCGCCGCCGCGGCCCGCGCCTACCCGGCGATCCCCGGCACCGTCACCCTCGTCGTGGACGGGCACGGGGAGCAGAGCTACCGGGAGTCGGTCTTCCTCTCCGCCCTCCAGAGCACCACCGCGCAGACCGAACCCGGCATCTACTTCTCCACCTTCGCGGAACCCGCCCGGACCGCCGAGGTCCTGCGTCGCACCCCCCGTCCACTGCGGCTCATCATCGCCGGCCCGGCGGCCCAGCAGGCCGTCGACGGGATCCTCACGGCGGACCCGTCTCTCCGGGAGGGTCTGACCGTCGTGCCACTGAAACCCGCCACGGCGCGGTAGCCGCGCCGCGCCGACCGGCAGGGCGGCGCGATAGGCCACCGCGCAGACTAGTCTCGATGGTGTGAGCGGCGGGCACGCCGGCTCCAGGGGCGAGCGAAGCGAGTGGTCGCATGACGGTACGTCGGATCATGGGCACCGAGGTCGAGTACGGCATCTCCGTGCCCGGACAGGCTGGAGCCAACCCGATGGTCACCTCATCACAGGTGGTCAACGCCTACGGGGCCCGCCCAGAGCTCAACCGGGGCGGGCGAGCCCGCTGGGACTACGAGGAGGAGTCGCCGCTGCGCGACGCCCGGGGCTTCACCTACTCCGGGGCGGCCTACGACCCGGCCGAGGCCCTCGCGGACGAGGACCTCGGCCTCGCCAACGTGATACTCACCAACGGCGCACGGCTCTACGTCGACCACGCCCACCCCGAATACTCCACTCCGGAGGTCACCACCCCCCGCGACATCGTGCGCTGGGACAAGGCCGGGGAGCGGGTGATGGCCGAGGCGTCCCGCCGCGCCGCCACCATCCCGGGCAGCCAGCCGATCCACCTCTACAAGAACAACACCGACAACAAGGGCGCCAGCTACGGCGCCCACGAGAACTACCTGATGCGCCGGCAGACCCCGTTCGCCGACATCGTGGCGTACCTGACGCCGTTCTTCGTGACCCGTCAGATCGTCTGCGGCGCGGGCCGGGTCGGCATCGGGCAGGACGGCGGCCAGAGCGGCTTCCAGATCTCCCAGCGCGCCGACTTCTTCGAGGTCGAGGTGGGCCTGGAGACCACGCTCAAGCGGCCGATCATCAACACCCGCGACGAGCCGCACGCCGACGCCGACAAGTACCGCCGGCTGCACGTCATCATCGGTGACGCCAACCTCTCCGAGATCTCCACGTACCTCAAGGTCGGCACCACCGCGCTGATCCTCACCATGATCGAGGAGAAGGCGCTCAGCGGGGACCTCGGCATCGCCGACCCGGTCAGCGAGCTGCGGGCGGTCAGTCACGACCCCAGCCTGTCGCACCGGATGCGACTGCGCGACGGTCGCCGGCTCACCGCACTCGACCTGCAGTGGGCGTACCTGGAACGGGTCCGGTCCTTTGTCGACGACCGGTACGGCACCGACGCCGACGAGCAGACCGTCGACGTGCTCGACCGCTGGGAGAGCGTCCTGGACCGGTTGGGGCGTGATCCGATGCTCTGCGTCGACGAGCTGGACTGGGTGGCCAAGCTGCGGTTGCTCGAGGGCTACCGGGAGCGGGAGAAGCTCGGCTGGGGTTCGCACAAGCTCCAGTTGGTCGACCTTCAGTATTCCGACGTCCGGCCGGAGAAGGGCCTCTACCATCGGCTGGTCTCCCGGGGCGCGATGAAGACGTTGCTCACCGACGACGAGACGCGCAGCGCGATGACCGAGCCGCCGGAGGACACCCGGGCCTACTTCCGCGGTCGCTGCCTCGCCCAGTACGCCTCCGAGGTCGTCGCCGCGAGTTGGGACTCGGTCATCTTCGACGTGGGCCGGGAGTCGCTGGTGCGGGTGCCGATGATGGAACCGGAGCGGGGCACCCGGGCGCACGTCGGCGCGTTGTTCGACCGCTGCGCGAGTGCCAAGGACCTGCTGGAGACGTTGACCGGGGGCTGATCGACACCTCTTTGCCCGTCGTGTGCCGCAAGCCGGCGCGCGGCGGGCTTTTCGTCGCCCGCGCGAGGTAAGTTCATCGCAGACGATCGTGGAGGAGGCAGCAGTGGCCACTCATGACAGCGGCGGCCAGTCGCAGTCCGGCAAGTCCCGTCAGGGCGAGGAAATCGAGGACGTCACCACCGAGGCCAACCCCGAGGTGGCCGAGCGGCACGCCGAGATCACCGAGGACGTCGACGACCTCCTCGACGAGATCGACTCCGTCCTCGAGGAAAACGCCGAGGAATTTGTCAGGGGTTACGTACAAAAAGGAGGTCAGTGAACATATAGGGTAATCCGGACATGGCTCGGGTCAATGATGATCGTGATGGGCTCCGTCGCTGCCGAGACTGCGGCGAATGGAAACCGCTCGATCTGTTCTGTGCGAGTTCCAAGCGGCCGGATGGGCGGGGCAGTTATTGCAAGCCCTGCTTCAACGAGCGGTCCAAGGCAAGCTACGCGCGTCGAGTGAAGGCAAAGTTCGACCGTGAGGTGCGCCCTGGCCGAGTCGTGCCGGAGGGACACAGATTCTGTCCGGCTTGTGATGCGGTCAAGCCGTTCGAAGCCTTCCCCCGCAACCGTGCGGATGCCTCCGGCTACGCGACCTATTGCAAGCCCTGCCACAACACCAAGACCAGAGAGACCAAGGACCGGCTGTACGGGGGCAACCGCGAGTACCACCTGCGGCGGCGGTACGGCGTGGGCGAGAAGGAGTTCCAGGAGCTCCTGGCGGAGCAGGGCGGGGTGTGCGCGATCTGTGGCGGCGCCGACCCGCAACATCTGGACCACGATCATCGCACCGGATGGGTGCGCGGGATACTCTGCTTCAACTGCAACGGTGGTCTTGGCCAGTTCCGTGACAGTCCCACGAGGCTGGCCAGGGCGATCACGTACCTGAGAGGAACCACGTGGCAGCGGGCTTTGATCCATCCGGGCGTCTACCAGATGTGTTCACCAACGCGGGGACGTCCTCCTTCACGACGTTCCTGAGTCGGGTGGCCCCCGAGATGCTGCCCGGCCGGCGGCCGCTGCCGCCGGGCATGGCAGCCGACCTGGCGCCGCACGCGACGACCATCGTGGCCATCTCGGCCGCCGGTGGCGTCGTGATGGCCGGCGACCGACGGGCCACCATGGGCAACCTGATCGCGCAGCGCGACATCGAGAAGGTGCACCCGGCCGACGCGTACTCGCTGGTCGGCATCGCGGGCACCGCGGGCATCGGCATCGAGCTGATGCGACTGTTCCAGGTGGAGTTGGAGCACTACGAGAAGATCGAGGGCGCGATGCTCTCGCTGGACGGCAAGGCCAACCGGCTGGCGTCCATGATCCGTGGCAACCTGGGCGCGGCCATGCAGGGCCTGGCCGTGGTGCCGTTGTTCGCCGGGTTCGACCTGGCCGCCGCGGACCCGACGCGGGCCGGCCGGATCTTCAGCTTC
The DNA here is from genome assembly GCF_029626145.1 of Micromonospora sp. WMMD961. Classification (NCBI taxonomy): domain Bacteria; kingdom Bacillati; phylum Actinomycetota; class Actinomycetes; order Micromonosporales; family Micromonosporaceae; genus Micromonospora; species Micromonospora sp. WMMD961. The sequence continues at coordinate 3,703,265 of NZ_JARUBJ010000002.1, forward strand.
GACGTCACCGGCGGCCCGTACGAGGAGACCGGTTACGACGCGATCGGCTCCGGCTCGCTCTTCGCGAAGTCGGCGCTGAAGAAGCGTTTCCGGGCCGGCCTGTCCGTCGACGACGCCACCCGGCTCGCTGTCGAGGCGCTCTACGACGCGGCGGACGACGACACCGCGACCGGTGGGCCGGACCTCACCCGCCGGATCTACCCGGTGGTGATGACCGCTACCGCGGAGGGCACCCGGCGGCTGACCGACGCCGAGACGGCGGCGATCGCCGAGGGCGTGGTCGCCGGTCGGATGGAGAACCCGGGCGGTTGAGCCCCGTCCACCCCCACCAGTCAGCAGTCGTCAGCACAGCCCCGTAAGGAGAACCGCCGCCGTGGCCATGCAGTTCTACGCCTCGCCCGAACAGATCATGCGCGATCGCTCCGAGCTGGCCCGCAAGGGCATCGCTCGGGGTCGCAGCGCGGTGGTCCTCAGTTACTCCGGCGGGGTGCTCTTCGTCGCGGAGAACCTCTCCAGCGCCCTGCACAAGGTCAGCGAGATCTACGACCGGATCGGCTTCGCCGCTGTCGGCCGGTACAACGAGTTCGAGAATTTGCGTCGCGCCGGGGTGCGGATGGCCGACCTGAACGGGCTGAGCTACGACCGGCGTGACGTGACCGGCCGGGCTCTGGCCAACGCGTTCGCGCAGACGCTCGGCGCGATCTTCACGGAGCAGTCGAAGCCGTTCGAGGTGGAGATCTGCGTGGCGGAGGTCGGTGCCACCGCGGACGACGACGAGTTGTACCGGCTGACGTACGACGGCTCCGTCAACGACGAGCCGGGGCGGATGGCCATGGGTGGTCAGGCCGAGGCGATCACCGGTGTGTTGAAGTCGCAGCACCGGGCTGACATGTCCCTCGCGGAGGCGGCCCGGGTGGCGGTGCAGGCGTTGAGCACGGTCGGCGGTGAGGGCGGGGCGGCCCGGACGATCGCCGCGAACCAGCTGGAGGTGGCGGTACTGGACCGCCACCGGGTCGGGCGGACGTTCCGCCGGATCACCGGTGCCGCGTTGACCGCCCTGCTGGACGGCGATGTGGCCGCCGCGGAGCAGCCGGCGGAGGCGGGTGGCCCGGACACGCCGGCGCAGCCGACGACGGAGGCGCACAAGCCGACGACCTCGGCGGGCTCCGCCGACCTGGAGGACAAGCCGGCCGACGGCAAGTAGCACGAGTGGGAGCGGCGGGCGGCTGAGTTCCATCGGCCGCCCGCCGCGCACGTTGCGGGGCCGCAGTCGCGGGTGGCCCCGTCAGGTGCGCTTGAGTAGTGGTTTGGCGACGGCCCAGTAGGCCCCGGCCACCGCGTTGAAGGCACCCAGCCCGGTGGCGGTGACGTCGGTCGGGGGGAGCCGGCCGGTCATCAGGTCGGCGATGACGCCGTCGGGCACCCGGCGTTCGGCCTGGAGCTGCCGGCGGCGGCTGCGCACCCAGCCCCGGTGCTGCCACAGCCAGCGCCAGCCGCGGATCTTGTGGCGGGCCCAGCCGGCGGTCAGCGCGTTGGTGAGCATCGCGGCTTCGGTGAGCAGCAGCGCGGGGGCGAGCACCGCGAGGGTACGGGTCTGGTAGGTGGTGAGCAGGGTGACCAGCCGGTTGCGTTCGACCAGGTAGAGCTTGAGTGTGTTGCGGGAGAACTCGTAGTGGTGACGTACCACGGCGTCTGGTACGTACTCCAGCCGCAGGCCCCGTTGGCGCAGCCGCAGGCTCAGCTCGGTGTCCTCGTGGTAGGCGAAGTACTCGGGGGCGAATCCGTCGAGCTCGCGCCAGAGGCGCCGGCCGATGACGAAGCAGCAGCCGCTCAGTGTTGCCACGGAGCGACGGTGGGCGTGGACGGTGGCGGGTTCGCCGTTGCCGCCGGCCCAGGAGAGACCGGCGAAGTGCAGGGGGTTGCCGGCGGTGTTGATCAGTTCGGGTCGGTCGGCGAGGCGGATGGACGCCATCGCGGCGCCCACGCCGTCCTCGGCGGCCACTTCGGTGACTTTGGCGAGGGCGTCGGGTGCGACGATCGCGTCGGAGTTGACGAAGGCGAGCCAGTCGCCGGTCGCCTCGGCGGCACCGACGTCGCAGCCGCCGGCGTAGCCGGTGTTGTGCTCGGGGGACAGCACGCGTACCCGGGGGAGGGTCTTCACGGCGTCGATGCCGCCGCCGGTGCAGCCGTTGTCGACGACGATCAGCTCGACCGTGACGTCGGTGCTGGCGAGGGCGGCGCGGGCGGCGTCGACCAGGTACGGCTCGGGGCCGTAGGCCAGCATGACCACGGTGATCCGAGGTGGTGCCATGATCAGAGTCCTCCGGTCACTCCCGGCGTGACAGCCTCGAGGGGAGGGGTCTGGGTGGGCACCGCCGAGCGGAGGGTGCGGTTGCGCAGCAGGACGGCCATGGTGGCGGCGACGACGACCGACCCGATGGCGTAGCCGAGTTCCACCCGCAGCGCGGTGGCGACCGGTGCGAGCGTGGCGAGGACGAGGGCAGCCACCCCGACGGCCCAGGCGAGGGCCTGGGCCCGGTGCCGGTCGAGGGCGAGCAGCGCCTGGCCGAGGACCATGGCCCACAGGTAGGCGAGGGTGGCCACGGCGAGCCAGGCGAAGTCGCCGTGGCCGAGGACGCCGGGGGCGTCGAAGAGGGTCTGCACCAGCCACGGGCCGAGCAGCACGGCACCCACGGCGCCGGTGAGGCCGAGCGCGGTGACGATGCCGAGTGCCCGGCGCAGCAGGCTGTGGAAACCGGCCAGGTCACCGGTGGTGGCGGTGGTGGCGAGACCGGGCAGCAGTGACGCCTGCAGCGACGCGAAGACGAACAGCGGGATCCGTACCAGCACCAGTGCGGAGAGCAGCGCGCCGGCGGTCGCCACGTCGGACGGGTCCAGCACCTTGACGTTGATCACGCCGATGTTGACCACGACCTGGGCGAGCAGGCTGGAGACGATGAGCAGGCCGAGGCCGCGCAGCAGGGGCGCCCAGGCCATGGGGGTGCCGCCACCGATGGCTCGTAGCACCGGCGGCGCGGTGAGGACGACGCCGGCGATCGGCGCGACGACCAGCACCGCGCCGAACCAGACCGGGTTGGTCACACCGGTCAGGCCGAGCACGGCGACGAGCACGATCCGCAGGCCGCCGTCGATGCCGAGCTGGGTGCCGTACCAGGGGAACAGTTGCAGGCCGGACAGGACGCCGCGCGTGGTGTGCGCGATGGCGAGCCCGGCCAGCGCGCCGATCAGGACGGTGACCATGGTGCCGTCGCCGTCGAAGAGACGGTCGGCGAGCGTCCCCCGGAAGGCGATGATCAGCGCGACCATGGCGGCGAGCAGGCCGGCGGCCAGGACCGCCCCCCGAGCCAGGACCGGCCCGGGGGGTAGGCCCTGGCTGTGCCGGGCGGCGACGAGTCGGGCGACTTCCTGTTCCACCGGCATGAACAGGCCGATGCCCAGGGTGAAGACGATCGACCAGAGCACCGAGAGGGCGGAGTAGTCCGCCTCGGTGAGGCTGTGCCCGGCGACGGCCAGGTGGACGTAGGAGGCCAACCCCAGCAGGGCCAGGCCGGCGCCGACGGCGACGGTGCCCGGTGGGACCAGACTCAGCAGCCTGCGGATCACCGGCGAATGAGCGCCAACGTGAGGACGGCGAAGGCGCGGCCGAGGTAGATCATGGCCTTGGCGGGGGACTGGCTGGGCGTGCCCGCCATCCGCTTGCGCATGGCCACCGGCACCTGACGGATCTTGTAGCCGCGCCGGGCGGTGTGCACCAGCGTCTCCACCGTGTCGCCCAGGTACTCCACCGGGTACCAGGTGGCGAACATGTCGATCACCCGACGGTTGGCGGCCCGGAACCCGGAGGTCGTGTCGGTGAGCTTGGTGCGCGCGACGCGGGACAGCACGCCGGAGAGCATGATCATCGCCCAGCGGCGGGGGCCGCGGACGGTGTAGTCACCCTCGCCGGCGAAACGGGCGCCGATCACCAGATCGGTGTCGTCGAGCAGGTCGACGAGCTTCGGCACGTACCGGGGGTCGTGCTGGCCGTCCGCGTCGACCTGGATCGCGACGTCGTAGTCGTGGTCGCGGGCGTAGCGGTAGCCGCACCGCATGGCCCCGCCGACACCGAGGTTGTACGGCAGCTTGGCGACCCGGGCGCCGGCGGCGGCGGCCACCGCGGCGGTGCGGTCGGTGGAGCCGTCGTCGACGACGAGCACGTCGACGCCGGGCAGTTCGCCGCGGACCTCCTGGACCACGTCGGCGATCGAGCCGGACTCGTTGAGCGCCGGGATGATGATGAGGACCCGCTTGCCGTTAACCATCGTGCGACACCAGTTCGTCTCGGGCCGCCCGGTCCGCGTCGATCTCGGCTCGGAGCAGGGCGAAGTCTTCTGCCAGGGTGCGGGTCTCCTCTTCCAGGTGGCTGACCTCCCAGCTGAGGTGCACGCAGACCAGCAGCAGGAAGACGATGCCGAGGAAGAGCACGAGGCTCACGCCGGAGGCGACGCCGAGCAGCTCGGCGACGTTGTCCAACAGGCGGGGGAAGAGCGACAGCGGAATGACGATCACCAGGACGCCGAGCCAGAGCATGCCGTACTTCTCGCGGAGCTGCCGACGGCGCAGCAGCTCGACGATCGTGGCCAGCAATATCAGGCCGGTCAGGCCGGTGACGAGGGTGAGTTTCATGCGACCTTCCACGGAACGGGCGGAGCGGGGGAGTCGAAAGCGTCGATGAGGGTGGCATGCCAGTCCGGGAGCGACGGCAGGCCCGCGGCCGTCCAACGGCTGTGCGACAGCACACTGTACGCCGGTCGGGGAGCAGGACGAGGATACCGGTCGCTGGAGGTGCGTCGAATCCGCTCCGGGTCGAGACCGGTCAACGCGAACACGGCGCGGGCCAGCCCGTACCACGTCGTCTGGCCGGCGCAGCTGCTGTGGTAGACGCCGGGAGCGGCCCGACCGCCCAGAGCCGCGTCGACGAAGGCGACGAGTTGTTCGGCGAGCCGGAAGGACCAGGTGGGCTGGCCGTGCTGGTCGTCGACCACGTCGATGTGCTCCCGCTGCTCGGCGAGTCGGAGCAGGGTGGTCACGAAGTTCGGCCTGTGCGCCCCGTACAGCCAGGCGCTGCGCACCACGTACCCGGTGGTGGGCAGCAGCCGGGCGACGGCCCGCTCGCCGACCAACTTGCTCCGGCCGTAGGCGTTGACCGGCGCGGTGGGCGCGTCCTCCGGACAGGGGCTGCGCGCGTCGCCGGCGAGGACGTAGTCGGTGGAGACCTGGACCAACCGCGCGCCGCTGGCCGCGCACGCCGACGCGAGGTTCGCCACCCCGTCGCCGTTGACCGCGGTGGCTGCCGCCTCGTTGCCCTCGGCGTCGTCGACGTCGGTCCACGCCGCAGTGTTGATCACGATGTCGTGCTCCCGGACGGCGGCGCGGACGGCGGCGGGATCGGTGATGTCCAGGTCGGCACGGGTGGCTGCGGTCACCTTGAGGTCGGAGCGGGCGTGCAGCACGGTGACCAGGTCCCGGCCGAGCATTCCGCCGGCGCCGGTGACGAGCAGACCGGTGACGACCAGTCGGGTCATGCGGTGGGTGTGGCCTTGAGAGGTTCCCACCAGGCGCGGTTGTCGCGGTACCACGCCACGGTGTCGGCGAGGCCCTGGTCGAGGGTGATGCTGGGGGAGTAGCCGAGCTCTTGGTTGATCTTGGTGATGTCGAGGGAGTACCGGCGGTCGTGGCCCTTGCGGTCGGTGACCGGGACGACCCGGTCCCAGCCGGCGCCGCAGGCCTCCAGGAGCAGGCCGGTGAGTTCCTTGTTGGTCAACTCGGTGCCGCCGCCGATGTTGTAGACCTCGCCGGCGCGACCCTTCTGCTGGACCAGGGCGATGCCGCGGCAGTGGTCGTGCACGTGCAGCCAGTCGCGGACGTTGCCGCCGTCACCGTAGAGGGGGACGGTGCCGCCGTCGAGAAGGTTGCTGACGAACAGCGGGATGACCTTCTCGGGGAACTGGTAGGGCCCGTAGTTGTTGGAGCAGCGGGTGACGACGACGTCCATGCCGTGGGTGCGGTGGTAGGCCAGGGCGAGCAGGTCGGAGCCGGCCTTGGACGCCGAGTAGGGGGAGTTCGGCGCCAGGGGCCACGTCTCGGTCCAGGAGCCCTCGTCGATGGAACCGTAGACTTCGTCGGTGGACACGTGCACGAAGCGGCCGGTGCCGTGCCGCAGTGCGGCGTCGAGCAGGGTCTGGGTGCCCAGCACGTTGGTGGTGACGAACGGTGCGGCGCCGGCGATGGAGCGGTCGACGTGCGACTCGGCCGCGAAGTGCACGATCACGTCGTGGTCGGCCACGACCTCGTCGACCACGACGGGGTCGCAGATGTCGCCCTGCACGAACCGCAGTCGTGGGTCGTCGCGTACGGGGTCGAGGTTGGCCAGGTTGCCCGAGTAGGTCAACTTGTCGAGCACGGTCACGACCGCCGGCTCGAGTGGCGGCACACCTTCGGCGCTGCCGAGGGGCTTGCCCAGCAGCAGACGAACGTACTCCGACCCGATGAATCCGGCTCCGCCGGTGACGAGGATCCTCACGGGTCGGGAAGTCTACGCGAAATGTTCGGAGCACCGATCGAGGCATGACCCCCCGGCGCGTCCGGCGTCGGTCCGGCTAGGCTCTCCCGGTGCGTGGAATCCTACTTGCCGGCGGCACCGGTTCGCGGCTCTGGCCGATCACCCGGGCGGTCTCGAAGCAGCTGATGCCGGTCTTCGACAAGCCGATGGTGTATTACCCGCTCTCCACCCTGATGATGTCCGGGGTCCGGGAGATCCTGGTGATCACCACGCCGGAGGATCAGGACCAGTTCCGCCGGCTGCTCGGTGACGGCAGCCAGTTGGGGCTGCGACTGGAGTACACCACCCAGGAGCGCCCGGAGGGCATCGCGCAGGCGTTCATCCTCGGTGCCGACTTCATCGGCGCCGATTCGGTGGCCTTGATCCTGGGCGACAACATCTTCCACGGCGTCGGTCTGGGCCGGCAGCTCGCCAAGAACGCCGACCCGGTCGGCGGGCGGGTCTTCGCCTACCAGGTGGCCAACCCGCAGGAGTACGGCGTGGTCGACTTCGACGATGCCGGGCGGGTGCGCTCGATCGAGGAGAAGCCGGCCCGGCCGAAGTCCCGCTACGCGGTGCCCGGCCTGTACTTCTACGACAACCGCGTGGTGGACATCGCCCGCAAGCTCACGCCGAGCGCCCGCGGCGAGCTGGAGATCACGGCGGTCAACGAGGCGTACCGGGAGACCGGAGAGCTGTCGGTGACCGTGCTGGATCGCGGCACCGCCTGGCTGGACACCGGCACGTTCACCTCGATGATGCAGGCGGCCGAGTTCGTCCGGGTCGTCGAGGAGCGGCAGGGCCTGAAGATCGGCTGCGTCGAGGAGGTGGCCTGGCGGGCCGGCCTCATCGACGACGACCAGCTGCGCGCGCTCGCCACGCCGTTGACCAAGAGCGGCTACGGCGACTACCTGCTCGGCCTGCTGGCCGACGCGGACGCTCCGACCGGCCAGCCCGGGGGTGCGTGGTGAAGATCCGGGAGTTGAGCATCGAGGGCGCCTGGGAGATCACCCCCCAGCAGCACGGCGACCCGCGCGGCATGTTCATGGAGTGGTACCGCTTCGACAAGCTCGCCGAGGCGGTCGGGCACCCGCTGCGGCTGGCCCAGGCCAACCTGTCGGTCTCGGCGCGCGGCGTGGTGCGCGGCATCCACTTCGCCGACGTCCCGCCCGGGCAGGCCAAGTACGTCACCTGCGTACGCGGCGCGGTCCTCGACGTGATCGTGGACCTGCGGGTCGGCTCGCCGACCTTCGGCCGCTGGGAGGGCGTCCGGCTGGACGACACCGACCGTCGGGCGGTCTACCTCAGCGAGGGGCTGGGCCACGGTTTCTGCGCGCTGACCGACGACGCGACGCTGAGCTACCTCTGCTCGGCCACCTACAACCCGACCGGTGAGCACGCGGTGCACCCGCTGGACGAGGAGCTGGGCATCGAGTGGCCCGCCGACGTCCCGTTGCTGTCCGCGCGCGACGACGCGGCGCCGACCCTCGCGCAGGCCCGCGAGCAAGGTCTGCTGCCGGAGTACGACAACTGCCGGCGGTTCGTGGCGAGCCTCGGGCCGGACGGAATGTCGCACTCAACCGGTATGTGACAGCGCCCGGAGCACGACCTGTGGTGTGACAGTGACGAACCGGGCCTCCGGGCGGCTAATGTCACACCATGGAGCGGCGAATCTTCGGCCTCGAGACCGAGTACGGCGTCACCTGCACCTATCGCGGGCAGCGGCGGCTGTCCCCGGACGAGGTCGCGCGCTATCTTTTCCGGCGCGTGGTGTCCTGGGGTCGGTCGAGCAACGTCTTCCTGCGTAACGGGGCCCGGCTCTACCTGGACGTCGGGTCGCACCCGGAGTACGCGACACCGGAGTGCGACTCGGTGACCGACCTGGTCGCCCACGACCGGGCCGGCGAGCGGATCCTGGAGGGCCTGCTCGTCGACGCGGAGAAGCGACTGCACGACGAGGGCATCGCGGGTGAGATCTACCTGTTCAAGAACAACACCGACTCGGCCGGCAACTCGTACGGCTGCCACGAGAACTACCTGGTCTCCCGACACGGCGAGTTCGGCCGGCTCGCCGACGTGCTCATCCCGTTCCTGGTCACCCGGCAGTTGATCTGCGGGGCCGGCAAGGTCCTGCAGACCCCACGCGGGGCGGTCTACTGCCTGTCGCAGCGAGCCGAGCACATCTGGGAGGGCGTCTCCTCGGCGACCACCCGCAGCCGCCCGATCATCAACACCCGCGACGAGCCGCACGCCGACGCCGAGCGCTACCGGCGGCTGCACGTGATCGTCGGTGACTCCAACATGAACGAGGTCACCACGCTGCTCAAGGTCGGCACCGCCGACATCGTGCTGCGAATGATCGAGGCCGGGGTGGTGATGCGCGACCTGTCGCTGGAGAACCCGATCCGGGCGATCCGGGAGGTGTCGCACGACATCACCGGCCGCCGCAAGGTGCGACTGGCCAACGGCAAGGAGGTCAGTGCCCTGGACATCCAGCAGGAATACCTGGCCAAGGCCACCGAGTTCGTCGAGCGTCGGGGTGGAGACCAGGCCGCCAAGCGGGTCGTCGAGCTGTGGGGGCGGGTGTTGAACGCGGTGGAGACCGGTGACCTGGAGCCGGTGTCCCGGGAGATCGACTGGGTCAGCAAGCTGCGGCTGATCGAGCGCTACCAGCGCAAGCACGACCTGCCGTTGTCGCACCCCCGGGTGGCGCAGATGGATCTGGCCTACCACGACGTGCGTCGCGGTCGCGGCCTCTACGGGCTGTTGGAGCGCCGCGGCGAGGTCGACCGGGTGGCCACCGACCCGGAGATCTTCGAGGCGAAGGAGACCCCGCCGCAGACCACGCGGGCGCGGCTGCGCGGCGAGTTCATCCGGCACGCCCAGGAGAAGCGGCGCGACTTCACCGTCGACTGGGTGCACCTGAAGCTCAACGACCAGGCGCAACGCACAGTGCTCTGCAAGGACCCGTTCCGGGCGTACGACGAGCGGGTGGAGCGGCTGATCGCCAGCATGTGACCGGTGTGCCGGCCCCCGGCGGTGGTGTGCGTCGACGGGGCCGGCGCAACCGGTAGGCTGAGCGCGCCATGACGACTTCTGGACCTTCCGACCGCCCCAAGCGCGGCACCGAGCGGCAGAACTGGATCGAACGCCGGCGGGAGAAGATCCGCGCCGAGGTCGACCGCAACCGACGCGGTGAATACACGGTGCCGACGTGGGTGCTTGCTCTGGCCCTGGCCCTCATCGTGGGCGGCTGGCTAGCCCTGATCTTCCTGGCCTGACCCGGACGTACGCCCCTCGCCCGCTCGCGTCGATCATGAAGTTATCGTCACGACACGCCGAGGAATCGGGCGTTAACTTCATGATCGACCGGCTGGGGCTGGGCGGGGTCAGGGGAGAAGGGTTGCGGCGTGGCGGCCGGCGGCTGCTGCTGCCAGGAAGTACGCGTGGTCGGCGTCGAGGCCCCGGCCCATCGTGGACAGCGGCACGGTGCTGGCCCGCAACGCGGCGTGAAGACCTGTGGTGGGCACCCGGACGATCCGGTGTCGGGCCGTCAGGGGCGCCAGCGACGCGTCCACCTCGGCGGCGAGGGCCGGATCCAGGTCCTCGGGCACCACCAGGTCCGCCGGGGCGAGCGCCACCCGGCCGTACGCGGTCAGGCTGTGGTGCGACACGCCCCGGTGTCGAGGGCGTGGGTCTGCGGCGGAGATGCGCAACGAGCCGATCGGCCGACCGCCCAGCGTGGCGATCGCGTTGACCGCCTCGCCGACGGCGACCCCGGAGAAACCCCACCGGGTGCCGGTGCCCAGGTTGCCGGGCCCCTGCGCCACGATCGCGACGTCGGCGTGCAGCACGTACCGGGCGGCGAGCAGGCCGCCGTGCAGGGTGGTGGCTTCCAGGTCGCCGCCGAAGGCCTGCCCGACGGTGATCGTGCCGGCCAGTTCCTGGCGCAGCCCGGCGAGGGTGCGGGAGAACCAGGCGGGCAGGGCCCCACCGTCGGTGAGCAGGTACGCCACCCGCGCCTGCGGGGCGTCGGCCCGGATGCCGGCCAGGATCGCCGGCAGCGCCGAGTGCAGGTCGGCGGTGACCACCGGCAGTCCGCCCAGGTCGTCCGCGTCGGCCAGCACGTCGCGGTGCGGTGACGCCTCCTCGTCCACGCCGAGCAGGATCGGCTGCAACGGCGTGTAGCGGGCCTTTACCAGGTGCCCGGCGTCGCGGGTGTCGCCGACCGACGGAGGGTCCGGCGGCAGCCGGTCCGGCACGGCCACCACCAGGGCGTAGCCGCCGGTGCCCAACCCCATCAGCAGCGCCCCGGCGTTGAGCAGCACCCGGTCGCCGGGCTCGGGCGTGCCGACCAGCTCGGGATAGGCCAGCGCCCGCATGCTGGTGCCATCGGGCAGGTCGACGTCCAGCTCCACCGCCCCGGTCCACTGCCGTCGCCGCGTCGCCACCGTCCCCGTACGCCATCGCACCATGACGGGCACGCTAGCCGCGCGGGCCTGACGGCCCGCGCCCGGGTGCGGCGGTGGCGTGGATCAGGTCGGCTCGGGGCCGCCGCCCGCGTCCGGGCTCGGCCTGGCCTGGGTGTGCCGGGCGGTGCCGGTGGCCCCCGGCAGCGAGCGGGTGGGATCGAGGAAGACGAAGCGGATCTCCCGGTACCGGCCGGTGAGCCGACGTTCGGCCTCGTCGGCGGTGGCCTCGATCTCCGCGCCGGTCGCCTCGTCGCGGAAGTCGACCTTCGCGGCGACCAGGATGTCGTCCGGGCCGAGCTGCATGGTCAGCAGGGTGTCGATGCGCTCCACCTCGGGCAGCCCGGCCAGTTCCTGCTCGATCTCCTGGCGCAGTCGCTCCGGAACCGCCCGGCCGACCAGCAGCGACAGGTTGTTGGCGGCGAGGATCCCGGCGACCGCCAGCAGCAGCAGCCCGATCAGGATCGAGGCGATGCCGTCCCACAGCTCGTCGCCGGTGGCGTGCGACAGGCCGACGCCGAGCCCGGCCAGCAGCAGACCGATCAGGGCCGCGCTGTCCTCCAGGAAGACCGCCTTGACGGTGGTGTCGGCGGTCAGTCGTAGGAACCGCCGGGGCGTGGTCTGCCAGCGTCGGGACTCACGGCGAACCTGGCGCACGGCCCGGGTCAGGGAGATCGACTCGATGACGAACGACACCCCGAGCACGATGTACGAGATGAGGTAGTCGCCGCTGTGCTCGTGCACCAGGATCGTCGTGACGCCGTGGGTGACGGCGAAGCCGGCGCCGGCGACGAAGGTGAACATCGCCGCGAAGAACGCCCAGACGTAGCTCTCCTTGCCGTACCCGAAGGGGTGCCGCTGGTCCGCCGGCCGGGAGCCGCGGCGTAGCGCCTGGTAGAGCAGCACCTCGGTGGTGGTGTCGGCGAACGAGTGCGCGGCCTCGGAGAGCATCGCGGCCGAGCCGGAGATCACCCCGGCGATCAGCTTGGCGATCGCGATGGCGAGGTTGGCGGCGCCCGCGACGATCACCGTGCCGACGCTCTCGCTCTCGGGCCTGGCCTCCGCTTGCGACATGAGGCTCACCCTATGACCGGAGACGACGACGCGCCGGGGGAGCACCGATCCGAACAAGTGTGCGGCACGCCCGCGCGGGTGCACGTCCTGGGCGCGACGGCTGCTAGCGTCTACCGCGTGTCGCGGACCCGCACCGAACGCCTGGTCAACCTGGTGATCTGCCTGCTGTCCACGCGACGGTTCCTGACCGCCGCGCAGATCGCCGCGACCGTGCCCGGCTACGAGCATGATCCGGACGACGCGCGTGACCACGAAGCGTTCCAGCGCAAGTTCGAACGGGACAAGGCCGAACTGCGCGAACTGGGCGTGCCACTGGAGACCGGTACGGCGAGCGCCTTCGACGCCGAGCCCGGTTACCGGATCGCCCACCGTGAGTACGCGTTGCCCGACATCCTCCTGGAGCCGGACGAGGCTGCCGCCGTCGGCATCGCCGCGCGGCTGTGGCAGCACGCCGGGCTGGCCGCCGCCGCGTCGTCCGGGCTGGCCAAGCTGCGCGCCGCCGGGGTGGACGTGGACCCGCAGGCCACCCTCGGCCTGGAGCCGATGGTCACTGTCGACCCGGCGTTCGCGCCGCTGACCGCCGCCGCCCGGGACCGCCGCGAGGTCGGGTTCGACTACCGGGTGCCCGACCGTGACGCGCCGAGCCGTCGCCGGCTGCAGCCGTGGGGCGTGGTCTGCTGGCGCGGCCGGTGGTACGTCGTCGGCCACGACCAGGACCGGGATGCGACCCGCTGCTTCCGACTGTCCCGGGTCGTCGGCACGGTCCGGGTGACCGGTGCGCCCGGCGGGTACGAGCCGCCGGCGAACGTCGACCTGATCAGTCACGTGGCCCGTTGGTCGGGTCCGGTGGAACGCACCGGCCGGGCCACCGTCCTGGCCGCGCCGGGCCGGGCCGCCGGGCTGCGCCGCTGGGCGGTGGAGGTGACCACCGGGCCGGACGGCGACCGGCTGGTCCTGCCGTACGCGGATCCCGACGGGCTGGCCGGTCACCTCGTCGGCTACGGCCCGGACGTGCGGGTGCTCGACCCACCGGAGGTCCGCGAGGCGGTCATCCAACGACTCAAGGAGATCGCCGTCCGTCACGACGAGCTGGCCGGCACCGGAGGTGCCCGGTGACCCGCCCGGCCGCCCGGGGCGGCTCCCGTGCCTCGGCGGACCGGTTGGCCCGACTGCTCAACCTGGTGCCCTACCTGCTGGCCCGACCCGGCATCGAGATCGCCGAGGCGGCCGGTGACCTGGGTGTCACCGAGCGGCAGCTGCGGGAGGACCTGGAGCTTCTCTGGGTGTGCGGGTTGCCCGGGTACGGTCCCGGTGACCTGATCGACATGGCGTTCGACGGTGATCGGGTGACCATCACCTACGACGCCGGCATCGACCGCCCGTTGCGGCTGACCCCGGACGAGGCCCTGGCGCTCGTGGTGGCGCTGCGGATGCTGGCCGAGACACCCGGAGTGGCCAACCGGGAGGCCGTCGAACGGGCCCTGGCGAAGATCGAGGCCGCCGGCGACCTGGTGGGCGCCCCGGTGGCGGTCCGGTTGCCCGGGGACACCCCGCGGGTCGAGGCGCTGCGCGCCGCAGTGGAAGGCGGGAAGGCCCTGCGGATCACCTACTACACGGCTGCCCGGGACGAGACCACCGACCGCGTCATCGATCCGCTGCGGATGCTGATGGTCGGCGGCCGGGCGTACGTGGAGGCGTGGTGTCGGCGCGCGGAGGCCGTCCGGCTGTTCCGGGCCGACCGGATCGACGCCGTCACCGAGCTGGACGAGCCGGCCACGGTGCCGCCGCAGGCTGTCCCGCACGACCTCACCGAGGGCGTGTTCCGTCCCTCGACCGACCTGCCGCTGATCACGCTGCGCATCGGTCGCAGCGAGCGGTGGATCACCGAGTACTACCCGTGCGAGCGCGTCGAGGCCGGCGACGGCGACCAGTGGCTCGTCTCGTTGCGGGTCACCGACCTCGGGTGGGCTCGCCGGTTCGTGCTGGGTCTCGGCCCGGAGGTCACCGTGGTCGCCCCGGTCGAGCTGGCCGAGCAGGTCCGGGCGACGGCCGCCGCCGCGCTGGACGCGTACGCGGTGCCCACCCCGACCGCAGCGCCCCGGCCGTCCGACGTCGACGCGGAGGTCGCGCGGTCGGCCGACCCGGCGGTGGCCGGCCGTACCCAGTAGGCTGACCGCCGTGCTGATCTGGATCGTGCTCGCGGTGGTGCTGCTTCCCCTCGTGGCGCTCGCGTTGGCCGTACGCCCGGTGCTGAGCCGGCTGCCCGGGCTGCGTCGCGCCGCCGTGGCGTTGCAGCGTCGGGCCGCCGAGGCCGAGGCGCTGCGGGAGACCGCCGAGGCGTTGCAGCAGCGGGCCGAGGGAGTTCAGCGTCAACTCGACACCACGTCCCGACGGCTCGCGGTGATCAAGGCCAAGCGCGGCTGATCGAGCGCGCACCCGGCGGTGGTTGACGGATCATCGCGGGTTGGTCAAGACTTCACCCTCCCGGCCAAACCACCACCACCCAGCGGGTGGCGGGCAGCCGATCCGCACGTACGATGGGCTGCGTACCACCCCTCGGACACAGACCGACTGGAGCTTCTCATGGGTGCCCTCAAGCCGTGGCACATCGCTGTTCTCGTGGTTGTGCTGATCCTGCTCTTCGGTGCGAAGCGGCTCCCCGACGCGGCCCGTTCGCTGGGTCGGTCGCTGCGGATCATCAAGGCCGAGACCAAGAGCCTGCAGGACGACGACCGCGACCTCGCCGAGAAGGCCGACGCGCAGGCCGGCTACCAGCCGCTGCCGCCGCACGCCGGGCAGCAGGCGCCGTACGTCGGCCAGCCGCAGCAGCCGCCGTACCAGCAGGCCCCGCCGCAGCAGCCGGTCGTCGACCCGGTGCACCGCGTCCGCGACAACTGACCGAAGGGCCCCACTCCCGTGGCCTTCGCCCTGCGTAAGCGCGGCCCGAGCACGTTCGAGCGGGCCGCCGACGGCTCGATGACGCTCATCGAGCACGTCCGCGAACTGCGCAACCGTCTCTTCCGCGCGTCGCTGGCAATCATGATCGGCTTCGGTGTCGGCATCTGGTTGGCGACGCCGGTCCGGATCCTGTTGTCGAAGCCGTACTGCGACCTTGACGCCTCGATCGACCCGGTCTCCGGCAAGTGCAAGTTCGTCCAGCTCGGTGTGGCGGACGTCTTCCTGCTCAACCTGAAGATCGGCCTGTGGGTGGGTCTGGTCATCGCGGCGCCCATCTGGCTCTACCAGCTCTGGGCGTTCATCGCGCCTGGTCTGCACCGGCACGAGCGGCGGTACGCGTACATCTTCACGGCGCTCGCCGCGCCGTTGTTCGCGGCCGGTGCGGTGCTGGCCTTCTTCGTCACCACCAAGGGCCTCGAGTTCCTGCTCAACGTGTCTGGCGACGACATCGCGACCAACCTGGAAGTCACCCGCTACATCTCGTTCGTCACCAATCTGATCCTGCTGTTCGGGGTGGCGTTCGAGTTCCCGCTGATCGTGCTGATGCTCAACTTCGTGGGTCTGGCCAGCGCGAAGCGGCTGCTCAGCTGGTGGCGGGTGGCGATCTTCGTGTTCTTCGCCTTCTCCGCCGTGGTCACCCCCACCCCGGACCCGTTCGGGATGACCGCGCTGGCGCTCTGCCTCTCCGCGCTCTACTTCGCCGCTGTCGGGGTCGCGTTCATCAACGACAGGCGGCGTGGGCGCGGCAAGGAGGTCTACGCCGGCATCGACGACGACGAGGTGTCGCCGTTGGAGTTCGACGCGGACCCGGTCGTGGCCGGGCAACGGGTCGACGCGGCGGAGCCGATCGGCGTTCCCGAGCCGATCGCCAAGCCGGCACCGATCGAGCGTCGCTACGACGACATGACCTGACGGCCTGCGCGCCGCCCGGTCAGCCGACGCCGTCCCCGTCCTTCGGGGGCGGCGTCGCCGCGTCACCGGCAGCGTCGGCGGCGGGACCGACGGTGACCGCGCCTGCCCCTGGTGAACGACGGGTGTCCGACCGGTACGGTGCTGCCCGTGACCGCAGACGATCACCTGCCGGGCCCGGTCGACCGCGCCCCGCTCCCCGGTGGCCCGGTGGCCGTACTCACGAACCCGACCGCCGGCCGGGGACGCTACCGCGCCCTGCTGCCCCGGCTGCTGGACGGCCTGGCCGCCGCCGGTCGCCCGGTCCGGCTGCTGCCGGCGTCCAGCCCGGGCGAGGCGGAGACGGCGTGTCGTACGGCGGTCGCGGACGGCGCCGGAGCGCTCGTGGCGATCGGTGGGGACGGCACCGTGCACCGCGCGTTGCAGGCGGTCGCGGGCACCGACGTGCCGTTCGGACCGATCCCCGCCGGCACCGGCAACGACTTCGCCCTGGACACCGGCTTCCCGGCCGACCCCCTCGCGGCGGCGGACGTGATCGCGTCCGCGCTACGCGACGGCCGCAGCCACACCGTCGACCTGGCCCGGATGAACGCGGTCGACGGCACCGTGCGCTGGTACGGGGCGGTCCTCGCCGCCGGGTTCGACGCGATCGTCAACGAGCGGGCCAACCGGATGCGCTGGCCACGCGGCCCCCGCCGGTACGACCTGGCGATCGTCGTCGAGCTGGCCCGGCTCCGCCCGCGCCGCTACACGCTGCGGCTGGACGGGGTGCCGCACGAGTTGGACGCGGTGCTGGTGGCGGTGGGCAACTGCCCCACGTACGGCGGCGGGATGCGGATCTGCCCGGACGCCGACCCGACCGACGGGCTGCTCGACGTGGTGGTGGCGGGCCGGGTCGACCGGCGAACCTTGATCCGGGTCAAGCCGCGCATCTACCAGGGCACCCACGTCAGCCACCCGCTCGTGCGCAGCTTCCGCGCCCGGACCGTGGAGTTGGCCGCCGAGGGCATCACCACGTACGCCGACGGGGAGCGCTCGTTGGGTTTGCCGGTGACGATCAGCGCCGTCCCGGGGGCCGTGCGGCTGCTGCGTTGACCCGTACCGCACCGATGCTGGCCGTGATGACCAGCGCGATGGCGGCGCATTCCAGCACCGTCAGCTCCTGCCGCAGCACCAGCCAGCCGGCGAGGGTGGCGACGGCCGGGCCGAGGCTCATCAGCACCGCGAACGTGGCAGTGGGCATCCGCCGTAGCGCCAGCAGTTCCAGGGTGTAGGGCAGCCCGGAGGCGAGCACCGCGAGGGCGGCACCGAGCGCCAGCACCGGCGGGTCGAGCAGCACCGCGCCGCCGTCGACGATGCCCAGTGGCAGCGTGACCAGCGCGGCGAGGGTCAGCGACAGGGCCAGCCCGTCCGCGCCCGGGAACCGGCCGCCGACCCGGGCGCTCAGCACGATGTACGCGGCCCACATGGCGCCCGCGCCGAACGCGAAGGCCACCCCGACCGGGTTCAGCCGGTCGAAGCCACCCTGCCCGAGCAGCGCCACCCCGGCCAGTGCGAGCCCCGCCCAGGCCCAACTGGCGAGTCGCCGGGCGCTGAACACCGACAGCGCGAGGGGGCCGAGGACCTCCAGCGTCACCGCCGGGCCCAGCGGGATGCGTTCGATGGCCTGGTAGAAGAGCGAGTTCATGCCGGCCAGCGCGAGCCCGAACGCGCCCACCGCGAGCCAGGCCGACCGGTCGTGTCCGCGCAGTCGGGGTCGGCACACCACGAGCAGCAGCACCGCCGAGATCGTCAGCCGCAGGGTGACCGCGCCGGCCACTCCGGTACGCGGGAAGAGCAAGGCGGCCACGGCGGAGCCGAACTGCACCGACAGCGCCCCGCCGAGCACCAGTCCCACGGCGACGACGCCACCACGCCGGGCTGGTGGTGTGTCGGTCGGCGGTGGCGTGGGCAGCAGGATCTCGGTCACGGGCACGACGGTAGGCGTTCAGTTCCGGCTACCTCCCGGCGGTGTGCACCCGCCGAAACGAGGGCCCTGTCATTCGGCTCGTGGCGAGAGATCGGATCTGTCGCCCTAGGCCTCGCTGGCCGTTCTGGGGGATACGAGAGTCTCGATGGCCGGATATCCTGCCCGAAACGATATTGATCCACAGTTGGGAGCTGGAATGCGCCTCGACCTGGTCACGGTCTCCGCCTCGCCGCGAGAGCCTGCCCGGTACTGATCGGGCACCACCGGACTCCCGCCGGTGGTTTGGTGCTCCTCGCCGCGGAGCGGTCCCACGCCGACCGTTTCCTTCCCTGGCTCGAGGAGCTATTTTGCGTGCCCTTGTATCCGCGCGTTTGGGCGCGGACTTCACCAAATTGTGGACCGCCGCCGCGGTGTCCAACGTCGGCGACGGCGTCACGATGGCCGCCGGCCCGTTACTGGTCGCCTCCGTCACCGACAAGCCGGCCCTCATCGCCGGAGCCGTCTTCGCGCAGCAACTGCCCTGGTTGCTGTTCGCCCTGATCAGTGGCGCTTACGTCGACCGACTCGACAAGCGCTGCATGGTGGTGGTCGTCAACCTGATACGCGCCGCAGCCCTGTCGGGGTTGGCGGCTGCCATCGCGACCGAGACCGTCTCCGTAATCATCATCTACGTCGTGCTCTTTCTCCTGGGTGGCGGAGAAACCCTTGCGGACACCGCCATGGGTGCCCTACTCCCGGCGTTGGTCGACCCCGACGAACTGGCCAGCGCCAACGCCCGGCTCTACGCGAGTTTCACCATCGGCAACCAGTTCGTCGCCAAACCGCTCGGCGCGTGGTTGTTCGTCATCTCAGCCGCCGTACCGTTTGGATTCGACGCGTTCACCTTCGCGATCTCCGCGGCGCTGATGGCGGGTATCCGGAGAGGTCCGATCCCCGCGAAACCCCGGCAGCGGACATCGTTGCGTGCCGAGGTCGCGGCCGGTCTGCAGTGGTTGTGGCGACACCGCCTGCTGCGGGTCCTCGCCCTCAGCATGGGCCTGAGCAACATCGCGTTCGGTGCCGCGTTCGCTGTGTTCGTGCTCTACTGCCGGGAGCGTCTGGGTGTGGCTGGCGTCGGCTACGGTTTCCTGCTGACCGCCTTCGCGGTCGGCGGCCTGGCCGGCACGACAGTCGCAGCGAGAACAACCCGAGCGCTCGGCGGCTCCGCGGTGTTGCGTGCCGGCCTGGTCATCGAGATCATCACGCATGTGTCCCTCGCGATCACGACGACACCATGGATCGCCGCTATCGTCCTGGTCATCTTCAGCATCCACGCCATGGTGTGGGGCATCGTCGTCACATCGGCCCGGCAGCGGGTCGTGCCGCCACCACTACGCGGCCGCGTCGGCAGCGTGTTCGCGTTGCTGGATCTCGGCGGTGCGGCGCTGGGGTCGCTCCTCGGCGGCCTGTTCGCCAGCGTCTGGGAGATCACCACGCCGTTCTGGATCGCCGCCGCCGTGATGGTGACGATCACCCTCCTCGCCTGGCGTCCCATGCGGGAGGCAGGAGCCGTCTGACAGCCCTGGCCCCGGTTCCGAGCGGCGACGTCTCGCCGCTCGGAACCGGGTGTCCGGGGTGGCGCTCCGCAGCCCTGACCGCGCTGGTCGTGCGCCGCCACCCGCAGAGCCGACACAGCGGTAATGTTCGCCAACGCGGTGCTACCGGCGTACGGTCCCTGGTATGACCAGCGCGATGCGGAAGCTGTCGATCTCCGTGCCACCTGACGTGGCTGAGCGCCTGGAGCGCGAGTCCAACGCCAGCGCCTACATCACCCAGGCCGTCCGTGACCGGATGCGGCTGGATGCCCTGGACGCGGAGCTGGCCCACCAGGGCATCCCGATCACCGAGCAGGGCGTGGCCGAGGCGCGCGCCCGTCGGGCTGCCGTGGAGGCCGACTGGTCGCCGGAGCGCCGCAGCGCCCTTCGCGAGCGGGCCCGCCAGCACGCGCTGGACGCAGCCGCCGGCGCGCGCGAACAACCGGCCGCGTGAGCCCCGAGGACGACCGCCCGGTCCGGCTCGTGCTGGACCGGTCGGCACTGCTGGCCTACCTGGTGGGGTCGGTGCATGTCGGGGAGCCGTTGCACGAGGTCATCCAGGATCGCAACAGGTTCGGCGTCACCGCCGTGACCGCGGCGGAGACCCTGGCGATCGTCAGCGACCCGAAGGAACGAGCCACCCTGCACCGGCTGCTGAACCTGGACGCCTGCGAAGTGCTCGCCACCGAGGGGCACTCCTGGCACGAACTCAGCTACTGGCGCACGGTGACCGGTCGCGCCGATCTGGCCACCACCGTGTTGGCCGTACTCGAACACGACGCCTCGATCCTGACCGGGGAGGATCGGTACGGCGACGGCGACCTACCGGTGATTCACATCCCGGGCTGACGGCACGCCGGTGCCGGTCAGGCCGGCAGGGCGAGGTCGAGCACCGCGCCCAGCCCGTTCTCCCGGCCCGGTTCGGCGGCCGGGAGCACCAGCACCGAACAGCCGGCGGCCACCGCGCCCGCGTCGGCCGGTGTGTCACCGACCATCAGGGTCTGCTCCGGGTCGACGCCGAGCATCCCGCAGGCACGCCAGAAGATCGCCGGGTCGGGCTTGCAGCGCCCCACCTCGTAGGAGAGCGCGAACGCGCCGACCAGGTCGGTCAACCCCCACGCGTCGAAGTGCGGCCGCAGGTCGAAGCCGATGTTGCTGACCACGGCGACCGGCACCCCGGCGTCGCGCAACGCGGTCAGCGTGGGCGCGGTGTCCGGGTACGGCAGCCAGCCGTCGGCGGTGAGCAGACGCTCGTAGAGCGCGTCGGCGAATCCTTCGATGCCCGCGTCGACGGTCTCGGCCAGCCCGGTGTACGCGCCCCGGTGGGCGTGTTGGTAGAGGTCCCGGTCGGCCCACAGCTCGGCCAACCGGGGCGGCACCCGCGCCGGCAGCGGACCGCCGGCCCGCCCGGCGGTCAGCAGCCGGTCGGCCAGCGAGGTGGCGCGGACCCGGTCCAGGGTGACCCCGCACGCGGCGGCGGCCTCCAGCACCCACCGCCGGGGCTCCTCCACCTGGGCCAGGGTGCCGTGGAAGTCGAAGAGCACCGCCTTCACGGGCCGTCGCGACGCCCGGGGGGCGGCGGCCTCGGCGTTGCCCGGCGGACTGGTCTGGGGCGGTTCGGCATGGTCCGGCACGCCGTGCACCCTACCGACCGCCGCCGACGGCCCCTCCGGACGGCCTTGTGGGGTGTGCTGTCCCGGCACGCACTAATCTTGGTCCCATGTCGAGTCCCGCCGAGCGGTACGCGGAGGCCCGCCGCCGGGCCGCGCAGGCCTCACAGTTTCCAGCGCTGGACGAGTTCGCCCTCGACCTGGGGTTCGACCTCGACGACTTCCAGCGGGAGGCGTGCCAGTCGTTGGAGCGGGGCAGCGGTGTGCTGGTCTGTGCCCCCACCGGCGCCGGCAAGACGGTGGTCGGTGAGTTCGCCGTCCACCTGGCGTTGCGCGGCCGGCCCGACGATCCGGCGGCGGACGACGCGACGACCCCGCCGACGCGGCGCAAGTGCTTCTACACCACGCCGATCAAGGCGTTGTCCAACCAGAAGTACCACGACCTGGTCGCCCGGTACGGCGCCGAGCAGGTCGGTCTGCTCACCGGCGACAACGCGATCAACGGTGACGCGCCAGTGGTGGTGATGACCACCGAGGTGCTGCGCAACATGCTCTACGCGGGATCCAGCACCCTGCAGGGGCTGGCGTACGTGGTGATGGACGAGGTGCACTACCTGGCCGACCGGTTCCGTGGCGGGGTGTGGGAAGAGGTGATCATCCACCTGCCCGCCTCGGTCACCCTGGTCTCGCTGTCGGCGACGGTGTCCAACGCCGAGGAGTTCGCCGACTGGCTGGTCACCGTGCGCGGCGAGACGGCAGTGGTGGTCAGCGAGCACCGACCGGTGCCGTTGTGGCAGCACATGCTGGTCGGCAAGCGGATGTTCGACCTGTTCCACGACGCCGATGCCGCCCGCAAGCACGACGTGCACCCGGAGCTGCTGCGCTACACCCGGGAGACCGCGCGGCGGTTGGAGCTGGGCGAGGGCCGCAGCGCGGGGCCTGGCGCGGGCCGTCGCGGCCCGCGCTGGCGTGGCCCGCTGCGCCCGGACATCGTCGACCGGCTGGACCGGGAGGGTCTGCTGCCGGCGATCCTGTTCATCTTCAGCCGGGCCGGATGCGCCGCCGCGGTGCAGCAGTGTCTCGCCGCCGGGCTGCGGTTGACCTCGCCGGAGGAGCGGACCGAGATCCGCCGGGTCGTCGAGTCGCGGGTCACCGCCATTCCCGGCGAGGACCTGACCGTGCTGGGCTACTGGGAGTGGCTCGACGGTCTGGAGCGTGGCCTGGCCGCGCACCACGCCGGCATGCTGCCGGTGTTCAAGGAGATCGTCGAGGAGCTGTTCGTCCGCGGCCTGGTCAAGGCGGTCTTCGCCACCGAGACCCTGGCACTGGGCATCAACATGCCGGCCCGCTGCGTGGTCCTGGAACGCCTCGTGAAGTACAACGGCGAGGCGCACGTCGACCTGACTCCGGGGGAGTACACCCAGCTCACCGGGCGTGCCGGCCGCCGGGGCATCGACGTGGAGGGGCACGCCGTGGTGGTGTGGTCCCCGGAGACCGATCCCCGGCACGTGGCCGGGCTCGCCTCCACCCGCACCTACCCGCTGCGCTCCAGCTTCCGGCCCTCGTACAACATGGCGGTGAACCTGGTCGGCACGGTCGGCGTGGAGCCGGCCCGGGCCCTGCTGGAGTCCTCGTTCGCCCAGTTCCAGGCGGACCGGTCGGTGGTCGGCCTGGCGCGGCAGGTGCAGCGCAACACCGAGACGATCGAGGCGTACGGCGCGGAGTCCGCCTGCCACCACGGCGACTTCGACGAGTACTTCGCGTTGCGGGTGGCGATCGCCGACCGGGAGAAGGCCATTGCCCGGCAGGGGCAGACCCAGCGCAAGGCCGCCGCGGTGGCGTCGCTGGAGCGGCTGCGCGTCGGCGACGTGATCCGGGTGCCGTCGGGTCGGCGGGCCGGGCTGGCCGTCGTGCTGGACCCGGCGACCGGTGGGTTCGGTGAGCCCCGGCCGCTGGTGCTCACCCAGGATCGCTGGGCCGGGCGGGTCAGCCCCGGTGACTTCACCACCCCCGCCGAGGTCCTGGCCCGGATCCGGGTCCCCAAGCACTTCAACCACCGTTCACCGGCCGCCCGGCGGGATCTGGCCGCCGAGGTGAGCGGCACCGGCCTGGACCGGCACGGGGGCCGACGGGGTGGCCGCTCCCGGCAGGTGACCGGCGAGGACCACCGGATCACCCAGCTCCGCACCGAGCTGCGGCGTCACCCCTGCCACGCCTGCCCGGAGCGGGAGGACCACGCCCGCTGGGCGGAGCGACGCCGACGGCTGGAGCGTGACACCGAGGAGCTGCGCGAGCGGGTGTCCGGTCGGACGGGTTCGCTCGCCCGGACGTTCGACCGGATCGTGGCGCTGTTGACCGACCGTGGCTACCTTGCCCGCGACGGCGCGGTCACCGACGCCGGACGGATGCTCGGCCGGATCTGGACCGAGGCCGACCTGCTGGTCGCCGAGTGCCTGCGCCGAGGCGTGTGGAACGGTCTGTCGCCGGCCGAGTTGGCCGCGGCGGTGTCGGTGGTGGTCTTCGAGGCGCGCCGCGACGTCGACGAGCGGGCGTCACTGCCACGCGGCCCGGTGGCCGACGCGGTGGACGAGACGCTGAAGCTGTGGGGGGAGATCGAGGCCGACGAGGCGGCGCGCGGGCTGGCCGCGACCCGGGAGCCGGATCTCGGTTTCGCCTGGCCCGTCTACCGGTGGGCGCGGGGCGAGGTGCTGGCCAAGGTGCTCGGCAGTGGTCACGAGATCGACGGTGAGATGCCCGCCGGTGATTTCGTCCGGTGGGCGCGACAGGTGGTCGACCTCCTCGGTCAACTCGCCGACTCCGGCGGCGCCTCGCCGGAGTTGCGGTCCACCGCCCGGCAGGCGATCGCCGCCATCAACCGGGGTGTCCTGGCGTACCACACCTCGGCCTGACCATCACCCTCGGTCACTATCGCTGTGGAATCGACGCATCGGACGGTTACCGCAGCAGCACGCGCCGAATCGCCCGGGGGGCACTGTTGCGCCTGATCACGGCACCCCTGATCATTGCTCGAGCGCTTTGTTGACGCGCCGGTAACGATGGGGGAGAAGGCCGCGGTGGGGGACATCAATCACTTTGAGTACGGGTGGATCACACCCGCGTTGAGCTACGCGCTGTCCGTGCTCGGTTCCGTCCTCGGTCTGGTCTGCGCCGGGCGCATCCGTACGGCACGGACGAGTGGCCAGCGGGCCTGGTGGGGTCTGCTGTCGGCCTGGGCGCTGGGCGGCACCGCCATCTGGGCGATGCACTTCATGGCCATGCTCGGGTTCGCCGTGGAGAACACCCGGATCCGGTACGACGTGCCGCTGACCGCGGCCAGCACGGTCATCGCCGTGGTGGCGGTCGGTATCGGTCTGGCGATCGTCGGCACCGGCCGGTTGAACGCCCTGCGGCTGATCGCCGGTGGCGTCTTCACCGGGGCGGGCGTGGCGGCCATGCACTACACGGGCATGGCGGCGATGCGGCTCAACGGCACTCTCGCGTACGACACCGTCCGGGTCGCGCTCTCCGTGGTCATCGCCGTCGTGGCGGCCACCGTCGCGCTGTGGCTCGCGATGACCGTTCGCCGAGGGTTGGCGATCTTCGCCTCCGCGCTGGTGATGGGCATCGCCGTGAACGGGATGCACTTCACCGGGATGAGCGCCCTGTCGGTGCACCGCCACGAAGGTGCGGGGCGCGAGGTGACCGGTGCCGGCGTGAGCACCCTGTTGGTGCCGATCATGCTGGCGGTGATCTTCGGGGTGGTCGGTCTGCTCTACGCCCTGCTCGCCGCTCCGACGGACGACGACCGGGCTGCCGCGGCGTACCTCAGTGGGCGTCGGGTGCCGGAGCCGGCGGTCGCGACGCCCGCCCCGGACCCGGTCGGGTTGCGTGCCCGCTCCACCCTCGGTCAGCCGGGCAACCCGTTCCCGTCCCGCCGGGACACGCCGCCGCGCTGACGCCGCTGCCCGGGGTGGTCGTGACGCCGACTGCCCCGGCCTGGTCGTATGGCGACTATTCGGCGGTCGTCTTGTCCAGGCCGCCGGAGGCGTGCTCGGCGAAGGCCAACGCGGCGGTCTCCGGGTCTCCGCTCGCGAGCGCGTTGATGAGGTCCGTGTGCCAGGCGACCACCCGCCCCCGGTCGCCGAGGTAGGCCGGGTCCCCGATCGCGCGCTGGCTGACCAACATGGGTTCGAGGGTGTCCCACAGGCGGGCGAGAACCGCCAGGTCGGTGGCCGCGATGACGCTGCGGTGGAAGTCGATGTCGAGGGTGCGGAAGCTTGCCCAGTCGCCCTTGTCCACCGCGGTCTGCATTCGGGCGACGATCGCCCGGAGCCGGGCGAAGTCGTCGTCGGCCAGGTGCCCGACGGCGATGCGCGCCCCGGCGGCCTCGAGGGTCGCCCGCATCTGGCGAGCGATGGCGAACTCCTCCGGGGAGATCTCGGTGACGTAGCTGCCCCGACGGGGCACCGACACCACGAGTCCGGCGTGGACGAGACGCTTCACCGCCTCCCGCACCGGCGCCTGGCTGATGCCGAGTTGTCGGGCGATCTCGGACTCCACCACCCGCGACCCCGGGGTGCGGCTGCCGTCGAGGATTGAGGCGAGGATCAGCTCGTAGACCTGGTCTGAGAGCAGACCCCTGCTGATAACGGCTTCCGTCATTGTCACTCCGTCGCATGCTGGGTTGCTGCCCACTCTAGCGATAGTCGATGAGGCTCGCGCCCCGCGACGCTCGGCCATCCACCCTGGTCCCTGCGTGCTTGACCGAGCACGAAACACGCCGTTGACCGCGTGGCAACGCCGCCCGTATGGTGTCGCAATCGATTAGCGATCGGAACAGCGATGACTTCTCGAACCACCCCGTCCCCCGTCCTCACTCTCCTGCTGACCGTCACGGTCACCCTCGCGTCGACCCTCCTCGCCGCCCACCCGGCGGCCGCGACCGGCGGCACGACCTACCACGTCAGCACCTCCGGCTCCGATGCCGCCCCCGGCACGCCCACCTCGCCGTTCCGCACGATCCAGCGCTGCGCGACGGTCATGGTGGCCGGCGACACCTGCCAGATCGCGGCCGGCACCTACCGCGAGACCGTCACCCCCGCCGCCAACGGCACGGCGACGAACCGCATCACCTACACCGCCGCGCCGGGCGCCCACGTGATCGTCGACGGAACCGACCCCGTCACCGGCTGGTCGACGGTCACCCCGGCCAACCTCACGGCGCTGCAGGCCAGCGATTCCACCCTGACCGGCTCGGAGTTCGCCGCCGCCGTCACAGCCGGACACCTGTACCGCGCCCCGGTGACCGTCAACGGAAGCCTGCCGGGCCAGCAGGTCTTCGTCGACGACGCGATGCAGCCGGAGGCGGCCTGGCCGCACGCCGGCAACAACCCCGCCGAGCCGATCCTCGCCTCCGCCCAGTCCGGCACCCAGACTTCCCTGTCCGACCCGGCCCTCCACCAGCCCGCCGGCTGGTGGGTCGGCGCCCGCCTCACGTCGCACAACTGGTTCGTCAGCGAGACCGGAACGGTGACCAGCTCCACCGTCGGTTCGGTCACCGCCAGCAGCCTGCCGGCCTGCGTGGGCCTCAGCCCCAACCAGAAGAACCTCTACTCCCTCACCGGAAAGCTGGCGCTGCTCGGCAAGCCGGGGGAGTGGCACTACCGACCGGCCGACGGTCACCTCTACCTCTGGGCCCCCGACGGCGCGGCACCGTCGTCGCACCTCGTCGAGGTCAAGAAACGGGAGTACGGCTTCGACCTGTCCGGTCGCTCGTACGTCACCGTGCTCGGGCTCGGGCTCAAGGGCGCGACGATCCAGACCTCGTCCACCACCCACCGCGTCGTCCTGGACGGCATCGCCGCGCGGTACGTGTCCGCCTACGCCGACCTGACCGTCGACCCGAACAAGGTGACCCCCGCCGACCCCTGCGACGTGCTGACCGCCGGGGAGACCACGAGTGGGATCCAGTTGCGGGGCACCGGCAACACGCTGCGCAACAGCACCGTCGACTGGAGTGCGGGCAACGGCGTCCTGGTCGCCGGAACCGGCAACGTGGTGAGCAACAACCGCATCACCAACACCAACTACCTGGGCAGCTACGCCGCCAGCATCAACCTCCTCGGCAGTGGTCACCTCATCAGCCACAACACCGCCTGGGGCAGTGGGCGCAGCAACCTGAACATCGACAACAAGGTCGCCGGGACGACATCCTCGGGTCACCTGATCCGCTACAACGACTTCGGCGACTACGGCAAGCTCGTCAACGACGTCGGCGCGATCTATGTCTGCTGCCGGGTCAACCTGGCCGACACGGTCATCGACCACAACCTGCTGCACGACGCGGCACCCGGGGTCGCGGCCGACGGCCCCGCGCCCGGGGTGTACCTCGACCTGGAGACGTACAACGCGACGGTGGCCAACAACGTGGCGTGGAACCGCACCACCTACGGCGTGGTGCTGATCAACCCCAACGGCGGTACGACGTCAGGCAACCGGGTGTACGGCAACACCAGCGGCACCGACCCCAAGGCCGTCAGCCTCTTCGGTGGCACGTACTCCTCCTCGGAGGTCCGCAACAACATCGGGACCGTCGACACCGCGACGGGCGTGACGGTGACCAACAATCTGCAGAACTCCACCAACCCGCAGTTCGTCAACCCCGGCGCGCTCGACTTCACCGTCGGTGCCGGCTCCCCGGCCCGCAACGCCGCAGCCGTGCTCCCACCGTGGACGGACGGCTCGACCGATCCGTCGCCGACCATCGGCGCGTACCCGTACGGCGCCACGAGATGGACCGCGGGGGTGCGTTCCACGGCGACCGTCGTCCAGGCCGAGTCCTTCGCCAGTGCTTCGGGAGTGACCACCCGCGCGGCCGGCACCGGAACGGTCGTCGGCAGCTTCGACGGCGGTGACTGGGTCCGCTACGCCAACGTGGCGTTCGGTGCGGGGCGCAACCGGTTCGAGACGAGCATCGCGACCGAGGCCGCGTACGCCGGGCAGCGGTTCGAGATCCGGATCGACTCGTCGACCGGGCCGGTCATCGGCACGGCGACGGTCTCGTCGACGGGCAGCTTCAACCGGTTCGGCACGCAGTACACCCCCATCGTGCCGACGAGCGGCACCCACGACGTGTACCTCAGGGCGCTCGGTTCGGGACCAGGCGTGGGCGATCTTGACACCATCGCGTTCACCCGACTGCCGGCCAGGTTCGATGCGGAAACCGCCGACGCCAGCTCGGGCACCACGGCGTCGCCGGGCGGCACGGGCTCGGTTGTCGGCTCGTTCGACGGCGGCGACAGCCTCACCTTCCGATCGGTGGACTTCGGCGGCGGACGGACCAGCTTCGTCGCCTCCGTCGCCGTCGATCCGGCGTACGCCGGTCAGAGCCTCGCCGTGCGCCTCGACAGCCCGAGCGGCACCACGATCGGCACGATGACCGTCGCCTCGACCGGGTCCTGGACACGGTTCGCCCCACAGTCCACCACGATCACGCCGACGTCGGGCATGCACGACGTGTTCCTCGTGGCCACCGGCGGCGCCGGCGTCGCGAACCTCGACTGGTTCTCGTTCGAGTAGCACCGCCGAGTGCCCGCCCTCGTCAGACGACTCACCCCCAACCAAGGAGCATTCATGCGATACCGCCCGCGCGGCCTCGCCGCGATTCTCATCACCTCGGCGCTCACCGCCGGTCTTCTGACCGGATGCGGCGCGGACGACGCAGGGTCCGGGAAGAAGGAACTCCGCATCCTCGCGAACATCACGCCGGTGCTGACCAAGGAGTACTACGAGAAGCTCGTGCAGCCCTGGGTCGCCACCCAGGACGGCGTCACCGTCACCATCGAGGTGCCCAGCGCCGAGAACGTCCAGGCCACCCTGCAGCAGGAGCTGGCCTCCGGCGACGTCCCCGACATCGTCGCGAGCAACCTGGACCCCGTCGTCGCTCCGCAACTGTTCGGGTTCCCCGAGGAGAACTGGGTCCTCGACACGCCCCTCGCCCAGCAGAACAAGGTCGACGGAAAGATCTGGCAGGTCGCGACCGGCGCCCAGATCCAGTCATTGGTGTTCTACAACAAGGCCGCCTTCACCGCCGCCGGCATCGACACGCCGCCGACGAGCCTCGACGACTTCACCGCCGCCCTGCGCAAACTCAAGGGCGCCGGGTACCTCCCGCTGCAGACCGCCGGTGAGTGGGTCACCGGGGCGCAGTTCGCGATGCTGGCCAACCCCGAACTACTGAAATCCGGAAACTTCTACGCCGACCGCACGAAGGGTTCGGCCACCTTCGCCGCCAGCGCCTACCAGCGCTACCTCGACGCGTACGCCGGGTGGATCCGCGAGGGTCTCGTCGACCGCAACGCGTTGGGCCTCAAGTACCAGGACTCCATCGAGGCCTTCACCTCCGGCAAGGCCGCGACGTACGTCATCGGCAACTGGATCGTCCCGTCGATCGACGAGGCGACGAAGAAGTTCGACGTCGGCGTCTTCCCGACCCCCTCGCTCGACGGGAGCCCGGTGGGGCAGCTCAGCGGGCCCGCCCAGCCGTACTCGATCCTGCAGGGCTCGAAGAACCGGCAGCTCGCGCTCGACCTGGTGAAGTACCTGGTCAGCGACAAGACCGCCATCGCGACCTCGCTCGCCTCCGAGGGCAACTTCCGCCAGGGCGTCCCGTACGACGGCAGCCCGCTCAACAAGTCGGTCGCGGCAATCCTGGACACGGCCCCGGGACTCGTCCTGGGCACCTCCGGTCCCGGCATTCCCGGCGGATTCGGCGATGAGCTGAACAAGCAGGTCCAGGCGCTGTACGTCCGCAGCACCCCCGCCGACGCGGCGGCCGCCCTCGACTCGTGGTGGAAGCTGAATGCCAACCAGTGACACCACCCCCGTCACCGGCGGGGCGGCCACGGCCGCCCCGCCGGCCCGGGCCGGCGGCCGACGCCGCGCCGGCCGGATCGACCTGCTCACCGACGCACTGATGATCAGTCCGGCGCTCGCGCTCGTCGTGGTGTTCGTGCTCGTGCCCATCGGGATCGCCGTCTACCTGAGCTTCACCAACTGGGACGGGTTCACCATGCCCGCGTCCTGGGTCGGCACCCGTAACTACGAGCGCCTCGCCCAGGATCCCGACGTGCTGCGGGCGGCTGGCCTCACGGCCGTCATCGCCGTGGTCGGCACCCTCGCCTGTAACGTCCTCGGCCTGGGGATCGCGCTGCTGCTCAACGGCAACTCGCGGATCAACACGGTGATGCGGGTGCTGGTCTTCTCCCCGTACGTGATCGGCCCGATCATCCTGGGCTTCCTCTGGGCGTCGATCCTCGGCACGAACGGCGCGGTCAACGCCCTGCTGCGCAACTCCGGCGGGGACGGTCTGCCGTTCCTCGCCGACCCCACCTGGGCGACGGTGACGACCATCGCGGTTGTCATCTGGGCGAGCTTCGGGGTGAACGTCGTGCTGTACCTCGCCGGCCTGCAGACCCTGGACGCCTCGCTGACCGAGGCGGCGACCGTCGACGGTGCGGGCCCGTGGCAGACCTTCTGGCGGGTCAAGCTGCCGGTGCTGGCGCCCACCGTGACCCTCAACGTGGTCCTCGCCGCGATCGGTCTGCTGCGGGTCTACGAGCTGGTGCTCGCGTTGACCGCGGGGGGCCCGGCGGGGTCGACGCAGACCGTGGTGTTCAGCATCCTCAGCACGTCGTTCAGCCGGTCGCAGCTCGGGTACGGCGCGGCCCAGTCCGTCGTTCTCATGGTCGTGATCATTGCGGTGACCGTCGCGCTCACCCAGGCGCGTCGTCGCAGTGAACGGGCGGTGGCCGCGTGAAAGCGATCCGGTTCGCCCGTGCCACGGCGCTCGTCGTGATAGCCCTGGCCATGCTGGGGCCGCTATACCTGCTCGTGACGAACGCGTTCAAGTCGCAGGAGGACATCGTCGGGTCCCCGTTCGGGGTGCCCACCGACGGCTTCACCCTCGACAACCTGTACGCCGCCGCCACCTCGTCGACCTTCAACGTCATCGAGGCGTACGGTACGACCGCACTGCTGGTCGTCGCCGTGAACATCCTGTCGATCATCGTGACCGGCCCGGCCGCGTACGCGATCGGTCGGGGTGTGCGCCGGGGTCACCGGGTCGTGCTCCTGCTCATGCTCGCCGGCCTGTTCATCCCGACCCAGGCGATCGTCATCCCGGTCATCTACGTGCTGAAGACCCTCGGCCTGATGGGCACCGTCGGAGGGCTCGTGCTCTTCCAGACCGCGCTCACCATCCCCACCACGCTCTTCCTGTTCACTGCCCTGGTGCAGAGCATTCCGCGGGAGCTGGACGAGGCAGCCCGGATCGACGGCGCGTCCAGGATCGGCACGTTCTGGCGGGTGATCTTCCCGCTCATGCGTCCCGCCGTCGCCACCGCTGTCGTGCTGAACGCCGTCGGCGTGTGGTCGGACTTCGTCAGCCCGCGACTCATCCTCGGGCCCGGCTCCGGCGTCTACACGGTGACGACAGGGGTCTTCGCGGCCGTCAGCAAGTACTCCACCGACTTCACCGTCGTGTACGCGAACATGCTGCTCGCCGTCGTTCCGGTGGTCGTGTTCTACGTGCTGCTGCAGAAACGCATCATCGGCGGCCTCACCTCGGGGGCGGTCAAGGGATGACGCCCCGCATCACCGCCGCCGTCCCGCTGCGCGAGCTGCCACGCTGGGCGTTGCTCGAACGCGAGTTGCTCTCCCGGCTCGACCGGGCCTGGCGTGAGTTCGAACGCCGCTTCTGCGAGCCGGACGGCCGGCTGCGCTACCACGGGCGGATGTACGGCCGTGACGGCGTGGACGACTTCTACGAGCCGTTCTTCAACTGGCCGACGCTCTACCGGATCGGCGGGTCACCCGACCTGCTCACCGCAGCCAAGCGGCACTGGGAGGGAGTGACCCGGCAACTCAGTGAGTACGGCTACCTGCGCGACGAGTACGAGATCGGCTACGACTGGTTCCACCAGGGCGAGTCCCTGCCGTTCCTGCTCGGGATCTGCGCCGCCGACCCGGCCGACACCGCCTTCCGGGCGCGGGCGCGGCGCTTTGCCGAGCTGTACCTGCCCGGCTCGGACAACTACGATCCGGCGACCCACACGATCGTCGCCCCGCACACCGGGGCCGGTGGCCCACGCTGGGGTGTCGGTGAGGACTGGGCGGAATACCGCGCCGACCAGCCCGGCATGCAGATCTACGGGTTGCCGTTGTTCGACGTGCCCGGCGTCGACTCCTGGGACGACCTGCGCGACCCGGATGCGGCACGGGCAATGGGCCAGGCCATGCAACAGCGGATGGGCCGCGGCGACACCGCCGTCAACCTCGCCGCGACCACCTTGGCGGTGAACGCCTGGCTCTACGACCACGACGAAGGCCTCGCCGACTGGGTGCTCGAGTATGTCGACGCCTGGCGGGAGCGTGCCGCCGCGAACGGTGGCCTGCTGCCCGACAACGTGGGGCCCTCCGGGCAAGTCGGCGAGTTGCACGGCGGCGCCTGGTACGGCGGGCACTACGGCTGGACGTGGCCGCACGGCCTGCACTCGATCCTGCCTGCCGCCACCGTCGCCGCCCTCAACGCGGTGGTGCTCACCGGACGCGTCGACCGACTCGACCTGGTGGACGGCACGCTCGACGCCGTCCTCGCCCACGGCGAGGTCGCCGACGGCATCGCGGCGCGGGGCAGCCTCGGGCCGGGCTGGGCAGAGCGGCTCGGCGCGGACGAGACCACCCGGGAACTGCTCGTGCCGTATCGGCACGGGCCGCAGGGCTGGTTCGACCGGCATCCCGTACCCCTGACGCCGGTGCTGTGGCGGGCCTGGGCGCGCGGCGACATCGCCACCGACACGCTCATCGAGCGGTTGCGTGCGGCCTCCGACACCGACTGGGAGGCGGTGCGCTGGTTCCACGACAAGGAGGAGCAGGGGCACGAGGCGCCGTGGATCGGTTACCTCGCCGGTCGCAACCCGGACTACCCCGAACGCGGGCTGGAGCTGGCGCTGACACAGACGTTGCGACGAATGGCGCTCATCACCGAGGCGCCCGACGAGCCGCAGGACGGCGACATCCACTTCTGGCAACGGCTCAACCCCGTGGTCACCGAGGTGCTGAGCCACCTCGTGACCGGGGCACCACCGGCGATCTACTACGGCGGGCTCCCGCTCGCCCGCGTCGTGATCGGTGACGTGCGGCTCGGCCGCCCCGGTCTGCCGGCCGACGTCGCGGCCCTGGTCACCACGGTCGAGGAACACCGGGTGGTCGTCGAGCTGGTCAACACCGGCGACGCCGAGCAGCTCGCCGTGGTGCAGGCCGGAGCCTTCGGCGAGGACGAGATCGTGGCCGTTGGTCACGACGTGGCAGCCCCCGGCTACCCGGGCGACGCATGGCGCTACGACGTCCCACCGGTGACCACCGTGCCACACCGCACCACGGTCGGCGGCGCACGGCTGGAAATCCTGCTGCCCGCCCGTACCCGCATCACCCTCGACCTCGACATCAACCGACGCGCGTACCGCGCCGCTCACCAGCACTTCGCCCATGGCACCACCCAGGAGGAACACCCATGAACCCCGACGCCCTCGAATCTGCGGCGACCGTCTGGCCGCTGCCCGTCCGCGGCGAGGCCTTCGACCGGGCCGACCCCGACATCCTGCGTCGGATGAACGAAGTGAGCGCCGCCACCGCGTGTGCCAAGCTCAACGGCCTCGGCATCACCCGTACCGCTGTGCAGGGGCCGGCACCGTTGGAGCGCGGCAGCCGCGTCGTCGGATCGGCGCTCACCCTGCAGTTCATGCCCCAGCGGGAGGACGTTGCCAGCGGGCTCAGCCAGGAGTACATCGAGCGGCACACGGCCCTCTGGGCGGTGCTGGAGACCGTGCAGGAGGGCGACGTCCTCGTCGTGCAGGCGTACGGCAGCTCGTTCACCGGCTGCTTCGGCGACATGCTGGTGCGCTACTTCAAGCGCCGCGGAGGCGCGGGCATCGTGGTCGACGGCCGTATCCGCGACGCCGCCCGGGTGCGGGAGCTGGGGGTGCCGATCTGGTGCACCGGGACGACCCCGCACTACGCCTCGCAGAGCGATCTGTTCCCCTGGGCGTACGACGTGCCGGTCGCGGCGGGGGGCGTGCTCTGCCTGCCGGGTGACGTGGTCGTCGCCGACGACGACGGCGCGGTCATCGTCCCGGCGGGCAAGGCACTCGAACTCGTGCACAGCGCCGAGGATCACGAGAACTGGGAGGACTTCAGCCGGATGCGCCTTGAGCAGGGCGCCCGGCTGTCGGACTACTACCCGCTGAGCCCGGACAGCCGGGCCGAGTACGAAGCCTGGCGGGACGCCGGCCGCCAACCGCTTGCCTGATCGTGGCGACCTCGATGGACGCCCACGTGCACGTCTGGGGCGAGGAGCTGCTCGACGCGGCCTGGCTCGACGAACCGGACACCCGGCCGATCCGTCGGGCGTTCGCGCTCGACGACCTCACGCCCGAGCTGGTCCACGCCGGAGTGGACGCCGTGGTGCTGATCGCCGCCGACGAGAGCGATGCCGGGGCAAAGCGACTGCTGGAGCGCGCGGCGAACGATCCGCGCGTGGCGGCGGTGGTCGCCTGGGTCGACCTCGGCGAGCCCGAGGTGGCCGGTCGACTCGCCGCGCTGCGCGACGGCCCTGGTGGCGACCTGCTCCGGGGTGTGCGGCAGTCGCTGGTCGGCGCGCCGACCTCATGGTGGACCGCGTCGACCAGCGCGGCGGGCCTCGCCGCAGTGGAGCGCGCCGGGCTGCTGCTCGAACTGCTGATCTCGCCGGAGCAGCTTCCGGCGGCCGCCGCGCTGGCGGGTCGGCATCCCCGGCTGCCGATCGTGGTCGACCACCTGGCCAACGCCGCTCGACCCGGCACCGACGTCGCTGCCTGGCGGCGGGCGCTCGCACAGCTCGCGCGGGCACCGCTCGCCGTCGCCAAGCTGTCCGGCCTCGGCACCGACGAGCGGGCCGCCTCGGCGCTGGTCGCGACCGCGTACGCCGTCCTCGGGGCCGATCGGCTGCTCTGGGGCTCGGACTGGCCGGTGCTGTTGCTCCGCGGTGACTATCGAAGCGAGCGCGCCCGCGCGCAGCGGCTGCTCGCCGGCTGGACCTCCGCCGAGCGTGCCGCGGTGCTCGGGGGCACCGCCGCTCGGGTGTACGGGACCCGGCGATGAGGGCGACCAACCTCGGGCGCTCCGGCGTCGTGGTCACCGAGTTGGGTCTCGGCACCGCGCAACTCGGTGGGCTCTACGAGCCGACGATGGACCAGCGAACGGCGAACGCGACCGTGGCGGCGGCGTGGGAGGCGGGCATCCGCTATTTCGACACGGCGCCGCACTACGGCCTCGGTGCGGCCGAGGAGCGGGTCGGTGTCGCGCTCGCCGGGCGGCCGCGCGAGGCGTTCACGATCAGCACGAAGGTCGGCCGTCTGATCGTGGAGAACGCCGACGGTGGGCGGGAACGCCGCTGGGGCTTCGGCGCCGATGCCGTCCGGCGTTCGCTCGACATGTCCCGGCAGCGGCTCCGGCTCGACCGGATCGACGTGGCGCTCGTGCACGACCCCGAGGAGCACCTCGATCAGGCGATCGACGAGGCGTTCCCCGCGCTCGCCGAGCTGCGCGCACACGGTGTGATCGGTGCGGTCGGCGTGGGGACGCGGAACCTGCCGAGTCTGCTGCGTTTCGTCCGCGAGACCGAGGTCGACGCGGTGATGGTCGCCGGCCGACTGACGTTGCTCGACGCCGACGCGCTCGTCGAGCTTGTCCCGCTGTGCCGTGAGCGGGGGGTGTCGGTGCTGAATGCGGGGGTGTTCAACAGCGGCGTGCTCGCGGCACCCGCACCCGTTGCGGGTGCGCACTTCGAGTACGCCACGGCCCCGCCACACGTGCTGGCCCGCGCCCGGGAGATCGAGGCGACCACGCTGCGGCACGGCATCAGCCTGCCCGAGGCCGCGCTGGCCTTCGCCGCCCACAGTGACGTCGTCTCGTCCGTGGTGGTGGGGGCCGACTCCCCGGAGCAGATCGTCCAGACGGCGGACGCTTTCGCCGCCCGCCACCGTGACCTGTCCGAACTCTGGCGAGACCTGCGGCCAGGTCGCCCTGGGGCGACCACCGCGCGCGAGCCCCACCACAGAGGAGAATGAGTTGAACTTCTTGCGTCT
The DNA here is from genome assembly GCF_029626145.1 of Micromonospora sp. WMMD961. Classification (NCBI taxonomy): domain Bacteria; kingdom Bacillati; phylum Actinomycetota; class Actinomycetes; order Micromonosporales; family Micromonosporaceae; genus Micromonospora; species Micromonospora sp. WMMD961. The sequence goes on from NZ_JARUBJ010000002.1 coordinate 3,739,611, forward strand.
CGGCTCGGTCGGCCGGGAAATTCCGGCCGTCCAGCACGACGGTACGACCTTCGACCTGCGCGGCCTTACCGCCGACCTGGACGGCGCGTTCTGGTCGGCGGACGGGATCGCGCGGACCCGGTCCGCACTCGATCGTGGCGAGCTGGCCGAGCTGCCCGACGCGGACAAGCTGCGGGTGGGCGCACCCATCGCCCGCCCCAACAAGATCGTCTGCATTGGACTGAACTACCGTGCCCATGCGGCCGAGACGGGCGCGGCCCTCCCGGCCGAGCCGGTGGTCTTCCTGAAGGACCCGATGACGCTGGTCGGGCCGTTCGACGAGGTCCACGTCCCGCGCGGGTCGACCCAGACCGACTGGGAGGTCGAGCTCGCGGTCGTCGTCGGTACGACCGTCCGCTACGCCGACTCTCCGGGGCAGGCCATGCGGCACATCGCGGGGTACGCGGTCTCGCACGACGTCTCCGAGCGCGAGTTCCAGCTCGAGCGCGGAGGGCAATGGGACAAGGGCAAGAGCTGCGAGACCTTCAACCCGCTGGGGCCGAGCCTCGTCCCGGCGGACGAGGTCGGCGATCCGCAGTCTCTGTCGCTGCGGCTGTGGGTCAACGGGGTGCTGCGCCAGGACGGGTCCACCGCCGACATGATCTTTCCGGTCGCCCACATCGTCTGGTATCTCAGCCAGTTCATGGTCCTCTATCCCGGCGACGTGATCAACACGGGGACGCCGGCCGGGGTGGCGCTCGGGCTTCGGGAGCATCCGTACCTGCGCGCCGGTGACGTGGTGGAACTGGAGATCACCGGTCTGGGGCGGGCGCGGCAGACCTTGGTGGCGGCATGAGCGGCGAGTTCGTCGGGCTGTCCGCGATCGTCACGGGCGGCTCCTCCGGCATCGGCCGTGCCACCGCCGTTCATCTGCACGCCAGGGGCGCTCAGGTGGCCGTCCTCGACCTAGACCCGAGCGGACTCCCGGAAGGCGTCGCCGGCTTCGCCGCCGACGTGTCGAGCCGCCCGTCGGTGGCGGCGGCGCTCGCCGAGGCCGCCATCACACTCGGCGGCATCGATGTGGTGGTCAACAATGCCGGGATCGGGGCGACCGGGACCGTCGCCGACAACACCGACGACGAGTGGCGGCGCGTGCTCGACGTCAACGTGGTCGGCATGGCGAGAGTCGTCGGCGAGGCACTGCCGTGGCTGCGCCGGTCGGGTCACGCGTCGGTCGTCAACGTCTCGTCCATCGCCGCGCTCAACGGCCTGCCGGGCCGGGCGCTCTACTCGGCCAGCAAGGGTGCCGTGCTGTCGCTGACCCTCGCCATGGCCACCGACCACGTCCGCGAGGGCATCCGGGTCAACTGCGTGTGCCCCGGCACGGCCGACACGCCCTGGGTCGGTCGCCTGTTGGCCCAGGCCGAGGATCCGGCCGCCGAGCGGGTGGCGCTACGGGCCCGCCAGCCCATCGGACGCCTGGTGACGCCGGAGGAGGTCGCGAACGCCATCGTCTACCTCGCGTCGCCGCGCTCGGGTTCCACCACGGGCACGGCGCTGGACGTCGACGGTGGGGTCACCCACCTGCGGGTCCGGCCATGACGACTCCACACCGCCCGCACCGACCCGGGGCCAGCCGGATGGACAGGGGTGTGACGTGCGGATCGCGTTGTTCGTGACCTGCCTTGCCGACGCCATGTTCCCGCAGGCGGCGAGCGCGACCGTGCGGCTGCTGGAGCGGCTGGGCCATGAGGTGGTCTTTCCACCGGACCAGACCTGTTGCGGGCAGATGCACATCAATACCGGCTACCGGTCCGACGCGGTGCCGCTGGTGCGTCGGCACGTGCGGGTCTTCGACGAGTACGACGTGATCGTCGCGCCGTCGGGCTCGTGCGTGGGGGCGGTGCGGCATCAGCACGCGATGGTGGCCCGGCGGGCGGGCGACCCGTCGTTGACCAGCCGCGCCGAGTCGGTGGCGGCACGCACGTACGAGCTGTCCGAACTGCTGGTCGACGTGCTCGGGGTGACCGACGTGGGGGCGTACTACCCCCACCGGGTCACCTACCATCCGACCTGCCACTCGCTGCGGATGCTGCGGGTGGGGGACCGGCCGCGACAACTGCTGGACGCGGTACGCGGCCTGGACCTGGTCGAGCTGCCGGCCGCGGAGCAGTGCTGCGGGTTCGGCGGCACGTTCGCGCTGAAGAACGCGGAGACCTCCACGGCGATGCTGGCCGACAAGATGCGCCACGTGCTCTCTACCGGCGCGGAGGTCTGCACCGCTGGCGACGCGTCCTGCCTCATGCACATCGGCGGTGGGCTGGCACGGCTGCGGACCGGTGTGCGTACCGTGCACCTCGCCGAGATCCTGGCCTCGACCGAGCAGGAATCGATGGTGCGACGGTGACGCGCAGGACCTTTCTCGGGATGCCGGCGACCGCCCCGCCCGGTGTGGGGCAGCTGCGCGCAGAGCAATCGTTTCCGGCCGTGGCGCGGCGCAGCCTGGCCGACCCGCAACTACGGCGGAACCTCCGGCACGCGACGACGACGATTCGGGCCAAGTCGGCCGGCGTCATCGCCGAGGCATCCGACTGGGATGAGCTGCGTACGGCGGGCGCGGCGATCAAGGCCGACACCCTCAACCGCCTGCCGGAGCTGCTGGAACAACTCGAAGCAAAGGTCACCCAGGCCGGTGGCGTGGTGCACTGGGCGGCCGACGCCGTGGAGGCCAACCGCATCGTCACCGACCTCGTGAAGAGGGCCGGCGCGGACCGCGTCATCAAGGTGAAGTCGATGGCGACCCAGGAGATCGGCCTCAACGACGCCCTCCAGGCGGCCGGGATCACCGCGGTCGAGACGGACCTCGCGGAGCTGATCGTGCAGCTCGGCGACGACCGGCCCAGCCACATCCTGGTCCCCGCCATCCACCGCAATCGCGCCGAGATCCGGGAGATCTTCCTCCGCGAGATGCCTGGCGTCGACCCGACACTCACCGCCGATCCGGCGGCCCTCGCCGCCGCCGCGCGCCGCTTCCTGCGGGAGACGTTCCTGAGTACGCCGGTGGCGGTGTCCGGCGCGAACTTCGCCGTCGCCGAGACGGGCACCCTGGCAGTGGTGGAGTCCGAGGGCAACGGTCGGATGTGCCTGACGCTGCCGGACACGCTGATCACCGTCATGGGCGTCGAGAAGGTCGTGCCCACCTGGCGGGACCTGGAGGTGTTCCTCCAACTGCTGCCAAGGGCGTCGACGGGGGAGCGGATGAACCCGTACACGTCGATGTGGACCGGGGTCACCCGTGGCGACGGCCCGCAGGCGTTCCACCTGGTTCTGCTGGACAACGGGCGCAGCGCGGTGCTCGCCGACGAGGTCGGCCGGCAGGCGTTGCGGTGCATCCGCTGCTCGGCCTGCCTCAACGTGTGCCCGGTGTACGAACGTGCCGGCGGGCACGCGTACGGGTCGGTGTATCCGGGGCCGATCGGTGCCGTGCTGTCACCCCAGCTCACCGGCGTCGACGACAACGCCTCCCTGCCGTACGCGTCGACGCTGTGCGGCGCGTGCTACGACGCCTGCCCCGTGCAGATCAACATCCCGGAGCTGCTGGTGCACCTGCGTGCCGAGGTCGTCGACTCGCGACGCCGGCCCACCGCCGAGTCGATCGCGATGGCCGCCGCCGCGTACACGATGGACCGTCCGCGGCTGTACGAGGCCGCGCAGCGCGCCGCCCGACTGAGCCGGGTCGCCGGCCGGCGCGGACGGGGACTGCCGCCGCCGTTGAACGGCTGGACCGGCAGCCGCGACCTGCCGGACCCACCGGCGCAGACGTTCCGCGACTGGTGGGCTGAGCGGTGAGCTCGCGAGACCTCGTCCTCGGCCGGCTACGGGCCGCGCTCCTCGCCGGCGTCCACCCGCCGGTGGAGGTGCCACGGGACTACCGGCTCACGGGCCCGCCCGACCTGGGCCAGTTGGTGGAGCGCCTGACCGACTACCGCGCCCACGTGCACCGGGTCGCCGAGTCCGCTGTCGCCGACACGATCGCCGACATCCTGCCGATCGGGGGAACCGTTGTCGTACCGCCGGGCGTGCCACCCGCCTGGCTGCCGCCGACGGTGACCGCGATGCGGGACGACGGCCGTGGCACCGAGCGGATCGGCACCGCCGAGACCGTCGTGACCGGCGTCGCGGTCGCCATCGCGGAGACCGGCACTGTGGTCCTCGACGGATCACCCGACCAGGGCCGCCGGGTGATCAGTCTTCTGCCGGACCGACACGTGTGCGTGGTCCGGGCCGACCAGGTGGTGGCCACGGTGCCCGAGGCCCTCGCCCGGTTGACCCCGGGCCGCCCGTTGACGTGGATCAGCGGGCCGTCGGCGACCAGCGACATCGAGTTGGTCCGGGTGGAGGGTGTGCACGGCCCACGTCAGTTGCACGTCATCCTGCTGTCGGCCCCGTCGCAGTCAGCTGGGCGCGGTGAGGCGTTCGGCCGGGCGGCCGGGTGAACGCCGTTCGATGACGAGGGTGGTCAGCAGCGCGGCGTGGTCGGTCACCCCGTGCATCGGCACCAATCGGCGGCAGCAGAGGTTGATGTCGCCGGTCGCCATGATGTGTTGTAGTCGACCGTCGCCGATCCGCTGATGGCCCGGCGGCGTACAGGAGCGCACGTCGGGGTCGTGGCCGGCGAGGAGGTTGAGGTCGCCGCCGAGCACGACGGGCTGGTCGGCTGCGGCGCGGCTGATCGTCGGCAGGATCGTGTCGAGCAGGTGGTCGCACTGGGTGAGCGCGACACGGTCGCCGGTGGCGGACAGGTGCGTGGTGCAGGCGAGCAGGGCACCGTCCACGTCGACGCAGAGCCAGGCTCGTTCCTCGGGGTCCGCGAGGTCCTGAGTCGGGTGGATGCCGCGGTACACGGTGTGCGGGGTGTCCGTCGTCCGCACGTGGGTCAGCAACCCGATGCCGAACCGTTGGCCGTTGCGGCAGCGGGTGTCGTCGCCGCTCGGCCGGTCACCGGCGGCCTGGAACACGGCCACGACGGTCCGCTCAGGGTGGACGGCCTCGAAGACGCCGTGCAGCACGGGAAGGTCGTCCGCGCAGATCTCGTTGAGGGTGACCAGATCGGGTGCCTCGGCTCTGATCACCTCGATGGCCTTGCCCATCGCTCGGCCGGTGTAGCAGCCGGCGCGACCACTGTTGCAGAGGTTCATCTGGAGCATCCGCAGGATGGTGGGGTCCGCATCATCGGTGTGGACGGCCGCCGTCGGTGTCGCTGGGAGCGCGGCGGCGGCCAGCAGGCAGCAGACGGCCAGAGTTCGGCGCAGGAATCGGTACGAACGAGCGGCCACACGGACTCCGGGTGCACGAGGCGAACGTCATCGCCGAGGTGTCGGTGATCCTACTGGCGGCCGTGCGACGATCGGCCCGAGCGGCGTGCCGAGGGGGCACCCGTGCGACGCGTACCCCCTCGGAGCGGTCAGCGCGCGCGGACCGCGACGGCCGTGTAGGGGGTGGTCGGGGTCGGTGGCGTGGTGAAGCGGGCGTTGGGCAGGTAGAGCCGGCCCAGCGCCTTGGCGACGGTGGTGGGCACGTCGAAGTTCGGGTCGGTGATGGTGCTGGTGAGCGTGCCGGCGGTGCCGGCGTGGTTCAGTCGGACCACAGCGATCTGGTTGAGGCGGTTCTGCACGACGTAGAGGGTGCGGCCGACAAGCAGCAGCCCGTCGCCGTTGGTGAAGGTGTGCCCGGGCACGTCCACGGCGGTGCTCACGCCGGTGACCGGGTCGACCCGGTACAGCGTGCCGGTGGTCGACTGGACGACGATCAGGGCCCGACCGTCCGGTGTGGTGGTGATGCCGTTGAGGTTCACGCCGGTGCCGACCTGCTCGTACGCCCCGGTCAGGGCGATGGTGGTGAAGGCGTCGGCGGGCGGCAGCGCCCCACCGCGTCCGAGTGGCAGCCGGTAGAGCACGGGGCGGTTGGAGTCGGTGAAGTACGCGGCGTCGCGGGTCAGGATCACGTCGTTGACGAAGGTCGGCGCGGTGGCGAACTGGTAGCGGGCCAGCACGTCGCCGGTGCGGGTGTCGAGTACGCGGGCGTCGCCAGCGGTGCCGCCGGAGACGAACAGCCGGCCGCGCCTGTCGACCTTCAGGCCGAGCGACGGGGTGCCGGTGGCCGCGCCGATCGTCGTGCTCCGGCCGGTGACCAGGTCGACGCGCTGGATGGCGCCGGTCGCGCGGGAGCCGAAGTAGGCGTACCGGCCGGCGGTGGCGATGCCCTCGGGCTCGAATCCGTCGGGCAGGGCGAGGACGGTGGGTGGCCGGCCTGCGGGGTGCGCCTGGGCGGGGGCGACGGCGACGGAGGTCAGCAGGGCCACGACGAGCGCGCCGCCGAGCGTGGTGCGGAGGGGACGGTTCACTGTGCTCCTTCCGGGCGGAAAGGCGGCACGAGCCGACACGTCCGCCACGTTCACTGGGGCCAGGACCCTCCCCACTGTACGACCGGTCCCGACCTCTCGCCCGGCGTCACCGGCGCGGCCGATCGGTCGGCCGCGCCGGTGCACCGTCGAGCGGAGGATGTCAGGCGTTGCGGACCAGCCGCCACCGGTTGTCCGCGCTGCCGTTGTCGGAGTCCTGCACGGCCTGCGCGCCCCAGGCGGTCGACCCGTTCAGGATGCCGAGCAGCTTGTTGCTGTGGACGTTGCGGATCTTGTAGGTGCCGTCGCCGTTGTCCACGAGGATCCACCGGTGGTCGGCGGTGCCGTTGTCGGCCCACTGCAAAACCCGGGCGTTGTCCGCTGTGGACATGTTCTCCACGCCCAGGACCTTGCCGCTGTGGACGTTGCGGAACCGTACCGCGTTGCCGTCGGACACCATCACCCAGTTGTGGTCCGCGGTGCCACTGTCACCCCACTGCACGGCCAGGCCACCGTCGGCGGTGGACATGTTCTGGACGCCGAGGACCAGCCCGGTGCCGGCGTTGACCAGTCGGTAACTGCCGCCGGTGTTGCCGCCGCCGGTGGTGCTCCAGTAGACCGTGTAGTTGTAGCCGTGGGCGTCCTGGAAGGGCGCGAGGTTCACCGTGGACCCGTTGGCGCTGGCGGTGAACGCGAGCGAGCTGGTGCTGGCCCGCGTGATCGAGGAGACGGTGAGCGACGGCAGGGCGCTCAACGTGGTGTTGCCGTAGTTGCCGGCCAGCACCGTCGGACCGTACGTCACGGCGGCCACCGAGCTGTTGTCGTTGGCGGCCCGCATGACGACCTGCATCGGCAGCCGCACGGTGATGGTGTCCCCGGCGGCCCAGGTGCGGGTGACCGTCGCGTAGCTGCCCGGTGTGGTGGCGACGTTCTGCACCGCGCCGTTCACGGCGACCGTCGCGCCGGTCGTCCAGGCCGGGATCCGCACCCGGATGCTCCACGACCCGCTCATCGTGCCGGACAGGGTCAGGGTGGTGGTGTCGCCGACCGGGTAGGTGGTGCTCTGGGTGACCGTGATGCCCCGCTGCGACCAGTTCAGCACCGACGGCGTGAACAGGTTCACGGTCAGCGTCGTCCCGTTGTAGAAGTAGATGGATTCCATCAACCTCGTGTTGATCTCCAGACCGGTGCCCTGGCAGCACCAGAACGAGTTGTAGTCGGTGCTCCAGGTGCCACCGCCCCACGCCGGGCCCACACCGCGACGCCCGCCCGGCCGCAGCGGGGTGAAGTAGGTGATGTGGCCGTGGCTGTCGGCCGGGTTCTGTCCCCCGATCAGGTGGTTGATCAGGGCGCGCTCGTAGAAGTCGAAGTAGTCGGTCCGGTTCGGGTCGAGCAGCCACAGCTCCCGGGTCAGTTTGAGCATGTTGTACGTGTTGCACTGCTCGCAGGTGTCGTTGCTGAGGTAGCCGGCGATGGCGTTCGGCGGCCGGAAGTGCTCTGCCTGGCTGTTGCCGCCGATGACGTAGGTGTGCGCGCCGACGGTGATGTTCCACGCGTTGCTGGCGATGTCCCGGTAGCGGGTGGTCCCGGTGGCCTTGAACTCCCGGGCCGCGCCGATCCACTTGGGCACCTGGGTGTTGGCGTGCAGCCCGTTGAGCTGGTCGGAGTTGTTGGCAAGGGGGTTGAACACGGCGGCGTGGTCGAACCGCTGGGCGGTGGTGAGCCAACGGGAGTCGCCGGTCTGCTGGTAGATGTCGGTGAGCACGTCGTTCATGCCACCGAACTCGGTGCCCAGCATCGACTGCATCTGGCTGGAGCTCAGTCGGCTCGTCCGGGTGTCGACCCAGCCGGCGAGGGCCAGCAGCACCGTACGGGCCTGGGTGTTTCCGGTGTACCGCCAGACGTCGAGCAGCCCGGCGAGGGTCTTGTGGATGCAGTAGTAGGGCACGTTGCCGTTGGACAACGTGCGTGCTTCCAGCGCGGTGAAGTCGGACTCCGGGAAACCGGACAGGTATCCCGCGCCGAACCCGGCGGCGGAGTTGTTGGCCTGGCACTTGGCCAGCTCGGCCACCATGTAGTTCGCCTTGTCCCGGCAGGTGGTGTCGCCCAGCACCGCGTACGCGTACGACCACGCGGTCAGGAAGTGCCCCTGCATGTGGGTCCGGAACGGGAAGTTCGGCGCGTCCCAGCCGCCGTTGGTGGCGGCGCCGTTGGTGGACAGCCGGTGGTTGGCGCGGAAGTTGTAGAGCATCCGGTCGACGTCGACGAACCGCAGGTAGTTGAGCGTCCGTGTCTGGTTGTCCATCCAGCGGCTGGAGTTGAGCCGCACCTGACCGAGGTCGAACGGGTACGCCGAGACGCCGAGGTCGGGTCGGACCGGTGGGACCACGGCCGCGGTCGCGCTGCGGGGAGTGACGGCGGCACCGGCTGCGGAGAGCGCCACGGTGGCTCCGGCGGCCTGCAGCAGGCGGCGACGGCTCAGCGGCGGGGGTGGCATGGGACCTCCAAGGGTGTGCTGTGGTGATCCGGAAGGTGGCGTCCTGCCGGTGGGCGGCACTCGAACTGCCACTGAGCGTGTCGATGCGCAGGAGACAGGGTCGCGTGTCGCAGGAAGCTGCCGTCGTGGTCGTCCGGTGCCCGTCCCGGGACGCCATCGCGGCACATCAATGTGATCGCTAACATAGTTGGTTGTTAACATGCCCGCAACCCCCCGGATCGCCTGGCCGTCCACCCGAAGGGTCGGTGCGGTGACGTCATGCCGCGGCGTCCCGGCGACGGTGGCCGAGGCGGGGTGGGGGACGTTGCCTGGACCGACGGCGATGACGCTGTTGATCGTGAGTGCATGACAGAGCGTCACGAGGCCGACGGTCGCTCTCCGTTGACGCCCGCCACGTCGCTCAGTACGGTGCATCGTGAACCGTGGATGTCCACGTCGATACACCGATGCTGCGATGCGGTTACGACGGTCATCTCGCACCGCACAAAAATCGAGGTCAGGTCAGGGAGGGAGGGGTCGTACCCAATCTGTTAGCGCTAACACTGCTGCCCGCCGTGCTGCTCGGCGTGCGCGCGGTGACGACCGCTCGATCGGCAGCTTGGCAGGAGTGGCTCGTCGATCCAGACCCGTGCACCGCGCACTTTCTGTGGGAGTAATCGTGAAGGTGACAACCCGCACCACAACACCGGCAGGCGGCCGGGGCAGGCGCGCCATCGCCTGGCTGGCGAGCCTCGTCTGCGTGCTCGCACTACTGCCGGCCAGTGCCGCCCGGGCGGACAATCCGATCGTCCAACACATCTACACCGCTGACCCGGCACCGCTGGTGCACAACGGTCGGGTGTACCTCTACACCGGGCATGACGAGGACGGCTCGACCTACTTCACCATGAAGGAATGGCGGGTGTGGTCGTCGGCCGACATGGTGAACTGGACCGATCACGGTTCGCCGCTGAGCCTGGCCACGTTCTCCTGGGCCGACGCCAACGCGTGGGCCGGTCAGGTCATCGCCCGCAACGGCAAGTTCTACTGGTACGTGCCGGTGCGTCAGCGCTCGAACGGGCAGATGGTCATCGGGGTGGCGGTGGGCGACAGCCCGACCGGCCCGTTCCGGGACGCGATCGGCCGACCCCTGGTCGGCAACAACGAAATCGACCCGTCGGTCTTCATCGACGACGACGGACAGGCGTACCTGTACTGGGGCAACCCGGGTCTGTGGTACGTGCGGTTGAACGCCGACATGATCTCGTACTCGGGTGGTGCGACCCGGATCCCGCTCACCACGGCGGGCTTCGGCACCCGCAACGGAAACGCCAGCCGTCCCACCCTCTACGAGGAGGGCCCGTGGGTGTTCAAGCGCAACGGGCTGTACTACAACGTGTTCGCGGCGGAGTGCTGCTCGGAGTTCATCGCGTACTCCACCGCCACCGGTCCGACCGGGCCGTGGACGTATCGCGGGACGATCATGCCCCGGCAGGGAGCCAGTTTCACCAACCACGCCGGTGTGATCGACTTCCAGGGCGGCTCGTACTTCTTCTACCACAACGGGGCGCTGCCCGGCGGTAGTGGTTACACCCGGTCGGTCGCGGTGGAGAAGTTCACCTACAACTCCAACGGCACGATCCCGACGATCACCATGACCACGACCGGCGCACCCCAGGTGGGGACGCTCAATCCGTACGTGCGGCAGGAGGCGGAGACGATCGCCTGGGGCTCGGGCATCGAGACCGAGGTGTCCAGCGAGGGTGGGATGAACGTCGGCTGGATCGAGAACGGCGACTACGTCAAGGTCAAGGGCGTCGCGTTCGGCGCCGGCGCTACCTCGTTCACCGCCCGGGTCGCCTCGGCGACGAGCGGCGGCCGGATCGAGGTACGCCTCGACAGCGCCAGCGGCCCGACCGTGGGCACCTGCGCCGTCGGTGGCACCGGCGGTTGGCAGAACTGGACCAGCACCACCTGCGCGGTCAGCGGCGCGACCGGCACCCGCGACCTGTACCTGCGCTTCGCCGGCGGCACCGGCAACCTGTTCAACGTCAACTGGTGGCAGTTCACCGGCGGCACCGGTAGCAGCGGGAACGTCCTCACCAACGGCGACGTCGAGAACGGCACCACCGGTTGGGGCGTCAACGGCAGCGGAGCGCTCTCCCGGAACACCTCCGTCGTTCGTGGCGGCGCCGGCTCCCTGTCGATCACCGGGCGTACGGCAGCGTGGAACGGCCCCAGCCAGGACGTGACAGCGAAGCTCACCAACGGCAAGAGCTACACCACGAACGTCTGGGTACGGGCGCAGAGCGGCACGCCGTCGGCGAAGGCCACCCTGGCGTTGACCGCGAACGGTACGACCAGCTACCTCCAGTTGACCCCGGCCACCGGGGTGAACGCGAACGGCTGGACGCTGCTCACCGGCACGGCGACCCCGTCGTGGAGCGGCACGCTCACCGCCGCGACCTTCTACGTCGAGACGGCGGCGGGCACCGACAGCCTGCTCGTCGACGACGCCTCGTTCCAGTGACGTGCGGTGGCCGGGGTCGTGTTCGCACGACTCCGGCACCGGGCCCCGACCGCCGGCGAGAGCGCCCGCCGGCGATGCGCTTCGTGACGACTTGACGAACAGCATGTTATCGCTCACAGTCGATGGATGAGGGCGGCCGCTCACGTGGCTCACCGGGCGAGTCGGCCGGCCGCACCTTGGAAAACGACGTCCGCCCAGGGCATGCCGGACGTCGTTTCAGGACTCCCAGCAGTGGTGCCGTGACGGCTACCGGGCTCGCTGTCACGGTCCCGCCGGACCTGGGACACCCCCACCGTCGTACGGGCGCGTCGGACGCCGGGCATCGCCGATGCGGCTCTCCGACGTCGTGGGTGCAGCTTCGGGCGCCGCACCCTCATCGCTGAACCACCACAGACAAGGAATCCGCATGAAACACAGAAGAGTCCTGCGAGCGGCGGTGACCATCGCCGTCACCGGCGCCCTCGCGACCGGTATGACGATGGTCTTGACCACCGGAGCCAGTGCTGGCACGACCCTCGGGGCGGCGGCGGCGGAGAAGGGCCGCTACTTCGGTGCCGCCGTCGCTGTCAACAAGTTGTCCACCAGCGCGTACACGACGATCCTGAACCGTGAGTTCAACAGTGTCGTGGCTGAGAACGAGATGAAGTGGGCCTCCAACGAGCCGCAGCAGGGGGTGTTCAATCACTCCAGTGGTGATCGTCTGGTCAGTCACGCGCAGGCCAACGGGATGAGCGTGCGGGGTCATACCCTGCTGTGGCATGCGCAGCAGCCGGGTTGGGCGCAGGGCATGTCGGGTAGTGCGTTGCGCAACGCGGCGATCAACCACGTCACGCAGGTGGCGTCGCACTACCGGGGGAAGATCCACTCGTGGGATGTGGTGAACGAGGCGTTCGCCGATGGTGGTTCGGGTGGGCGGCGTGACTCGAATCTGCAGCGGACGGGTAATGACTGGATCGAGGCGGCGTTCCGGGCGGCGCGGGCGGCGGATCCGGGTGCGAAGTTGTGTTACAACGACTACAACACCGACGGGATCAACGCGAAGTCGACGGGGATCTACAACATGGTGCGGGACTTCAAGTCCCGTGGTGTGCCGATCGACTGTGTGGGGTTCCAGTCGCACCTGGGTACGTCGTTGGCGTCTGACTACCAGGCGAATCTGCAGCGTTTCGCCGATCTCGGTGTGGATGTGCAGATCACCGAGTTGGACGTGATGACCGGTGGCAACCAGGCGAACATCTTCGGTGCGGTCACCCGCGCCTGCCTGGCCGTCTCCCGCTGCACCGGCATCACCACCTGGGGTGTGCGTGACTGTGACTCGTGGCGTGGCTCGGACAACGCGCTGCTGTTCGACTGCAACGGCAACAAGAAGGCCGCGTACACCAACGTCCTGAACGCCCTCAACGCCGGCCCGGGGATCCCGACCACCCCGCCGACGACGACCCCGCCGCCCACCGACCCACCGCCTACCACCCCGCCGCCGACCACGGGCGGGTGTTCGGCGTCGGTGTCGTTGAACTCGTGGAACGGCGGGTTCGTGGCCAGCGTGAAGGTGACCGCCGGCTCAGCCGGCACGAACGGGTGGAACGTCAGCGTCACCCTTCCGAGCGGCGCCAGCGTCACCAACACCTGGAGCGCGACGGCCAGCGGCTCCAGCGGCACGGTGCGATTCGCCAGCGTGGACTACAACAGCCGACTCACCGCGGGCCAGGTCGCCGAGTTCGGCTTCCAGGGCACGGGCAGCGGGGCCGGCATGACGCCCACCTGCACCGCCTCCTGACCCTCTGATCGCACACGACGGCCGGTGTGGAGAAGCATCCTCCACACCGGCCGTCGTACGCAGCGGGTCGGTCAGGAGTACGGAAGCCGCAGCACCGACTGGTTGCCGAGGCCGATGGTGCTGGGGTTGTTGCCGATAGCCGACCACACCTCCACCCGGACCCTGCCGTTGCTCAACGCGCCCAGCGTGCCGGTGGCCGACGCCAGGCCGGCGCTCTGGGTGTAGTGCTCGTAGCCCGGGACGGGGTCGGTGGCGAAGTAGCGCCACGTCTCCACCCGGTCCCAACTGCCGTTGCCGGTGAGGTCGTAGGACACCCGCACCTGCACGCCGTTGCCGACCGCCGTCCCCGCGTCCACGAACAGGTCGAACGCCGTCTGCCCACCGGAGTAGGCGAGGTTGAGGCCGGTCGCCGTGAAGACCTGCGCGTTGGTGGGCGTACCGTCGTGGTTTCCGTTGGCCGCCGCGACGGTCGTCGTGGCCGCGCTACCGGCGGCGCCCAACCCGCCCCCGGGCAGCAGGTACCGCGTCGGACCGCCGGTGGACGGCGGCGGGGTCGTCGTCGGCGGCGGGGTGGTCGTCGGTGGGGGATCCGTCGGCGTCGTCGGGGGTACGCCGCCAGCCGCGTTACCGCCACTCCAGGTGTACGCCCCGGTGGTAGCTGTCTTACCGGCGCCCACGCTCAGTGTGGTGCCGTTGGAGAACGTCACGGTGATCGGGCTGGCGGTCGGGTTCGACGCCACGTAGGTGCGGGCGCCGTTGCGGGAGAAGACCGCCGACAGCGGATGGTTGCCGGTCACCGTCGTGTCGACGGTGCCCAGCGCTGCGAGGTTGCGGATCCAGTGGAAGGTGTGCGCCCGGCTCTCGCCCTCCTCCGGCGTGTAGCCGGGGTTCGCGCGGAGGTTCGCCAGCGCCGCGTCGGGGTCACCGAGGGCCTGGAACTGCCAGAGGATGTCCTGCCACACCGTCGGTTGTCCGCCGTTGTTGCGGACCAGTTCGGCGTAGTTGGTCCGCACGTACGCCGGGTTGTTGCCCAGGTACAGGTGCCCGCCGGTGACCGGCAGCAGGTTGATGCCCTGGATCATCTCCGGTTCGGCGCTGAACCAGGTGGCGTACGCGCCGCCGCTACCCCAGACCATGCCGACGGTAGAGTGCCCGAAGGCGGCGGGGAAGTTCTGGTCGCTGACGTCGAACCAGTATTCCTGGATCGCTGCGGCCTGGGTGGTGTAGAGGAAGACGCCGGCGTCGCGGACGGCGGTGTCGCCCGTCGTCTGGCCCCACTGGATCAGGGCGTTGGCGAAGTTCATCCCCTCCGACGAGGACTCCTGGTTGTTGCCCGAGCCGAACGAGCCGTGTCCGGACGCCCAGTCGTGGCCCGCGTAGATGTCGAAGTCCCGCAGGTACGGGAAACGGGTGTCGTCGCGGCGGTAGTTGTTGGCGTCGCGGATCAGCAGGTCCACCATGCCGCCGTAACGGCTGCTGGCGGCCCACGCCGGGTCGAACTTCGCGAGGGTCGCCGCAGCGGCGATGAAGTAGCCGTAGTGGAAGTGGTGGTCGTTGAGTTCCTGGTCGGAGCCGTACGACGCGGGGTAGCCGATCAGGGTGCCCCAGTTGTTGTCGTAGTAGAAGACCCGGCTGGTCTTGCCGCTGGACGCGGTGAACCAGTCGGTGAGCGTGCTGCGGATCGCGTTCAGCGCGCTGTCGCGCGTCGCGGTGTCGTTGACCTGGTCGGCGATCTCGGCGATCCGGGCGGCCCGACCGAGTCCCTTGCCGGTCCAGTAGGTGTCGTTGCCGCGTTGGTCCATCGGGTTGCCGCGGACGGCCGCCAGTTGGCTGGTGAGCGTCGCCAGGTCACTGCCGCTGCCGTCGCCGACGGCCGGCAGCTCCGGCAGGACGCCCTGGAACTTCATCGCGGTGCGGAACTGGTTGACGCCGGTCAGCACCTTCATCCGGCCGCGCGCCGACGGGTAGGTCGGGGTGATCGCGGTGGACCCGCTGAGCGACTTCCACTGGTGCGGGTAGAGGCTGACCACCGTCTGCGTGGCGGTGCCCTCCCGGGGAGTGGTGGTGAACGCGTACGTGGTGGTGAGCCCACTTGTCGCCGGGTTGTACGAGTACGAGACCTGGGTGCCGGTCACGTGGGCGTGCGCGTACTGACCGTAGGTCGCGGCCAGGCTGGCGCGCTCCGATGCGCTCGACGTCGGCGGTAGGAGGGCGATGGAGAAGTAACCCCGACCGGCCAACGTGGAGGTGATCCGGCCGGACGCGACGGTCCAGCTCGCGCCGCTCGGGGCGTACCCGACGTAGTCGTGGCCGTTGACCCGGAAGCCGATGGTGGCGCCGCTGTTGGACCAGACGTCCGGGGTACCGGCGGTGCCGATCGACGCGTTGCCGCCGGTGGCCTGGAAGTACGCGAAGGGCAGGCCGTGACCGATGGTGGCGCGCAGGGTGCGGGTGCCGTCGCTCCAGTGCGGGCTGACCGTCCAGTCCGTCCAGCCGTCCACCTTGACCTGGGGTGCGGCGAGGCCGGCGACGCCGACCCGGATGTCCTGCACGTACGGGTAGTGGAACTCCCCGACGCCGGTCGCGGTGCCGCTGATGGCGGCTGTGGAGTTCGCGGAGAACCCCAGCCCGTCGGTGAACGTGTCGTACGAGATCGGGTGGGCGTGCAGGGGCTCGCTGAAGGAGCAGTCGGTGCGCTTCCACAGCAGCGAGGACCACCAGTCGTTGGTGGGTATCGGGCCGGTGGGCGCGTTGGCGGTGGCGAACTGACGGGGGTTGCTGGACATCGCGCCGCACCCGCTCGGGAGCGGGCCGACCGGGGTGGTGGTGTAGCTGCCGGCGCCGACGGGTGCGGCCTCGGCCGCGCGGGTGACGGGGATCGCGAGGCCGCCGACGACCAGGGCCAGCGCGGTGGCGGCGGCCAGGGCCCATCGGCGGTGGGGGACGGGAGGTTTCATGGTGCCTCCATCGCGCGCCGGGTGTGGCCGTTTCCGGGTCCGACGCGGTGCGTCTGAATTGGGGGGAAGGTCGGGTGAGAGAGCGCTCTCACGGCCACGGTAGTGGAGCACCGAGATTCCCGTCAATGTGTCCGTCCGGTTGCGTGTGGATGTCGTCAGGCGTCGGCGCCCTGGATGCCGCCTCGGGCACGCGCATCCGCCACGCGTCCGTCACCAGCTCACCCAGGCGCTCCAGGTCGATCTGGGCCAGGCGCAGCAGCACCAGGGGCAACCCGTCGTACCCGGGGGTGGTGAAGAAGACGTCCGGCTCACCGAGCAGGAGCGCCTGCTTCTCCGCCTCGTCCCCGACGTACAGCACCGCGATGTCGAGTCGGATCACCCGCGGCCTGCCCGGTACGCGCTCCGGATAGGACCAGACGAAGCCCTTGTCGGCCACCCGGAAGTCGAACCCGTCGCTGGGGTTCTCCACCGTGTGCGGCAGGGCCAACGCCACCCGGCGTACGTCCTCCGCGTCAACCACCGGGCCCCCTCACGCCGCGCGCCGACCGCATGCGCCGAGACTACGCGTCGGACAGCTCGACGTGGGTCGCGCCGACGATGGCCCGGTTGCCGTTCTCCTGCACGTAGCCGACGACTGCGGCACTGCGCACATCCAGGTCGGGTGGTGTCACCAAATCCAGCCGTCCCCGCTCGACGCCCAGGCTCGCCGACGCGAAGGCGCGCACGACGTTGTCCTGCCGCAGCGTCCGCCCGGCGTTCTCACCCCGGGCGATCTCACTGTCCAGCCCCCGCTGCACGATCGCCACGTTCACCACCGTGTTGGCCGGCGGCCGCTCGGCCTGGTAGTCCAGCACCACCCGCTGCCCGTCCCACTCGGCCACGGACACCGTGAGGGAGGCGGCGGCCGGTGACGCCAGGGCGGACGCGATCGCGCCGGAGGCCTGTCGACGATCGGATCCGACGAACTCGACGGTGCCGTTGACGACCATCTGCGGGGTGTACAGACCCCGGGTGCCCAGGGCGCGGGCGTACGCCTCCTGCCGCGCGGTGTACGCCGCGTCGGCGAACTGGTCGGGCCACCCCAGATCGTCCCAGTAGTCGACGTGGAAACCGAGGCCGAAGACGGCCTGACCGCGTTCCCGGGCGTCGCGATCGATCTCGGTCAGCAACTCCTCCGCCGGAGGGCAACTGTTGCAGCCCTGCGAGGTGAACATCTCCACGACGGCGAAGCCGCCGTCCGTCGATGGGGTCGTCATGGTGGGTGTCTCCTCCCACGTGCGGCCGGGGGCGTTGCTCTTCCCGTTCCGGCCGCGACAATGCGCGCGGGGTCGCCTCCCCGCCGGCCTCCGGGCGGACACGGGCCACCCGGGTGGTTGGATGGTCAGGTGCAGTTCACCGTGACAGACGTGCCGGAGCGGGAGCGTTTCGAGGCGCGCGACGAGACGGGCGCGGTCGCCGGGTTCGTCACCTACCAGCTGACCGGCTCGATCATCGCCTACACCCACACCGAGGTCGATCCGGCGTTCGAGGGCAGAGGCGTCGGGTCGACGCTGGCACGCGCGGTCATGGACGACGCGCGCGCCAAGGGGCGGACCGTCGTGCCGATCTGTCCGTTCCTCGCCGACTGGTTGGTCAAACACCCGGAGTACGAGAGCATCGTGGTCCGGTCGACCCGCAAGATCAAGTAGGACGTGCGGGTCGGCGGTCAGGCGTCGGCGCGGGAGGCGAGGGCATCGACCAGGCGACGGGCGGAGCCGGCCAGGTTCCACCGCCCCGCGAGGTCGAGCAGCCGGTCCGGGTCGACCGGCGCGGACGGCAGCGCGGTGGGCAGCTCCGGCAGTGGCACGTCCAGCGCGACCCGGACCACCGTCGGCGCGACGCCCAGGTAGTCACGTGCCGAGGCGAGCTTGGTGCGCAGGCCCGGCGCGAAGGACGAGTCGGAGTCGTCGAGGGCGGCCAGGATGCCGGCGATGCTGCCGTAGCGCTCGATGAGCCGGGCGGCGGTCTTCTCCCCGACCCCCGGGACCCCGGGAAGCCCGTCGCTGGGGTCGCCACGCAGTGCGGCGAAGTCGGCGTACCGGTCGGCCGGCACGCCGTAGCGGGCCCGCACCGCGGCGTCGTCGCAGTCGTCGAGCTTGGCGACACCACGCCCGATGTAGAGCAGCCGGACCGGTCGGGTGTCGTCGATAAGCTGGAACAGGTCCCGGTCGCCGGAGACCACCTCGACCGGGCCGGGCTGGGTCACCGAGAGCGTGCCGACCACGTCGTCCGCCTCGTAGCCGGTCGCGCCGACGGCGGTGATGCCGACCGCCTCCAACACCTCCAGGATCACCGGCACCTGCGGGGAGAGCGTGTCCGGAACGATCTCGCCGCCCTGGGGGGCCACCCGGTGCGCCTTGTACGACGGCAGCAGGTCGACCCGCCACGCCGGGCGCCAGTCGTAGTCGAGGGCGCAGACCATCCGGTCGGCGCCCCGTACCCGGATCAGGGTGGCGAGCATGTCGAGGAAACCGCGTACCGCGTTGACCGGGGTGCCGTCCTCGGCCTTGGCTGCGGACTCCGGAATGCCGAAGTAGGCCCGGAAGTAGAGGCTCGCTGCGTCGATCAGCAGGATCGGGGGTCGGTGTGCCACGCCGGACAGCCTGGCACAGCCCTCCGACGATCCGGGGCACCCCCGGCCGTCCGGCGCGGTCAGCCCTTGTCGTCGTGCCGGTAGACGGTCTCCCGCCGCGCCAGGTGCTGCACGACGTAACTGGTCACCAGCAGCAGGACCGCGACCAGCACCTCGACCCAGGCGGCGACACCGTCGGCGACGGTGAGGCCGAGGATCAGCAGGACCAGCCCGACGAGCGCGAGGACTCCGGCCCAGAGTTGGCGGCGGCGACGTGTCGTCGCCCGGTTCGTCTCGTTCGCTGCCACGGCGGTCCTCCCGATCGGGGCTGCCCGCTCGGGCATCCCCGAATCCAGGCTATGGCCCCGGGCGCCATCCGACTCGGCAAAACGTCCGTCGACGTGCTCACCGGCGTGACCGAGCCGACCGCCGACCCGACCATGCTGGTCGTGCCGGCGGTCCACCAGCGCCAGAACACACCGACCCGATCTCCGACGCGCGTGTCGTCCGCCCCCGTTCGCCGCGCAGTGCATTCCAAACTGGAACGGACTATAGTCGGAGCGGGAGCAGCGGAGGTAGTGGGTGCGGCGAGAAGATCTTGCCGACGCGGACTGCGGCATCGCGCAGGCGCTCGGCGTACTGGGGGACTGGTGGACGTTCCTCATCGTGCGCGACGTCGCCGGTGGAACGACCCGCTTCGACGCCCTGCAACGCGAGCTGGGTGTCAGCCGGCGGGCGTTGACCGAGCGCCTCGGCGCGCTGGTCGAGCACGGGGTGTTGGAGCGTCGGCCGTACTCACGACACCCACCGCGCTACGACTACCTGCTCACCGGGAAGGGCGAAGGGCTGCTGCCGGTCCTCATCGCCCTGCAGGACTGGGGGACGAGACATCTGATGGGCGACGGTGAGGTGACCGCGACGGCCGACGCCGGCTCCGCCGAGGCGCGCCGGGCACACGAACTGGTCGGGCGGCGGTTGCCCGACGTCGTGCTGCCGGGGCCTGACGGCCAGCCCGTCCCGGTGGCCGCGACGGGCACGTGGAGCGTCCTCTACTTCTTCCCCGGGGCGTACGCGCCGGTCCGGCCGGACTATCCGCCCGGCTGGGCGAAGATCCCCGGCGCCCGGGGCTGCACCCTGGAGTCGACCACGTACGCCAAGCGTCACAGGGAGTTCCAGGCCGCCGAGGTGGGGGTCTACGGCATCAGCACCCAGCGGCCCGACCAGCTCGCCGACTTCGCCGCGTACGCCGAGCTGCCGTTCCCGCTGCTGTCCGACCAGGACGGCCGGCTGGCCGCCGGGCTGCTGCTACCCGTCTTCCGCGCGGGCGGGATGACCCGGTTCAAGCGGCTGACGCTGCTGGTCGACCCGGCGGCGGTGGTACGGGCCGTGCAGTTCCCGGTCACCGACCCGGCGGGCTCGGTGGACGAGATGCTGACTCTCGCCCGGGAACACGGAAAGGTCCCCGGCTGACGCTGGGCGTCGACCGGGGACCGTGCGAACCGTCAGGCCGGGAGCGTCCAGCGCTGGTTGGCGCCGGCGAAGCAGTCCCAGATCTGCAGCCGGGTGCCGTCGGCAGAGCTGTTGTCGCTGGCGTCCAGGCACTTGTTCGACTGCGGGTTGCGCAGCGTCCCGTTGGACTGCGCCTGCCAGACCTGCGCGCCGCTTCCGTTGCACTCCCAGAGCTGCACCTTCGCGCCGTTGGCGGTGGAGCCGCTGGTGATGTCGGCGCACTTGCCGAGGGCGCGTAGCGTGCTGTCGCTGGCCACGGTCCAGGTCTGCGCGTTGGTGCCGTTGCAGGTGTAGAGCTGGATGGCGGCGCCGTTGGCGGTGCTTGCCGCGGCCACGTCGACGCACTTGCCGCCGATGCCGGTGATCTGGCCGGTACGGCCGGTCGGCGGCGGCGTCGTGCCACCCATGATGGTGTCGTACATCGCGCTGAGCAGCGAGGTGGAGCCGCTGGTGTCCTGGCTCAGCTCCCAGTTCATCACGCCGCCGGCGTTGGCCAACGCCCACTGCGTCTTGCGCTTGACGGTCGGGATGCCGTTCCAGCACTGCTGCGAGCCGTTGATGGTGGCGCAGTCCCGGTTGGCGTTCGCCGGGTCCAGACCGACCAGGTACGAGTAGTTGTAGTAGACCGGGCGGCTGTAGAACGGGATGCCGAGCACGGCCTTGCTGGCCGGCAGGCCGCGGGCCTTCCACCCGTTGATGGCGTTGATGGACCAGTCGTAGTTGGCGTGCGGGCTGCCGCCGTCGTAGGCCATGATGTTGAGCCAGTCGACCAGGGGGAAGACCGCCGTCTGTACGCCCTGCACGGTGGTGCCCTCGCTGACCACGGCGGCGGTGAGCAGCTTGCCGCGACTGCGCATCGCGCTGCTGAGCTGCGTCATGAGAGCGGTGTAGTTGCTGGCCGACGCGCCCGGGTCGGGGTACTCCCAGTCCATGTCGACACCGTCGAGGTTGTACTGGTTGACGAAGTTGACCAGGTTGTTGACGAAGGCGGTGCGGCTGGTGGAGTTGGCGGCGAGCGCCTCGAAGGCGGAGTCGTTGCCGTCGTTCCAGCCGCCGACCGCGATCGACACCTTCACGTTGTTGGCGTGCGCCTGGGAGACCAGCGAGGAGAGCCGCGCCCCGTCGACACCCTGCAGGCTGCCATTGCTGTTGGGCAGGATGAAGGCGTAGTTGATGTGGGTCAGCTTGTTGTACTGGATGGTGTTGATGTTGCCGGCCCAGGAGGGCATGTAGCCGACGCTCTTGAAGTTGTTCGGCAGCACCACGGCCTGCGCGGCGGTGGACGTGACGGTGAGTGTGGCGGCGGCGGTCGCCAGCGCGAGCAGGCCGGCGGCGAGGGCGCGGCGCAGTGGTGAGGACATCGGGGGCCTTCCCGTGGGCGGGGGACGACGCCGCCCGCGCAGGGTTGTCGCGGGCGGGAGGTGCGGGGACGCAGGAACGGGGTGGACCTCGAGGCAGCCAAATCTTAAAGAGTGTTAACTGTCGGCGTCAATCAACGACGGTGGATTTCCATCGTGCCGGTTGTCCGCATTCCACCCTGGCCCAAACGACCGTTAAGCTGGCGGTGTGGGAACCGACGAGCTGTATCCGCCCGATCGGCTGACCGCCGCGCAGCGCGCCACCGCCGCCGCCGGCCTTGACGCCCTGCTGCTCACACCCGGCAGCGACCTGCGCTACCTGACCGGGTACGACGCCCACGCGGGGGAGCGGCTCACCTGCCTGGTGCTGCCCGCCGAGGGAGAGCCGACCCTGATCGTGCCGAGGCTGGAACGCCCCGCGGCGGAGGCGTCCCCCGCGCCTGCCACCGGGGTGCGCATCGTCGACCACGTCGACGGCAGCGACCCGTACCCGCTGGTCGCCGCCGCCCTCGACGGCCCGGTCGCGGCGGTCGGGTTGGCCGACCGGATGTGGGCCGAGCAGGTTCTCGCGCTGCGCGCCGCGCTTCCCGACGCCGGGCAGCGGCTCGCCGGCGAGGTCCTGCGGGAGTTGCGCATCCGCAAGTCTGCGGCGGAGGTGGCGGCGCTCGCCGAGGCCGGCAGGGCCATCGACGAGGTGCACCTGCGGATGGGCGAGTGGCTGCGCCCCGGCCGCACCGAGGCGGAGGTCGCCACCGACATCGCCGCGGCGATCCGGGCCACCGGGCACGTGACAGTCGACTTCGTCATCGTGGCGTCCGGACCGAACGGGGCCAGCCCGCACCACGGCACCTCGGACCGGCCGATCGGGGCCGGCGAGCCGGTGGTGGTCGACATCGGCGGCACGATGCCCTCCGGCTACCGCTCCGACTGCACCCGCACCTACCTGGCCGGCGGGTCGGCGCCGGGCGACTTCCTGGACTACTACACGGTGCTGCGCGACGCCCAGCGCGCCGCCGTCGCCGCGGTGCGACCCGGCGTCACCGGCGCGCAGGCCGACGCCGCGGCCCGGGCGCCCATCGCCGCCGCCGGCTACGGCGAGGCGTTCCTGCACCGCACCGGCCACGGCATCGGGCTCGACGGTCACGAGGAGCCCTACCTGGTGGCCGGCAACGACCGGCCCCTTGAGGCCGGCATGGCGTTCTCCATCGAACCGGGCATCTACCTGGCGGGCCGGCACGGCGCCCGCATCGAGGACATCGTCGTCTGCACCACAGACGGCGTGCAACGGCTCAACACCACCCCCACGGAGCTCATCGCGCTATGACTGTCGACCGGATCCTGCCCACCGACGAGGCCCACGACCTGCTGGGCCTCGCCACCGAGCTCGCCGACCGCGAGCTCGCGCCGAAGGCCGCCGCCTTCGAGGAGCGCGCCGAGTTCCCCCGCGAGGTGCTGCGTACCCTCGGCCGGGCCGGCCTGCTGGGCCTGCCCTACCCCGAGGAGTACGGCGGTGCGGCGCAGCCGTACGAGGTGTACCTGCAGGTGCTGGAGATCCTCGCCAGCCGCTGGCTCGCGGTCGCCGAGGCGGTCAGCGTGCACACCCTGTCCTGCTATCCGGTGGCGGCGTTCGGCAGCGACGAGCAGCGCAAGCTGCTGCCGGACATGCTCGGCGGCGAGTTGCTGGGCGCGTACTGCCTCTCCGAGCCGCAGGGCGGCTCCGACGCGGCGTCGCTGAGCACCCGGGCGGTCCGCGACGGCGACGCGTACCTGGTCTCCGGCACCAAGGCGTGGATCACCCACGCGCGGACCGCCGACTTCTACAACGTCTTCTGCCGCACCGGCGGGGCCGGCCCGAAGGGGATCTCCTGCCTGCTCGCCGACTCCGGCACCCCCGGCATCACCCCGCAGGCGGCCGAGCGGACGATGGGTCTGCGCGCCTCCCCGGTGGCCCAGATCGCCTTCGACGACGCGCGGGTGCCGGCCGACCGGTTGATCGGCGGCGAGGGAGTGGGCTTCACCATCGCGATGTCCGCGCTGGACTCCGGCCGGTTGGGCATCGCGGCCTGCGCGGTCGGGCTGGCCCAGGCGGCCCTGGACTACGCGGTCGGCTACGCCCGCGAACGGCAGCAGTTCGGCCGGTCCATCATCGACTTCCAGGGGTTGGGCTTCCTGCTCGCCGACGCGGCCACCCAGATCGCCGCGGCCCGCGCGTTGACCCTCGCCGCGGCCCGGCTGCGTGACGCGGGCCGCCCGTACGCGATCGAGGCGGCCAAGGCGAAGCTCTTCGCCACCGACATGGCCATGCGGGTGACCACCGACGCGGTGCAGGTGCTCGGCGGCGCGGGCTACGTGGCCGACCACCCGGTGGAGCGGTACATGCGCGAGGCCAAGGTGTTGCAGATCGTGGAGGGCACCAACCAGATCCAGCGGATGGTGATCTCCCGAGCCCTCGCCCGGGACTGAGGGAGGTGCGTGGCGCGGCTGCGGTGGGTCGACCGTAGCCGCGCCGACCGCGTGCTCTGCCGGGGTACCTCGTCGCCGTCGGGCGGTTTTCCCGGTAGGTTGCACGCCGTGGAGGAGATCGACCGCGCTATCGTCGCCGCGCTGACCGCCGACGGCCGTCTGTCGTACACCGACCTGGCCGAGAGGGTGGGGTTGTCGGTGTCCGCCGTGCACCAGCGGGTGCGCAGGCTGGAGCAGCGCGGGGTGATCAAGGGGTACGCCGCCCGCGTGTCGTTCGAGGCGTTGGACCTGCCGCTGACCGCGTTCGTGGCGATCCGCCCGTTCGACCCGTCGCAGCCGGACGACGCGCCGGAGCGGCTGGCGCACCTGCCCGAGATCGACTCCTGCTACTCGGTGGCGGGGGAGGATTTCTACATGCTGCTGGTACGGGTGGCCAGCCCGGCCGATCTGGAGCGGGTGTTGCAGGAAATCCGCACCTCGGCGAGCGTCACGACCCGGACCACTGTGGTGCTGTCCACCCCGTACGAGAACCGGCCGCCGAAGATCAGTGCTGCGGCACCGAGTCGGTCGCGGTCCCGGGCGCCGGAGGAGCCGGCTGGTTCCACCGCAGGATGACCTGCCGGCCGTGCTCGTGACCGAGCGCGCTGACCGTGGCGGTCTCCAGGCGTAGCCGGCCACCTGCGGACGGGGGCAGGCCGATCCAGCGGGCGCCGAGCACCCGCAGGCTGTGCGCGTGACCGACGAGCGCGACGGTGCCCCGGTCGAGTAGTGGGGTGACCCGGTCCAGCACCCGGTCGATCCGTTCGCCGACCTGCGCGGGGGACTCGCCGCCGGGGCAGCCGTCGGTCCAGATGTTCCAGTGCGGCCGGTCGGCGTGGATGTCGACGGTGGTGCGGCCCTCGTACTCCCCGTAGTTCCACTCGCTGAGGTCCTCGTCGACGGCGTCGACGGTGAGGCCGGCGAGCTGCGCGGTGCGCAGCGCCCGGGAGCGGGGGCTGGCCAGCACGGTGACGAACCGCCGCCCGGCCAGGAACGCGGCGAGGGTGCGTGCCTGTCGCTCGCCGTCGGGGGTCAGCTCCAGGTCGGTGTACGAGGTGTGGCGCAGGCTGGCGCTCCAGGTGGTCTCGCCGTGCCGGATCAGCAGGAGCTCTCCCATGCGGCCAGTTAACCACCGCTTCGGGGGCCGGCAGGGCACCCTCCCTCAACCTATCTTCCTAGGATGCCCTAGCGGACGTGCCGACCGGCACTACCGGTTTCGGCACCCGGAGACCGGGCAAGCGAGCGGGGACAACGGCCAGACCGAGGAGGCGCGATGAGCTTCACCGAGAAGGCAAAGAACAAGGTCGAGCAGATGGCCGGCGCCGCACGGGAGCGCGTCGGCGACATGACCGACAACGAGCGGATGCGTGGCGAGGGCGCCAGCCAGCAGAGCGACGCGCGCGCCAAGCAGGCCGGTCAGAACGTCAAGGACGCCGGTCGCAACGTGAAGGACTCCTTCACGAAGTGACCTGAGCGGTTCGCGGGTCCCCGGGTGCACCGTCGCACGGGGACCCGTCCCGTGCGGCGGTTAGTGTCGCCGGGTGACAGTGCTTCGTTCCCTGGTGTTGTTCGCCCTGGCCGCGCTGGCGGAGATCGGCGGCGCGTGGTTGATCTGGCAGGGCTGGAGGGAGCATCGTGGCCTGTGGTGGATCGCCGCCGGTGTGGTCGCGCTGGGCTGCTACGGGTTCGTGGCGACGTTCCAGCCGGACGCGAACTTCGGCCGGATCCTGGCCGCGTACGGCGGGGTGTTCGTGGCCGGATCGTTGGGCTGGGCGATGGTGGTGGACGGCTTCCGCCCGGACCGCTGGGACGTGACGGGCGCGGCGATCTGCCTGCTGGGTGTCGCAGTCATCATGTACGCCCCACGAGGCGGTCCAGCCTGACCCCTGTCACCCCCCGTCGATCATGGAGTGGTGGTGCCTGTTCTGACGTGTGGCAGGCGCTTTGTCGCCACCACAACTCCATGATCGACAAGGGTCGGCGCGGGGCAGTGAGGGCGGTTCGGGTTTGGGATGATCGGCGGCGTGATTCGTGCTCGGATTCGTCCGTCTCTTGGCGTCCTGGTGGTGGCGGCGGTCCTCGGTGGTGCCGGGTGTGAAGCGTCCCGGGTGCCGCCGTCGGAGCAGCCGGTCTTCGTCGGCTCGTCCGACTCGTCCACCCCGTCCGTCGCGCCGTCGGTCGGTGCCTCTCCGACTGTCGCGTCGTCCAGCGCCGCTGCGCCCCCGCCGTCGACAGGTGTCCCGTCACCGGGGGCGGCTGCTGCCAGGGTGCCGGGCGCGACGCCGATCGGGACCAGGGCGCCGGTCGTCGACCACGGGCCGCGGACCGGCAACAGGGTCGCGTTGACCTTCGACGCGGACATGACCGACGCGATGCTGGCCAGCCTGCGTGCGGGTCGCGTGAAGTCGTACGCCAACCTGCGCATCCTCGACCTGCTGGAGCGGGAGGGGGTCCCGGCCACGTTCTTCCTGACCGGTAAGTGGGTGCAGCGGTATCCCGACGTCACCCGTCGGATCGCCGGCAATCCGCGCTTCGAGTTGGCCAATCACACCTACGGGCACGCGGCGTTCACCGCCGACTGCTACGACCTGCCGTCGCAGCCGGTGAGCGAGTTGCGCGGCGACGTGGCGAAGACGTTCGAGGTGATCAAACCGTACGGGGGCCGGCAGACCCGGTACTTCCGGTTCCCGGGGCTGTGTCACGACGCGGCGGCGCTGGACGCGTTGGCCCCGCTCGGGGTGACGGTGGTCGACGGGGACGTGGTCAGCGGTGACCCGTTCGCGAAGTCGTGGAAGCCGTTGGTGCGGGCGGTGCTGGACCACGTCCGTCCGGGGTCGGTGGTGATCATGCACGTGACCGAGGCGAACGCGGCGATGACCGATGAGGCGCTGCCGCACATCCTGGCCGGGTTGCGCGAGCGGGGGTTGACGCCGGCGCCGTTGTCCGAGGTGTTGGGCGGCTGAGGGTGGAATTGCGCCGGGCCCCGGGGTGTCGCCCCAGGGCCCGGTCGTCGCGGTGGTCAGTCGTCGCGGTGGTCGTTCCACCACTGCTGGCCGTCGGCGGGCAGCGTGTCGATCGGGTCGTAGTAGGCGTAGCGCTTGTTGAGCGCCTCCAGGTCGGCTGACTCGATGGAGGTGCGGTAGTTCTTCGTCCAGTAGGAGATGCCGCGTTCGCGGTCGTAGTCGGTGAGCATGTGCACCCAGCGCTTACCGACGAAGGGGACGTCGCAGACGATGCGGGGGGTGGCGTAGCCGGGGAGGTAGCCCATGATGTCGTGCTGGAGTTGCTGGGCGTGCCAGACCGGGACGCGCCAGTGTTCGGCGTTGGGGATCATGTCGCACATGTAGAAGTAGTACGGCAGGATCCCGGCTTCGCCTTGCAGGGCGAAGCAGAGGTCGAGCAGTTCCGGGGTGGTGGCATTGACGCCGCGCATGAGCACGCCCTGGTTGCGGACGTCGCGGACGCCGACGTCGAGGGCGGTCTGCGCGGCCTTGGCGACCAGTGGGGTGAGTGACTGGGCGTGGTTGACGTGGGTGTGGATGGCGAGGTTGACGCCGCGGCGGGCGGCGGTGCGGGCCACCCGCTCCAGGCCTTCGACGACGTCGGGCTGCAGCCAGTGTTGGGGCAGGCCCATGAGGGCCTTGGTGGCGAGCCGGATGTCGCGGACCGTCTCCAGTTCCAGCAGGCGCATGAGGTACGACTCGAGGTTGCGCCAGGGGACGTTGGCCACGTCGCCGCCGGAGACGACGACGTCGCGGACGCCGGGGTGGGCCTTGAGGTAGGCGATGTGGGCGTCGTAGCGGTCGACGGGTTTGAGGGTGAGTTTGAGTTTGTCGACGGCGGGGGTGGAGTTGCCGACCAGGTCCATGCGGGTGCAGTGTCCGCAGTACTGCGGGCAGGTGGAGAGCAGTTCGGCGAGGACCTTGGTGGGGTAGCGGTGGGTGAGCCCTTCGGCGACCCACATGTCGTGCTCGTGCAGGCTGTCGCGGCTGGCGTAGGGGTGTGAGGGCCAGTCGGTTCGTCGGTCGGAGGCGACCGGGATCATGTAGCGGCGGATGGGGTCGGCGAGCAGCGCCTCGGTGGTGAGGGGCGCGAACGGCACCATCGTGTTGATCATCTGCGGTGGCACCAGCATGGACATGGTGGCCAGGGCCTTCTGGTCGGCCTCGAGGTCGGCGTAGAAGGTCTCGTCGATCAGGTCACCGAGGACGGCGCGGAGCTGCTTGGTGTTCTTGACGCAGTTGACGCGTTGCCACTGGGCGGATTCCCACTGGTCGCGGGTGACGTGGCGCCACCCGGGGAAGCGGGTCCAGTCGGGTTCGACCAGGGGGCGGCGGTGGTATTCGTACGGCTGCCCGGTGGTCGGTGTGGCGACCGGGGCGTGACGGGGTTGCGGGATGGTCTGGGTCACGGCCCCTCCTCGGTGTTGCGTTTGATCGACGGGCCCGAAGGCTACTGGAAAATATTCGGTACAGAAACTATTCTGCCGTAAGTTTTCCCGTTACGCGAGCCTTGACCGGGGCTTCGGGCGGCTGGGCAGGGGAGGTTGGCGTGACGTCACCGGTGGGACTGCACCGCGTCGTGCAACCGGCGGGGGTGCTGCCGCAGGCGGCCTGGCGCCTGGACGCGTCGGCGGCGATCGCGCCGAACGAGGTGCGGATCCGGGTGCAGCGGCTGAACCTGGACGCGGCGAGTTTCCGGCAGTTGTCGGAGAAGCACGGCGGTGACGGCGACGCGGTCCGCGCCGAGGTGCTGGAGATCATCTCGACCCGGGGGAAGATGCAGAACCCCATGACCGGGTCGGGTGGGATGCTGATCGGCACGGTCGAGGAGGCCGGCCGGCGGTCCCCGCTGGGGCTCAAGGTGGGCGAGCGGGTGGCGACCCTGGTGTCGTTGACGCTGACGCCGCTGGTGATCACCGACGGGTTGGCCCGCTGGGACGGCCGCAGTGAGCAGGTGCCCTGCGACGGGTGGGCGATCCTGTTCGCGCGGTCCATCGCGGCGGTGCTGCCCGACGACGAGGACCCGCAGTTGTCCCTGGCGGTGCTGGACGTGTGCGGTGCGCCCGCGTTGACCGCCCGGGTGGTGTCGCGCTACGTCGAAGATCGGCAGCGTGCCGGTGACCCGACTCCGGTGCGGGTCGCGGTGATCGGCGGGGCCGGTAAGAGCGGGTCGCTGTCGCTGGCGGCGGCGCGGCGGGTGGGTGCCGCGCGTACCGTCGGCGTGGTTCCGGTGGCCGCCGAGCGGGACGCGCTGACGGCCGCCGGGCTGGC
Organism: Micromonospora sp. WMMD961; assembly: GCF_029626145.1. Taxonomy (NCBI): domain Bacteria; kingdom Bacillati; phylum Actinomycetota; class Actinomycetes; order Micromonosporales; family Micromonosporaceae; genus Micromonospora; species Micromonospora sp. WMMD961. The sequence goes on from NZ_JARUBJ010000002.1 coordinate 3,768,983, forward strand.
GTCGGTGGTGGCGTTGGCCGACGCGCGGGATCCGGTGGGGTTGTCCACGGCGGTGACCACCGCGCTGGGCGCGCCGGCGGACGTCACTGTGGTGTGCGTGGACGTGCCGGGGTGTGAGCACGGTGCGGTCCTCGCCACGGCCGACGGCGGCACGGTGATCTTTTTCTCGATGGCGACGAGCTTCTCGGCGGCGGCGTTGGGCGCGGAGGGGTTGGCGGCGGACGTGACGATGCTGGTGGGCAACGGGTACGTGCCGGGGCACGCGGAGTTGGCGTTGGGGCTGCTGCGTGCCGAGCCGGGGGTGCGTCAGCTGTTCGCGGCGCGGGTCGCGGCAGACTGAGGTCATGACGAACCCCTCGACGTTGTACCGCGGCGGCGTGCTGCACTGCCCCGCCGACCCGAGCGCTACCGCGCTGCTGGTGTCCGGTGGGCGGATTGCCTGGTTGGGGACCGACGGTGATGCGCCGCCGGCGGACCGGGTGGTGGACCTGGACGGGGCGTTGGTGACGCCGGCGTTCGTGGACGCGCACGTGCACGCCACCGACACGGGGTTGGCGTTGTCCGGGCTGGAGTTGTCCGGGGTGCGCTCGGCGGCGCAGTTGTTGGACGCGGTGGCCGGGTTCGCGGCGGGGCTGCCGGCGGACGCGGTGGTGCTGGGGCACGGCTGGGATGAGTCGGGGTGGTCGGATCCGTCGTTGCCGGACGCGGCGGCGTTGGATCGGGCGGCCGGTGGGCGGCGGGTGTACCTGTCGCAGGCGTCGATCCATTCGGCGTTGGTGTCGTCGGCGCTGCTGGCGGCGTGTCCGCAGGCGGCGCGGTCGGCCGGGTACGACGAGTCGGGCTGGTTGCGGCGCGACGCGCACCACGTGGTGCGGGCGGCGGCGCAGGGGTCGGTGAGTCGGGCGCAGCGGGTCGCGGCGCAGCGGGTGGCGCTGGCGCACGCGGCGTCGTTGGGGATCGCGGCGGTGCACGAGTGTGGTGGCCCGGAGATCTCCGACGAGGAGGACTTCACCGGGTTGCTGGGGATCTCCGGTGCGGGGTTGCCGGAGGTGTACGGGTACTGGGGTGAGTTGGGTGGCGCGGCGCGGGCCCGGGAGCTGGGTGCGGTGGGCGCCGGTGGGGACCTGTTCGCCGACGGGGCGTTGGGGTCGCGCACGGCGCACGTGTCGCAGCCGTACGGCGACGGTGACGGCTGCGGGCACGGGTATCTGACGGCCGAGCAGGTGCGCGATCACCTGTTGGACTGTGCGGCGCACGGGATGCAGGGCGGGTTCCACGCGATCGGCGACGCGGCGATCGCCACGGTCCTGGACGGGTTCGCTGCGGCGGCCGCGACGGTGGGTGTGGAGCGGTTGCGGGCGGCCCGGCACCGGATCGAACACGCGGAGATCATGAACAAGCGGTTGATCGCGCGGTTCGTGGAGTACGGGGTGGTGGCGAGCATGCAGCCGGCGTTCGACCGGTTGTGGGGTGGTGCGGGCCGGATGTACGAGGCGCGGTTGGGGTTGGACCGGTCGTTGGAGTCGAACCCGATGGGTGCGATGCACTCGGTGGGTGTGGCGTTGGCGTTCGGGTCGGATTCGCCGGTGACGCCGCTGGACCCGTGGGGGTCGGTGCGGGCGGCGGTGGCGCATCACAACCCGGCGCAGCGGATGAGTGTGCGGGCGGCGTTCGCCGCGCACACCCGTGGTGGGTGGCGGGCGGTGCACCTGGACGTCGAGGGGGTCCTCGCGTTGGGTGCGCCGGCGACGTTCGCGGTGTGGTCGACGCCAGCGGGGGTGGAGCGGGGTCTGCCGGTGTTGCAGGCCGAGGACCCGGACCTGCGGGGTCCGCAGGACCCGACGCCGTTGCCGGTGTGCCGGCGTCTGGTGCTGCGCGGTGAGGTCATCTACGAGGAGGGGTCGTCGTGAGCGAGCGGACGAGCGGTGTGTCGGGGGCGGCGGCGTGACCAGCAAGCTTGATCTTGATCCGGTGCTGGTGGCGCGGGCGCGGGAGTTGGCGCGTCGGGCCGGGCAGCCGGTGGTGGACCTGGCGCGCAGCCATACCACGGTGTCGGTGGAGCGGGCGGTGCTGCGGCTGGCCGGGGTGACCGGCGCCGACCCGGACGGCATTCCGTGGGTGAACCGGCTCGTCGACGCGGTCGCCGGGGATGTGGGGTTGGGGCACGGGGTGGCGGTGCCGGTGTTCGACGCGCTGACCCGCGAGGGCGTCACGGATGTGACGTTGCTGGCGCAGAAGGCCGCGGCCGGGTCGGTGCGGTTCACCCAGCCCTCCGGGCGGGCGGCGGCGGCGGCCCGGACGGCGGCGCGTAGGGCGGTCGGGGCGGGCGTGCGGCGCATCGACCGGCGGCGCGCCGAGCGGGACCGGTTGATCAAGCGGCACGGTGACCCGAAGCAGCGGCCGTGGATCTACCTGATCGTGGCGACCGGGGACATCTACGAGGACATTCCGCAGGCGCAGGCGGCGGCGCGGGCCGGCGCGGACGTGATCGCGGTGATCCGTTCCACCGGGCAGTCGTTGCTGGACTACGTGCCCGAGGGCGCGACCCGGGAGGGTTTTGCCGGCACGTACGCCACGCAGGAGAACTTCCGGTTGATGCGGGCGGCGTTGGACGAGTCGTCGAAGGAGGTGGGCCGCTACGTGCGGTTGACCAACTACGCGTCCGGGTTGTGCATGCCGGAGATGGCGACCCTCGCCGGCCTGGAGCGGCTCGACATGATGCTCAACGACTCGATGTACGGGATCCTGTTCCGCGACATCAACCCGGTGCGGACGTTCGTTGACCAGCGGTTCTCCCGGCAGGTGCACGCCCGCGCCGGGATCATCATCAACACCGGTGAGGACAACTACCTGACCACCGCCGACGCGGTCGACGAGGCGCACACGGTGACGGTGTCGCAGTTGCTCAACGAGTTCTTCGCGCACGAGGCGGGGCTGGCGGACTGGCAGTTGGGGCTGGGGCACGCGTTCGAGATCAACCCGGAGGTGCCGGAGTCGTTCCGCCTGGAGTTGGCGCACGCGTTGCTGGCCCGGGAGTTGTTCCCCGACGCGCCGTTGAAGTGGATGCCACCGACGAAGCACATGACCGGTGACGTGTTCCGGGGCAACCTGCTCGACGGGTTCTTCAACCTCGCCGGTGCGCTGACCGGTCAGGGCATCCTGCTGGTGGGGATGATGACCGAGGCGGTGGTGACGCCGTGGTTGTCCGACCGGGACATCGCCCTGCAGAACGTGCGGTACGTGCTGGGGGCGGCCGGTGGGCTGCACGAGGACTTCGTGCCCGCGCCGGACGGGTTCATCCGCCGCCGCGCCAACCAGGTGCTCGGTGAGGCCCTCGATCTGCTGGACCGCATCGGGGAACAGACCCTGCTGACGGCCATCGCGGAGGGCACCTTCGGGATCATGAAGCGGCCCGCGGATCGGGGCAAGGGTCTGGACGGGGTCGCCGCGCACGAGGCGGACTACTGCAACCCGGCCACCGACATCCTGGAGGCGGGGCGTGAGTAAGGCGATCGTGCGACCGTACGGGGACACCACCGGTGACGGGATGGTGCAGGTGTCGTTCACCCTGCCGGTGGCGCACGACAAGCGCGCCGAGGGCGCGGCGGTGCAGTTGGCCAACAAGATGGGCATCGACCCGGCGATGGTGGTGCACGCCAAACCGATGGGCGACGGGTTCACGTTCTTCGTCGTGTACGGGCGGGTCAACCACCTGGTCGACCTGAACGCGGTGCAGGTGGTGGAACGGGATTTCGCCCTGCTGTCGGCCAAGGACGTCAACACGGTGATCAAGCAGCGGCTGCGGCGCAAGCTGTCGGTGGTCGGGGCGTGCATCGGCACCGACGCGCACACCGTGGGCATCGACGCGATCCTCAACGTGAAGGGCATCGCGGGGGAGAAGGGCCTGGAGTACTACCGCGAGTTGAAGGTCACCAACATGGGTGCGCAGGTCAGCGTGCCGGAGTTGGTGGAGACCGCGCGGGTGGAGAAGGCCGACGCGGTGCTCGTGTCGCAGGTCGTCACGCAACGCGACGCGCACCTGCACAACACGCGGGAGATGTCCGCGGCGTTCCGGGAGGCGATGCCGGCGGGGCGGCGCCCGTTGCTGATCGTCGGTGGTCCCCGGTTCGACGAGACGATGACCGACGAGTTGGGTGTGGACCGGATCTTCGGTCGGGGCACCACTCCCGGCGAGGTGGCCAGTTACCTCGTGCACGCCCTGATCACGCAACGGAAGGCGATGGCATGAGGAAGGCGATGGCATGACCGACGCACGGCTCGGGTTGACGGTGACGCACCGGCGGTATGTGCCGTACTCGCACGCGCACTACGCGGGTCACCTCGTCGACGGGGCGTACGCCCTCGGGTTGTTCGGTGACGTGGCCACCGAGGTGTGTATCCGTACCGACGGCGACGAGGGGTTGTTCGCCGGGTACTCCGATGTGCGGTTCAGCGCGCCGATCCGCGCCGGGGACGTGGTGGAGGTGACCGCGCAGGTGTCGCGGGTCGGTACCCGCAGCCGCACCCTGGAGTTGTCGTGTGCGGTGGTGTGCCGGGGTCGTCCGGACCGCTCCGAGTCCGCCGCGGAGGTCCTGGACCCGCCGATCGTGGCGGTCACCGCGACCGGCACCGTGGTCGTTCCCGCCGCCAGCGTGAGTCGCGAGGAGTGAGCCGGGGTTGCGAGCCCCGCAGTCGCTCACACCCAAGGCACGGTGAGTCGCGAGGAGTGAGCCGGGGTTGCGAGCCCCGCAGTCGCGAACAGGCAGACCGGTGACCCTGGCGGTCTGCGCGGACGTCGGGTCCACGTACACCAAGGCGGCGGTGGTGGACCTGGCCGCCGGTGTGCTGGTGGGAGCGGCGTCGGCGCCCACCACCGTCGGTACCGACGTGCTGCACGGCCTGGACGCCGCGGTCGCGGCGGCGACCGCCGGGCTCGGGGCGCGCGACGTGCCGTGGTACGTGTGCTCGTCGGCCGGCGGTGGGCTGCGGCTGGCCGTGATCGGCTACGAGCCGCTGGTGACCGCTCAGGCGGGCCGGCGGGTCGGGTTGTCCGCCGGCGCGCACGTGGTGCACGTGGCGGCCGGGCTGCTGGGCGCGGCGGACCTGACGGCGTTGCGGGCGGCCCGACCGGATGTGGTGTTGCTCGTCGGTGGCACCGACGGCGGGGACGCTGACACGGTCACCCACAACGCGACCCGGCTGGCCCGTGCCCGGTGGCGGGTGCCGGTGGTGTACGCGGGCAACGCCGACGTCCGCGAGGACCTCACCGCGCTGCTGGAGGCTGCCGGGGTGCCGGTGACGGGCGCGCAGAACGTCCTGCCGCGCATCGGGGTCCTCGCCCCGGCGTCGGCGCGGGCGGCGATCCGCGCGGTGTTCCTGCGCCACGTCATCGGCGGTAAGCGGCTGTCGCGGGGCCCCCGGTTCGCGCGGCTGGTCCGTGCGGCCACCCCCGACGCGGTCCTCACCGGTGTGGAGGTCCTCGCCGACGCCGTCGGCGGTGACCTGGCCGTGGTCGACGTGGGTGGGGCCACCACCGACGTGTACTCGGTGCTCACCCCTGACGAGCGGGCCACCGGGCCCGGGCGGGAGGTGGCCGGCAGTCTGTGGCGGGCCCGCACCGTCGAGGGTGATCTAGGCATGCGGTGGAGCGCCCCCGGTGTGCTGCGCGCGGCCGTCGAGGAGCGGCTGCTCAGCCCGGGCGACGCCGAGGACCTGACGGACGCGGCGGACCGTCGGGCGGCCGATCCGGCGTTCCTGGCCGTCGACGACGCCGAACGGGCCGTGGATGCCCGGATCGCCACCCTCGCCGCGACGGTGGCGTTGCGCCGCCACGCGCGGGGCGCCGCGACGGGTGAGCGGGCCGGACGGGACCTGCGGGACGTGCGGTTGCTGGTGGGTTCCGGTGGGGTGCTGCGGCACGCGTCGACGTCCGTGTCGGGGCAGGTGTTGGCGGCGGTCCTCGCCGACCACGCCGGCGGGTGGGCGTTGCCGCGCGCGGCCGCCGCGGTGGTCGACGCCGACTACGTGTTGGCCGCCGGGGGGCTCCTCGCGCCGGAGCACGGGGTGGCGGCGGGGGCGCTGTTGCGTCACCATCTGCGGACGCATTGAGACGCGCCGACCGACACGCCGTGTCGCAACACACGACAGGCCGGGTGTGGGTTGACAACCGACGGGGGTCGGCACGTACCGTCTTTGAGTCCTACCACGGGAAGCGGCTGTTGTTCGCTTCGTCCCTTCGTCCGCTGGCCGAGCGACATGTTTCAGCGTCATCGTCGCGGCGGCCAGGTCCAGCGGGCGGGGGTCGGCGGGGCGGCGCGAACCGGCCGCGGTTACCGGTGTACGGGCAGGGTGAGGTGCACGGCCAGTAGACAACGGCCCGGCGGGGGCAGCCAGTCCACGTCCGGTCGGTCCGAAGGTCGTCGTGCCCCATCCTCGCCACACCGGCCGGGAAGGGCCTGGGAGCATCGGGGCGCGGCGCGAGCCGCGCCCCGATTTCGTCCCTACCGAGGCGCGGACCGCGCCCGTGCCGCTTTCCGTGATCGCGCCCCACCGCTCGCTGCCGGCTGCCCGATGCGGCTGCTCCAGCGCTCGGCCAGGTAGCCTTCGCCCCGTGATCGAGGTGAAGCTGCGGTGACGATGCTGGACCGGGACGAAGTCCCCGCCCCCGCGGTGACCGGCGCGCCGGTCGCCGGTCGGCCGCTGCCGCTGCGGGTCGCCGCGCCCCTGGCCGTGGCCGCCGGCCTGGCCCTGCTGGTGGCGTTCCCCCCGTACGGGGTGTGGCCGCTCGCCCCGATCGGGGTGGCGTTGCTGGCCGCCGCCACCCACCGGCGGCGGTTGCGGGCCGGCGCCGGCCTGGGCTTCCTCACCGGGGTCGCGTTCTTCGCCCCGCTGCTGGCCTGGACGAATTTGCACACCGGGTACCTGCCGTGGGTGCTGCTGTCGCTGTTGCAGGCCGGCTACCTGGCGTTGCTCGGCGTGGCCACCGCCTGGGTGTCACCGCTGGTCGACCGTGTCCGCTGGTCGTGGCCGGTGCTGACCGGGCTGTTGTGGGTCGGGCAGGAGGCTCTGCGTGACCGCACCCCGTTCGGTGGGTTCCCGTGGGGGCGGCTGGCGTTCAGTCAGGACACCTCCCCGCTGCTGCGCCTGGCCTCGCTGGGCGGCGCCCCGCTGGTGACCTTCGCGGTGGCGCTGCTGGGCGGGCTGTTCGTCACCGCCGCCTGGCGTGCCTGGTGCACACTGCGTCCCAGCAGGCACATCGGCCCCACCGGCACCGGCGCGACCACGGGGCCGGCCGGCACCGAGCCGACCATCGACAGTGCCGACGCCGCCCCGGTCACCGGGTCGGTGCGGCGGTGGGCGCCGGTGGCCGTACCGGCGGCCCTGGCGGTCGCGCTGAGCGCCGGGGCGCTGCTCGTGCCCGTCGCCGCCGCCGGGTCCGGTGCGGGCGTCACCGTGGCGATCGTGCAGGGCAACGTGCCGCGCCTGGGTCTGGACTTCAACGCCCAACGGCAGGCGGTGCTCGACAACCACGTCGACGCCACCCTCGAACTGGCCGCCCGGGTCGCCGCCGGCCAGCAACGCCAACCCGACCTGGTGGTGTGGCCGGAGAACTCCAGCGACATCGACCCGCTGCGCAACCCCAGCGCCGGGGCGCGGATCTCCCAGGCCGCCGACACCATCGGCGTGCCGATCCTGGTCGGGGCGGTGCTGCTCGGGCCGGGCGCCGGGCAGGTCCGCAACGCGGGCATCCTGTGGCGGCCCGGCACCGGCGCGGACCTCGAGCAGCTGTACACCAAACGCCACCCGGTGCCGTTCGCCGAGTACGTGCCGCTGCGCGACGTGGCCCGCATGGTCAGCAAGCAGGTCGACCTGATCCGCAGCGACTTCGTGCCGGGGAGCACCCCGGGCGTGGTACGCGCCGGCCCGGCCGTGCTGGGTGACGTGATCTGCTTCGAGGTCGCCTACGACGAGGTGGTCCGCGACACCGTCGTCGGCGGCGCGCAGCTGCTGGTCGTGCAGACCAACAACGCCACCTTCGACGTGGCGGAGGCCCGCCAGCAGTTGGCGATGGTCCGGTTGCGGGCCGTCGAGCACGGCCGGCCGGCGTTGATGGCCTCCACGGTCGGGGTGTCCGGGTTCGTGGCACCCGACGGGCGGGTAAGCGATGCCACCGGGTTCAACACCCGGGAGGTCGTGGTGCGGCAGGTGCGCCTCGACGACGGACGTACCCTCGCCACCCGGCTCGGTTGGTGGCCGGAGGTGGTGCTCGCCGCGCTGGCCGTGGCGGCCCTGGTCGGTGCCGCGGTGCTGCGCCGGCGGCAACGGATCATGCCCGGATAGCAACAGCCGGTACGCCGGCGGGAGCGGAGGAACCGTGATCCAGGCGACCGATACGATCCGACGCCCGGACGAGGTGCCCGGGGTGGGCCGCGTGCTGGTGGTGATCCCCACCTACAACGAGGCCGACAACATCGCGGCGATCGTGGGCCGGGTCCGGCGCGCCGCACCGGCGGTGCGGATCCTCATCGCCGACGACAACAGCCCCGACGGCACCGGCGCGATCGCCGACGCCCTCGCCGACGGCGACGCCCACGTGCAGGTGCTGCACCGCCATGGCAAGGAGGGTCTCGGCGCGGCGTACCTGGCCGGGTTCGGTTGGGCCCGGGAGCGCGGCTACCAGGCGGTCGTGGAGATGGACGCCGACGGCTCGCACGCCCCGGAGGACCTGCCCGCGCTGCTGGACGCCGCCCGTGACGCCGACGTGGTGATCGGGTCGCGGTGGACCAGCGGCGCGCAGGTGGTCAACTGGCCGTTGCGGCGGCTGCTGCTGTCGCGCTGCGGGAACCTGTACGCGCGTCTGGCGTTGGGCATGCCCGTCTCCGACGCCACCGGCGGTTACCGGGTGTACCGGATCAGCGCGTTGGACGCCATCGACCTGGAGTCGGTGACCTCCCAGGGCTACTCGTTCCAGGTGGAGCTGTCCCGTCTGGCACACCAGGCCGGTGTGCGGATCGTGGAGGTGCCGATCACCTTCGCCGAACGGGAACGTGGGGACAGCAAGATGAGCCCGAAGATCGTGGCCGAGGCGCTGTGGCGGATCACCGCCTGGGGTGTGCAGGACCGCCGCCAGGCGGTGCGCCGGGGCCTGAACGGTACGGCCAGCGGTCAGGCGCGGTGGCCGTGAGCGCGGACGTGTCATGCTGGATGAGCGGGACACGCCCATGGTGTCGCGGGAATGGCGATGAGGTGAGATGCGCCGAGGACTGAGGTTCGTACCGTTGGCCCTGTTGCTGGCGGTGGTGCTGGAGCTGGTGGTGTTCGTCGGTGTGGGGCGGGCGCTGGGTTTCGGGGTGGCCGTGCTGCTGGTCTTCGCGGCGTCCCTGCTCGGGTTGGTGCTGCTGCGCCGCGAGGGGATGCGCGCCTGGCGCGGGTTCCGCTCCGCCGCGGCGGCCGGGCAACCACCGGGCGGGCAGGTGACCGACGGGCTCGTGGGGTTGGCCGGCGCGTTGCTGCTCGCGGTGCCCGGTCTGGTCAGCGGGCTGGCCGGGTTGCTGCTGCTGGTGCCGCCGGCGCGGCGACTGGCCCGCGCCGGGGTGCGGGGCGCCACCGAGCGGCGGGTGTCGTCGATGGTCGCCGTTGACCTGTTCGGCCCCCGCACGGTGCGGGTGCGCCAGGGTGCGCCGCAATCGACGGCGTCACCGACCCCGCAACCGGAGCAACCGGTGGTGGTCGACGGCGGGCGGGCCATCGAGGGAGAGATCGTCGAACCCGGTCGTCACTGAGAGCACTGACAACGACGCCGCCCCCGGGGTGAAACCCCGGGGGCGGCGTCGTTGTTCGTCGTGCGGCTCAGGCGCGGCCGCGGCGGGTCCGAACCTCCTGCAGGCGCTCCTCGAGGATGTCCTCCAGCTCGGCGATCGAACGCCGCTCCAGGAGCATGTCCCAGTGGGTACGCGGGGGCTTGGCCTTCTTCTGCTCCGGCTCGCTGCCGTCGACGAGTCGGGCGACGCTGCCGTCGAACTTGCACTCCCAGGTCGTCGGGACCTCGGCGTCGACGGCGAACGGCACCTCGAACTGGTGGCCCTTGGCGCACAGGTACTCGCGGGTCTGACGCGGCGCGAGCTCCGTGTTGCGGTCGGATTCGTAGCTCACCGCGCCAAGGCGGCTTCCGCGCAGCATACGCTCGCCCATGATCGACTTCCCCTCGTTCGTGGTGCTGGTCTTCTGGGTGTAACGGTGTGTTCCCGTCGAGCCATTCCCGCCCGAGGGCGGGAGGCGTCCACGGGCGGACCGGGACCAAGGGTAACCGGCCGGGACGGTCACCCGGCCGGGTGATCCCCGGGCGGGTCGCAACGGCGGTGTGTCCGCTGCCACCGGGGATGTTAACCGCCCGGACACTCGGGAGGTTGCGGCGGCCCGCTCAGCCGTTCGCCTCGCCCGTCGGCCCGGGACCCAGCCGGGCCAACGCCAACGCCAGATCGCTGACCTGGTCACCGAGCTGCGCCACCCGCCGCTGGGCCAGATCCCGGTCGGTTTCGGCGGCGTCGAGTCGTACCGTCAGGGCGGTGACCTGGCCTTCGGCGGTGGCCGTGGCCTGCCGGGCGGCGCTCAGCTCGGTGCTCAGGGTGTCCCGCTGGGCGGCGGTGGCGGCCAACTCCGCGCGCAGCCGCGCCGCGAGTTCGGCGGCCTCCTGCCGGGCGTCGTCGGCCTCCCGGGCCGCGACCAACGCCCGGTCGCGGGCACGGTCGGCCTGCTCGCGCGCGCGGGCGGCGTCGGCGGCCTCGGCGCGGGTCCGCGCGGCGTCGGCGCGGGCCTGCTCGATCTGACGCCGCACGTCCTGCACCTCGGCCTGCCACCGCCCGGCCCGCTCGGTCGCCTCGGCGGCGGCCCGGGTGGCCCGTTCGGCGTCGGCGCGCGCCGCGTCCCGGTCCACAATCAGGTCGGTCACCCGTTGCCGTTCGGTGTCCCGCTCGGCCCGCAGGTCACGCACCTCGGCGCGGGCCTGGTCCCGGTCGCGTTCCGCCTGGGCGCGCAACGCCTCGGCGGCGCTGGCGTCGTGGCGTGCCTGGTCGCGGGCCGCCTCGGCGTGCTGGGCCCGTTCGTCGGCCACGGCGGCCCGCCGCGCCGCCTGCTCGGCGCGCTGCCGGGCGTCGTCGGCCTCGGCGAGGGCACCACGGGCCTGCTCCCGGGCCCGTGCGGCGTCGGCCGCCGCGGCCTCGGCGTCGTCGCGGGCCTCGTCACGTTCGGTCTGCGCCGCCGCGACCTCGGTGGCGGCCTCCGCGCGGGCCTGCGCGAGTTGCCGCTGCACACCCACCGGGGACAACTCGGCGTGCAGCGACTCGGTCAACGTCTCGACGATCTGGTCGAGACGGTCCACCGCCTCCCAGGTACGGGCCACCTGCCCGGGCAGGCCGGGGGCGTTGCGGTGGCGCATCCGGCTGTTGCGTGAGGCGCGCTGGCAGGCGCCGTCGTTGTCCCGGCAGTAGCGAAACGGCCGGCCCGCGCCGACACGCTGCGCCACCGGCGCTCCACAGTGGGCGCACGGGCGGGTTTCGGTGGTGCTGGGCTGGGCGTCCATCGAGGGCGAAGTCTAGTGCCGGCCGTTCACCTCGTCGCCCGGGCGGTCGCGTCCAGGGTGTAGCGGCGTTGCAGCAGCAGGGCCGCGAGCATCGCCACCGCCGGCAGCAACCCGAAGCCGTAGCGGACCGCGGCGAGCGCCGCGTCCGGCTGTACCGGGGACTCACCGGCCGCCGACGCCACGAAACCACCGACGGTCAGGCACAGGGCGTAGGCGTACGGGCCCAGCGCCGCGCCGGTGGCCTCGGTGGCCGTCCACACCCCGGTGTAGGTGCCGGCGCCGGTGGTGGCGGCGTCGGCGCTGGTGGTACTGGCGGCGCGGATCACGTCGGGCAGCATCGAGAACGGCAGCAGTTGCATGCCGGCGAACGCCACCCCGAGCACCGCCACCGCGCCGATCAGCACCGGCAGGCCGGCCGGTCTGCCCACCGCCAGCACCAGCGACCCCAGGGCGAACGCGCCCTGCGCGCCGAGCAGCGCCCGTTGTTTGCCGACGCGGCGGGCCACCACCAGCCAGGCCGGGGTGACCAGCAGCGCCGGCGCGACGAACGCGGCGACCAGCACCGTGGTCAGGCCGGGGGCCCGCAGCTCGTACTCGGCGTAGTAGGGCACCCCGGCGAGCACCAGGTGGGTGGTGGTGGACATCGCCAGGTAGGCGGCGACGAGCCAGCGGAACTGCCGATCGCGCAGCGCGGTGCGCAGGGCCCGCCAGCCGCCGTGCCCCGCCGGGGCGGAGTCCGCCGCCGAGCCGCGCAGCCGGGAGATGCCGGCGACACCGACCAGCATGGCCACCAGCATCCCGACGGCGAGGACAACGCCCATCCGCTGGTAGCCGGCGCGGGTCGCGGCGTCGCCGCCGGTGAGCAGCGGGGCCAGCAGACCGGACACCAGGATGCCCAGGGTCAGCACGACCATCCGGAACGCCATCAGCCGGGTGCGTTCGTCATAACCGATGCGCAGGTCCGCCGGGGTGGCCAGGTAGGGGACCTGGTAGGCGGCGAAGAGCAGGTTGCCGGCGACGAAGAACACCGCCACCCACGCGGCCGCCGGTGCGCCGGTCAGGCCACCGGGCACCGCGAACAACGCGGCGAACGCGACCGGCAGGGCGCAGCCGAGCAGCAGCAGGCGACGTCGGTCGCCGCGTCGGGTCTGCTCGACGTCGGCGCGGTGCCCCACCCAGGGGTGCAGCACAACGTCGGCGATCTTCGGCAGCAGCAGCGCGAGGCCGGCCAGCCACGGGCCGACGGCCAGCACGTCGGTGAGGAAGTAGAGCAGCAGCAGGCCGGGCACGGTCACCCACACGCCCATGCCGAGTGAGCCGGCCGCGAAGCCCGCCAGGGGGCCACGGGGGAGCGTCGTGTCGGTGGCGGCCGCGGGCCGCCGGTCGAGCCCGGTCATCGCCGCATCCTCTCCGCAATCCAACGGTTGCTGGATTCTAGGGGCAGAATGGCGGCCATGACCATGCCCCGACGCCGTCCGGGTCGCCCGCGGCGCGACGAGACCCGGCCGACCCGCGAGGTGGTGCTCACCGCCGCGACAGCGCTGTTCGCCGAGCGTGGCTTCGACGCCGTCGGGCTGCGGGAGGTCGCCGCCGCCGCCGGGGTCGACGTCGCCACGGTCGTGCACCACACGGGTACGAAGGCAGCGCTCTACGACGCCTGCTTCGCCCGGGTCTTCGCGGCCGAGCGGGAGGTCCTGACGGAAGCCGCCGAGCAGGCCCGCGCCGCTCTCGACGCGGGGCCGGACGCGGCCCGGCGAGCCCTGCACGAGCTGGTCGACGTCTTCGTCGACTTCCTGCAGGACCGGCCGGAGACCACCGCACTGTGGTTGCGTCGCTGGCTGGAACCCCAGCGGCACGCCGAGCTCGACCAGCGCTACGCCGACCCGTTGTACCGGTTGGTCGCCGAGTTGCTCACCGCCGCCGCGGCGGCCGGGGCGCTGGCCGAGCCGACCCCGCACATCACGGTGCGCAGCCTGGTGTGGGCGACGCACGGCCACGTGGTGGCGCTGGCGGCGGGCGCGCCGGGCGCTCGGGAGCGGCGCGAGTTCCGGGCGTTCGTGCATCGCCTGCTCGACGGGTTGTACGGGCCCCCGACGACTTGACGGGTCGCCGCCCGGCGACGATTATCCATCGGACGTTGGATTAGATGGGGGCGGCGATGGGCGTACCACCTCAGGTGGCGGTGATCGGCGCCGGCGCGGCCGGGCTCGCCGCGGTCAAGGCGCTGCGCGACGCCAACGCGTCGGTGGTCTGCTTCGAGGCCACCGACCAGGTCGGCGGCCTCTGGGTCTACGGCGCGCCCGACTCGCCCGCGTACCGGACGTTGCACCTGAACACCAGCCGGGGCCGCACCCAGTTCGCCGACCACCCGATGCCCACCGACTGGCCCGACTACCCCGACCACCGTCGGGTCGCCGGCTACCTGGCCGACTACGTGGACCGGTTCGGGTTGGGCGAGCACATCCGGCTGCGCCACACCGTCGAGCGGGTCACCCGGAATCCGGACGACACCTGGACGGTGGCCGCGAGCGCGCCGGGCGGGCCGGTCGAGGTCACCGTCGACGCCGTGGTCGTCGCCAACGGACACAACCGGGTGCCCCGGCTGCCCGAGCCGTCGTACCCCGGCACCTGCACCGCCGAACAGATGCACAGCCACGACTACCGGGGTCCGGAGCAGTTGGTCGGCAAACGGGTCCTCGTCGTCGGCGGCGGCAACTCCGCGATGGACATCGCCGTGGACGCCTCGTACGCCGCGACCCGCACCTTGCTGTCGCTGCGCCGGGGCGTCTGGGTGGTGCCGAAGTACCTGCTGGGTCGCCCCTCGGACACCCTCAACGGGGCGCTGGCCCGTCGGCTGCCGTGGCGGCTGCGGCAACGCATCAGCCAGACGATGCTGAGTGCCACCGTCGGCAACCCCACCCGCTACGGGTTGCCCGCGCCGAACCACGGCTTCCTGCAGGACCATCCGACGCTGTCCGACGGGTTGCTGTCCCGGCTGACCCACGGCGACGTCGAGGCCCGGCCCGGCGTCGCCTCCGTCGACGGCGAGCGGGTCGAGTTCACCGACGGCCGCAGCGACAGCGTCGACCTGATCATCTGGTGCACCGGCTACCGGGTGGCGGTCCCGTTCCTCGACCCGGCGCTGCTCGGCGAGGGCGCCGACAGCCTGCCGCTGTACCGGCACGTGTTCCACCCGGACGCCCCCGGCCTGACCTTCGTCGGGCTGGTGCAGTCCACCGGGTCGGCGTTCCCCCTGGTCGAGGCGCAGGCCAAACTGATCGCCGCGCACCTCGCCGGCCGGTACGCGTTGCCGGACCCGCAGCGACAGCGGGCCGCCTGCCGGGCCGAGCTGCGGGCCGCGACCGCCCGCTGGGGTCAGCGCCGCCCGGCGATGCGGGTGGACTTCGACGTCTACCTGGCCGAGTTGACCCGGGAGTTGGCCGCTGGAGGCCGCCGGGCCGCAGCCGGGGCCGGACGGTGACGAACCGGTCGCTGGCCGGCCGGCGGGTGCTGCTGACCGGGGCGAGCGGCACCTTCGGTCGACATCTCGGTACGGCGCTGAGCGCCGCCGGCGCGCGGGTGATGGGGCTCGACCTGCACGCGCGCCCCGACGGTGACGTGCCGGTGCTCGGCTGCGACCTGACCGACCCGGACGCCGTGGCACCGGCGGTGCGGGCCGCCGTCGACCAGCTCGGCGGGCTCGACCTGCTGATCAACAACGCCGGGGTGGGTGGACCCGCCCCGGCCGAGTTGCCACCCGACGAGGTGGTCCGCCGGCAACTGGAGGTCAATCTGCTCGCCGCGTGGCGGACCACCGCCGCCGCGCTGCCACCGCTGCTCACCGCCCACGGGCGGGTGATCTTCGTGGCCAGTCGGATGGCGGTGCTGCCACTGCCGCTCGCCGCCGCGTACGGGGTCAGCAAGCGGGCACTGGTGGCGTACGCCGACGCGCTGCGGCACGAGGTGGGCAGCCACGTCGGGGTCAGCGTCGTCTACCCGAGCATGGTCGCCTCACCCATCCACGACAGCACCGCCGAGGCCGGGTTGTCGTTGCAGGGGGTGTCCCGCCCCGAGCCGGTCGAGGGGGTCGTCGCGGCGATCCTGCGTACGGCCGCCGCCCGTCGGGCGCCTCGGGACGTGGCGACCACTACCCGTGGACGTCTGGAGCTGGCCGTCGGCCGGCACGCGCCCGCGCTGGCCGACCGGCTGGTACGCCGTACCCTCGCCGCCCGGCTCGCCGCCGGTGACCTGGACGCCGCGCCGCTGGCCGCCGGGATGGTCCGCCGCCACCGCGGGCGGTGACCGTCGGGTCAGGGTGTGGCGACCGCCGCGCGGGACCGGTCGGTGGCGATCCGCACGGCCAGCGCTGCGAGGGCCGTCCCGGTCACCCACCGCTGCACGCGCAGCCACACGGGTCGGCGGGCGAAGAAACCGGCGAGGGAGCCGGCGGTGAGCACGATCAGCGCGTTCACGCTCAGTGCGACGGCAATCTGGGTGAGGCCGAGCAGCAGGCTCTGCGCCGCCAGGTGCCCGCGCGCCGGGTCGACGAACTGGGGCAGCAGCGACACGTAGAGGATGGCGATCTTCGGGTTCAGCAGGTTGGTGACCAGGCCCATGATGAACAGCCGCCGGGGTGGGTCCGGTGGCAGCGGCGCGGGCGTGAACGGTGAGTGCCCGCCGGGCCGCAGCGTCCGCCAGGCCAGCCAGAGCAGGTAACCGGCGCCGGCCAGTTTCACCACCGCGTACAGCGTCGGCACCAGGACGAAGACGACGGCCAGGCCGGCGACCGCCGTGGCCAGGTAGACGCCGAAGCCGGCGGCCACCCCGAGCAGCGAGACCAGCCCCGCCCGGCGGCCCTGCGCGACCGACCGGGACACCAGGTAGACCATGTTCGGGCCCGGTGTCAGCACCAGCCCCAACGCGACAAGCGCGATGCCCAGCAACGCACCCGAACCCACCACCGGTGTTCCCCCGTTCGATAGTCCCCACACTGACCGTAATCGGGATGAACATCCCGGCCCAGGGCCACCTCGCGGCGCGTGGCCTGCGGTCCGGCGCGGCGACCGGGAATGGTCGCCGGGCCGGACGCGCTCACCTCTCGCGAGGCCCGTCGCTGTACTTGCGCGGCGCGTTACCGTGACCAGGGGGAGGTGCCGCAGCGTGACCGAAGCGTGGGAAGCGGCCGTGGAGGCGCAGATCCGGGGAGCCGCCCAGCGCGGCGAGTTCGACAACCTGCCCGGCATGGGCAAGCCGATCCCCGGCCGGGGTATGCCGTACGACGAGTCGTGGTGGATCAAGAGTTTCCTGGAGCGCGAGGCACTGCCCAGCGACCTGCTCCTGCCCACCCCGCTGCAGTTGCGCCGACGCATCGAGCAGATCCCCGACGAGGTCCGCGACCTGCCCACCGAACAGTCCGTGCGCGACGTCGTGGGGCAGTTGAACGCGCAGATCGTGGCGTGGCTGCGCAACCCCGACGGCCCTCGGGTGGTGGTGCGTCCGGTGAACGTCGACGAGGTGCTCCGCCGCTGGCGCGCCGAGCACGCCCCGCCCAGCGTCTCGACTGCACCGACCGAGCGGGTGAGCGTCGTCGCCCCGCCACGCCGGTCCCGCCGTACCTGGTGGCCGCTGCCGTGGCGGCGCCGGTCGCGCTGACCCGCCCGGGCGGCCTGGCACGCCACCGGCAGACTGTGCGGATGGTGATCGAGTTGCGGGCGTCGGAGCTTGCCCTTCGGCCCTGGCGCGACGACGACCTGGACGCGCTGCTGGCGGCCTACCGGGACCCGGTGCTGCGGCGGTGGACCCGGATGCCGGTGACCAGCCCGGACGAGGGCCGGCGGTGGCTGTCGCGGACGCAGCAGGACTGGGCCGACGGTCGGCGGTACAGCTTCGCCGTCCTGCAGGACCACGCCGATGGTCCACGGCTGGTCGCGAACGTGGTGCTCAAGGGGGTCACGCCGGAGCGTCCCGCGCCGGAGGTGGGCTACTGGACGGCGTCGTGGGCCCGGGGCCGCGGCGTCGCCCCGCGCGCGGTCACCGCGCTCAGCCGGTGGGCGTTCGACCGGTTTCCCCAGGTGACCCGCCTCGACCTGCTGCACCAGGTGGACAACGTCGCGTCCTGCCGGGTGGCACAGAAGTGCGGGTTCGTGTTCCAGGAGGTGCTGCCCGCCCGGCCGCCCTTCCCGCTCGACGGTCACCGGCACACCCTCGACGCTGCTTAGCCCTTCACTCCACGGCGGCCCGCCAAACCCAGGAGGTACGCCGCGCCCGGCCGGGCAACTCACCACGGCCGGTCATCCAGAGCAGCACCTCGGGGGCGGGGCCGGCCGGGGCGTCCGGGAAGAGTCGCCCCAGCACCAGTGCGGTCAGCCGCTGCGGTGGCTGCCACGGCACGCCGAGGCCGAGGGTGATGTCGTGGGTGTGCAGCAGGGTCTCGGCCACCCCCATCGCGGCGAAGCCGACCGGGTCGCAGGGGCCGTAGTGCCAGGCCCGCGCGTCGGGCGAGGTGGCGTCGACGGCGGCGGCGAGCATGCCGGCGCAGGCCCGCACCACGGTGAGGGTCTGCGCCGGGCTGGCGTCGGGGGAGACCCTCAGGTCGTACGGCAGGTAGCCGTCGTCCGGGCGGCCGGTGACCTGACCGGCGTACGCGAGGAGGTCGTGCGCGACGTGCGCGGCGGTGGTCCAGCAACTCCACGTCAACGTGCCGGCGGGCACCGACCAGTCGCGCTCGCGGTGCGGGTGCAGCACACGCGTCATCTCGTCGGCCGCCTGGAGCAGGTCGGCGCCGGTCACCGGTGACATCCGTCGACCCTCGCAGGTCCGGTCGGGGGTGGCAACCGAGATCGCTGGCGCCCCCGGAGGCAGTCTGGAAATTACAGCAACCCGTTTAAATATTGCAGTGCACTGTTGGATTTTCTAGGCTGCCTTGGTGAGTGAGCAACCTTTGGTCCAGGCGAGGAATCTGACCAAGACCTATCCACCACGGGGGTCCACAGCGGAGTTCCGCGCGGTCGACGGCATCGACTTCGCGCTTGAGCGGGGCGAGTCGTTCGGGCTCCTCGGCCCCAACGGCGCCGGCAAATCCACCACCATGCGGATGATCGCCGCGACGTCGCCGATCAGCGGCGGCAGCCTGCGCGTGCTCGGCATGGACCCGATGACACAGGGGCCGCAGATCCGCGCCCGGCTGGGCGTCGTGACCCAGGACGACCACCTGGACAACGAACTGACCGTCCGGGAGAACCTGCACATCTACGGGCGATACTTCGGCCTGCCACGCGCCGTCATCCGGGAACGGGCCAACCGCCTGCTGGACTTCGCCCACCTTCAGGAGAAGGCCGGCGACCAGGTCGAGACGCTCTCCGGCGGTATGCGTCGGCGGCTGACCATCGCCCGCTCGCTGATCAACGAACCCGACATCCTGCTGCTCGACGAGCCGACCACCGGCCTCGACCCACAGGCGCGACACATCCTGTGGGACCGGCTCTTTCAGCTCAAACAGGAGGGCGTCACGCTCATCCTCACCACGCACTACATGGACGAGGCCGAGCAACTCTGCGACCGGCTCATCGTCGTCGACCACGGCCGGATCGTCGCGCAGGGCTCGCCCCGGGACCTGATCGACAGGTACGCCACGCGGGAGGTCCTCGAACTGCGCTTCCGCCTCGACGAACGGGACACAGCGGCGGAGAAGCTGCGCACGTCGGCGCTGGCCACCGGCAGCGACGGCCGTGTCGAACCGCTTCCCGACCGGGTGCTCGTCTACACCGCCGACGGAGAGGCCGCCCTCGCCGCGGTGCACGCCATGTCGCTCACACCGCTCACCGCGTTGGTCCGCCGCGCGACGTTGGAGGACGTGTTCCTCAAGCTCACCGGCCGATCGCTCATCGAGTAGCAGGGGGACCACTGGTGCTTCGCGCATTCCGATACTGGGTCACGCGCTACCGGCGTACCTGGCGCGGCTCGATCGTGATCAACGTGCTGAACCCGTTGCTGTTCCTCATCGGCATCGGCGCCGGCCTGGGCTCCCTCGTCGACGACAACGCTCCGGCCCAGATCGCCGGCGTCTCCTACGCCGCGTTCTTCGCCCCGGGAATGCTGGCGGCCGCCGCGATGCAGAACGCGTTCCTGGAGGGGTCCGCGGGCGTGGCCCGGGCTGCGGGCTTCGGGGCGTACCGCAGCGCCACCCCGACACCACTCGACCCGGAACAGCTCGCCGCCGGGCACCTGCTCTTCATCACGTTCCGGGTGCTCGTGGCCAGCGCCGCCTTTATCGTGGTGATGGCCGCGTTCGGGTTGATCGGGGGATGGTGGGCCCTCGGCGCGCTGCTCGGCGCGACGCTCACCGGGGTCGCGTTCGCGGCGCCGGCCGCGGCGTGGGCGGTCGGCGTGCGCAAGCTGCGCCACATCGACACGGTCTTCCGCTTCGTGATCATGCCGCTGTACATGTTCTCCGGCACGTTCTTCGCTGTCTCGCAGCTACCCGAGTGGATCCGGCCGGTGTCCTACCTGCTGCCGCTGTGGCACGGGGTGGAGCTGTGCCGCGCACTCAGCCTCGGCACGGCGACGGTAAGCGGCAGCTCCGTGCACATCGCCTACCTGCTGACGCTCGCCATCGGCGGCTTCCTGGTCGCCCGCGTCACCTACCGCCGACGGTTGCACCCGTGACGACCCCCGCCCAGAGCCTCGTGGAGACACCCATGACCACCGTCGTCGTGCCGGCGTGGACGAGACGTCGGGCCCTCGCGCTCATCGAACGCAACTTCATGATCTACCGCCGGTCGGTCACACCGCTGCTCAACGCACTCGTCGAACCGATCCTCTACCTGTTGTCGATCGGTGTCGGCGTCGGTCTGCTCGTCGGCACGGTCCCCGGGGTCGAGGTCCCCTACGTCGTCTACGTCGCGCCGGCGATCCTGGCCACGACCGCCATGAACACGGCGTTCAACCAGACCAGCTTCGGCGTCTTCACCCGGATGAAGGTCGAGAAGACCTACGAGGCGATCCTGCCGACACCGCTCTCCGTCACCGACATCGCCGTCGGCGAGGTCACCAGCGCAATGATCAACGCGTTGCTCACGTCGATCGGCTTCCTCACCCTCATGGCGGTGGGTGGGTTGGTCACCTCGGCCTGGGTGCTGCTGGCCCTACCGGCGTCGGTGCTCATCGCGTACGCGTTCGCCGCGGCGGGACTGGCCGTCACCACGTACCTGCGCGACTTCGCCGACTTCCAGTACATCCAGCTGTTCATGCTGCCGATGTACCTGTTCGCGACCACGTTCTATCCCCTGTCGGTCTACCCGGAGGCGGTGCAACCCGTGATCCGGGCGCTGCCGCTCTACCACAGCATCGAGCTGGTACGCGAACCAGCGTTGGGTCGCCTCAGCTGGGATCTGCTGATCCCGATGGCGTACCTCGTCGCGTTCGGCTCGGTCGCGATGTACGTCGCCGCCCGTCGGATGACCCGGGCGATGCTGCGTTGACTGCTACCCGCCGAGTTCGTGGACCTGGTCGGTCACCGCCGTCAGCATGGCGGTGAGCGCCGGAGCTGGTGGTGTGTCCCGGGTGGCGGCGACCAGCCTGCGCTTGAGGGTGGTCTCGGCGATGTCCCGGATCGCGAGCGCCGGGTCGTCGCGGGGCAGGGTCAGGGCCGGCATGAGGGCGACGGCGGTCGCGGCGCGGACCAGTTCGAGTTGGACGTCGGCGTCGTTGGAGCGGTGCCGCAGGTCAGGTTCGTACCCGCCGAGGGCACGGCAGGTCCCGACCACCATGGCGTGGTGGCCGGTGCCCTCGGCCGAGGCGGCCCAGATCTCGGAGCGCAGGTCGGCCACCGCGACCGGTCCGCCGGACCGGGCGAGGGGATGCGTGGCGGGCAGCACGATCCTCAGGGGCTCTTCCAGCAGGAGCGTGAAGCGCAGACCGGCCGGTCGTGGGCGGGGATGGCTGTCGTACTCGTCGCCGATGACGAGGTCGACAGTGCCGAGGCGCAGGCCGGGCAGGGACTGTTCGAGTTCGAGTTCGAAGATCTCCACGCGGACCTGCGGGTGCTCGGCCTTCAGGCGCGCGACGGCGGGGATGAGCAGGCGGCGGGCCGCTGATTGCAGACCTCCGGCGCGGACGGTGCCGCGGATGTCGCCGCCGAGAGCGGCGAGGTCGGCCTGCGCCGCCTCGGCGGCGGAGAGCAGGACTCGCGCGTGCTGGGCGAGAAGCTGACCGGCGTCGGTGAGCCGCACCCCGCGGCCGGCCTTGTCGAGCAGACGGGCGCCGACCTCCTTCTCCAACAGGGCGAGTTGTTGGGAGATCGTGGACGGGCTGTAACCCAGGGCCGCCGCCACCGCCGCCAGGGTGCCGCGCTCCTCGAACTCACGCAGGAAGCGCAACCGCCGCAGGTCCAGCTCGATCATGCGGGAATCCTAACGATTGTCCTGCGGGAATCATCGCTGGACCTGATCGGTCGGGTCTTCGATCCTTGCTGCATGGGTGCAGCACTGTGTCTCCTGTCCGCGGCGTGCTTCGGTGCCATGGCGATCTTCGGCAAGCTCGCCTACGACGCCGGCGTCTCCACCGGGGAGTTGCTGCTGGTGCGGTTCACTTTGGCCGCCGTCCTGCTCGGCGTCGCCCTGCTGGTGCGCCCGGGCCTGCGCCGCGCTTCGCCTGCTCCCGGGCGGCCGGCGATGACCGGCCGCCGGGTGCTGGCCATCGCCGTCGGGCTGGGTGCCGTCGGGTACGCCGCCCAGGCGGGTCTGTTCTTTTCCGCGCTGCAACTGATGGACGCCTCGCTGCTGGCTCTGATCCTCTACACGTACCCGGTCCTGGTGACAGTGGGGGCGGTGCTGCTCGGCCGGGACCGGCTCAGCCCGCGACGCGGCACCGCGCTGGTGGCGGCGTCGGGCGGAACGCTGCTGGTCCTGCTCGGTGCCGGTGGCGTGGGTTTCCATCCGCTCGGGGCGCTGTTGGCCTTCGCCGCCGCGCTGACGTACACGATCTACATCCTGGTCGCCGACAGCGTCGTGCACCGGCTGGCGCCCGTGGTGTTGTCCGCTCTGGTGCTGACCGGCGCGGCCGGGACCCTCGCCGTCCGCGCCCTGCTGACCGGCGGCGTCGACCTGAACTTCGGGTGGCGGGGGTGGTTCTGGTTGGCCTGCATCGCCGTGGTGTCCACGGTCGTGGCGATGCTGACCTTCTTCGCCGGGCTGCGGCGCACCGGTCCGTCGACCGCCGCCATCCTGTCCACCGTCGAACCGGTGGTCACCGCCGCACTGGCCACACTGGTCCTCGGCGAGAACCTGACGGTGGTGCAGCTCGTCGGCGGTGCCCTGGTGTTGTCCTCCGTCGTCGTCCTGCAGCGCCAGTCGGCCCGCCCGCACCGCGACGGTCAGGATTTTCGCCCGGTGCCCCGCCGGCCGCAGGATCCGGCCCGCGACGACCTCGCCGAACCGACGGCAATCGCGCCGTAGCCACCGACCGGTTCCCGCTTCCGCGCCCGGGGTAGGCGGCGTGATCAGCCAGCCGTGGCGGGACGCGAGTCGAGGCGCTGGGTCGAACCCGCCGCGAGGGCTTGGTCGACGTGCTGGATGCCCGCGCGGACCAGATCGCCGTACTGGTCGGTCGGCAGGTGCTCGGCGAGGCTCCGAGCGGTCGTCAGGTGTGCGCGGGCCCGGGCGGTGTCACGCAGTCGCCGGTGTACGTCGGCGAGGTTCAGGTGCAGCGACGGCAGGAAACCCCGCACCTGGAGCGTGTGGTGGTGCTGTTGGGCGCGTTCGTCGGTGAGGTCGGTGGCGGCCGCGAGGGCACGTTCGTCCCACACCAGCTCGACCTCGGGGGTGTCCTGCAGGTCGGCGAGGTAGTGGGCGAGGGTGCAGCGGTGCAGGGCGTCGCCGCTGGCGCCGATCTCGTCCCACAGCGCGGTGAGGAGCTGCCGGGCTCGGGTCGGGTCACCGGTCTGGCCCACCTGCACCGCTTCGATGATGCGCGTCATGGTCGGGTCGGGTGTGGGCTGGTCGTCCATGCCGTCGATGCTCGGGCCTCGACCCGGACGAGGGTCAAGTCACGCGTGCACCGGCTACCGCTCCGGGCGCTCCCCGAGGGTGGACACGACGGCCCGTTGCAGCACCGCCGTCGTACCCAGCACCGTGCCGGCGGGTCCGTCCGGGGTGTCCGCCACGAGATAGCTGCGCTCGCCGAGGTACTCGTACGTCCGCTCGTCGAAGATCCACTCGTCGCGTCTGTCGAGTTCGGTGTGCCCGACGGCGATTCCCCGCCGGCCGGCCGCGTCGGTGACCCCACGGACCATCTCGACCCCGGGGATCTTCGCCGCCGCCCGGTAGAGCGCCGCGCTCGTCTGGGGCGGCACCAGCGACTCGCGCAGGATGTCACCGATCGCGGTGAACGCCGCGCCGTCGCGGCTGTTACCCCGACCCCGTTCGCCCCGCTCCTGGTAGAGCTTCGCCAGCAGCGCATCCGGGTCGGTGGGCAGGTCGACGAACGCCGCGTTCGGCGTCACGTCGTCGAGTCGCGACTGGCGGGGGATCACCTCCGAGAGGGGTCCGTCGAAGCGCGGTTCCCGCAGCAGGCCCTCACCCGGCTCGTAGCGCGGGATCCAGAGCTCCCGTTCGCGTACCGGTTGCAGTCGGGCCGGCCCGTCGCCCAGCTCGGCGTACGCGCCCCGGCTGCGGATGTAGACGTACTCGCCCTCGCCCTCGCCCTCGCCGGACGTCGGGCCCGGCTCGTCGCCGGCCGCCTCGGCCATCCGGTTCAGCAGTAGTGCCGCGCCGCCGTGTTCGCCCGGCGCGACCTCCACGACCAGCGGTGCGCTGTCTGGCGCCCACGGCTGGGTGACCACACCGGCCGCGACAACGGCGGTCAGCACGCCCGCCGCCGGCGCGAGCACCAGCATCCGTCGCGGCCGGCGGACCGGCCGTCCGATCTCGCTCATGAGATGGTGTCGCAGTGCCTGCCGGCGCACGGCCGGCAGGGCCGGCACGTGCGGGGCGGTGGGCTCGCTCATCGGTGCTCTCCCTGCTCGACGGGGGTCCTTCGAGTACGCGCCATTTCCTGCTCGGCCAGCGCCCGCAGCCGGGACCGGGCCCGTGACAGCCGTGAGCGCACGGTCCCGACGGGTACGCCCAGCGCCTCGGCAGCCGCCACGTAGTCCAGTTGCGACCACACGCACAGCAGGAACACCTCCCGGTCCGCCCTACGCAGTGCCCGCAGCGCCGCCACGGCGGCGGCCACCTGGTCGGCGTCGTGCATCCGGCCGACCACCTCGTCGGCGAAGTCGGGGACCGTGTCGCCGGTCGGCAGTCGCCGCAACGCCTCCCGGTGCCGCCGCGCCGCCCGCCGCCGGTTGCGCAGCACATTGGTGGCGATGCCCAGCAGCCACGGCCGGAGAGTGTCCCCGTCCGGGCGCAGCGACTCGCGGATCCGCCACGCCT
The DNA here is from genome assembly GCF_029626145.1 of Micromonospora sp. WMMD961. Taxonomy (NCBI): domain Bacteria; kingdom Bacillati; phylum Actinomycetota; class Actinomycetes; order Micromonosporales; family Micromonosporaceae; genus Micromonospora; species Micromonospora sp. WMMD961. Next base: position 3,793,991 of record NZ_JARUBJ010000002.1, read on the forward strand.
CGAGGAAGGTCAGCGACACCACGTCGTCGGCGAGCGACGGGTCGCTCCCACTCCACACCGCATGCCGACGGACCGCGTCGGCGTGCTCGTCGAAGAGCTCCCCGAACGCCTCGGTGTCTCCCGCGCGGATTCGGCTCCGCCTCTCAGCTGTCACACCCGTACCTGTCCGCAGCCGCCCCTGAGTTCCCGCGTTCCGTGAGCCGACTGTCGTCGGCCGCCCCGGTCGTGTGTTGGCCCGTCGATGTTGGCAGACTGGCTCGCGTGACAGGTCTGACCGCCGAGATCGTGGTCGATGGTCGTGACCCGCAAACCCCGGTACTCGCCCGGGACGGGCGTCTGCTCGGCTACGTCCTCGCGCCGAGCAGCCGGACCGGTGATCACCTCGACACCGAGGTCTGGTTCGTCGACGTCGAGGGCCTCGGCGCGTCGCGTCGGGCGACCGCCGACACCGCCACGGAGTCTCGGCCGCGCTGGTCGGCGGACTCGGCGGCGCTGTTCTTCCTGTCCGACCGCGCCCGCCGCGGCACCCCGCAGGTGCACCGGCTCACCGTCGCCGACGCCACGGTGACCGCGTTGACCAGCTGGCGCGCCGGCATCATCGACTATCTGCCCCTCGCCGACCCCGGCCTGGTCGCTCTGCTGGCCGAGGACGAACCTACCGAGGAGGACGAGCGCCGCGCCCGGGACCGCGACGACGCCATCGTCGCCGGCGAGCGGGAGCCACGTGCCCGGTTGCGGCTGCTCGACCTCCACACGGGCAGCATCACCACACCGGACGTGTTCGGCGACCGACACGTCGTGGACCTGCGGCAACGGCCCGACGGCGGCCCGCTCGCCGTGCTCACCCAGGCCAGCGCCGACAGCGACCACGGCCCCCGCAGCCGTCAGCTGCACCTGTTCGACCACGCCACCGGGACCGTGGAGGACCTCGGACCGGTCGCGGTCGACGCGCGTTCCCTGGCCTGGTGGCCGGCTGAGGACGGCTGGCACCTCGGTTACCTCGCCCTCACCCCACCGGCGCTACACGCCGGTACCGCCGTGTTCGACCTCGCCCTGGGCAGCCGCGTCCTGCGCAACCGCACCGCCGATCTCTTGATGTGCCCCACCGAGCTGTGCCAGACCGATGCCGCCGCACTGGTGGTGCTCGCCGACGGCCTCAACACGACAGTGGCCCGGCTCGGCCCCGCCGACCTCACGATCCTGTCGCAGCATCCGGGACGCCTCGACGGCCTCACCACCACCGGTGCCGGCGAGAGGATCGCCGCGCTGAGCGGCAGCCGGTATCAACCCGCCGATGTTCACGTCGGGCCCGCGGCCGGGCCGCTACGAAAGATCACCAACACTCGTCCAGAGCTGAACGGGCTCGCTCTCGGGACGCAGGAGCCACTGGCCTACCGGGCGGCCGACGGCCTCGCCCTCGACGGCCTGCTCGTGCTCCCGGTTGGGAAAACCGCCTCCGAAGGCCCGTTCCCGCTGATCACGATCGTGCACGGCGGCCCCTACGATCGGCACGCCGACCGTTGCCAGTTGTTCTGGTCCCCCAGCGCGCAGTGGTTGGCCGCCGCCGGCTATGCGGTGTTCCTGCCCAACCCGCGCGGTGGCCAGGGCCACGGCCACCAGTTCGCCGCCAGCGTCGCCGGCCGGGTCGGTCAGGAGGAGTGGACAGACATCCAGGCTGGCATCGACCTCCTCATCGCGCAGAACATCGCCGATCCCCACCGGTTGGGCATCGCCGGGTGGAGCCACGGCGGCTTCATGTCCGCGTGGGCCGTCGGACAGACCGACCGGTTCCGCGCCGCGCTGGTCGGCGCCGGCATCGTCGACTGGGGCATGCTCGCCGCGACCGGGGAGAACGGCCAGTTCGAAGCCGCGCTCGGTGGGAGCACCGGCTGGTCCGGCGTCGGCCCACACCGACACGACGCGGTCAGCCCCGTCTCCTTCGCCAGCCACATCAGCACTCCGGTGCTCATCCTGCACGGCGCCGAGGACACCAACGTCCCCCTCGGACAGGCCGTGTACCTGCACCGGGCGCTGCGCCACTTCACGGTCGAACACGAATTCGTGATCTACCCGAGAGAGGGCCACTCGATTCGGGAGCGCAACCACCAACTCGACGTCCTGCGTCGGACCCGGGCTTGGTTCGACCGCTGGCTGCGGCCCTGACCGAGGCCGCGTGAAGGCAACCGTCTCGGGTTTGCTGGCCGACGATTGTCTGGACGCCGAGGGTGGTGATCAGGGCGAGACGCTCGGCGTCCTCGGTGCCGGGTTCGGCGGTGTAGACCATGACGCGCAGGGTGCTGCCGGCCACGGTGAGGATGTCGCAGTCGAAGGTGACAACGCCGACGTGCGGGTGGTCGATCGTCTGGCGGGCGGTTTCGTGGTGACCGGCGACGCCGGCGTCTCACAGCTCGGCGAAGCGGTCACTTCGGACGCGCAGTTCAGCGACCAACCGGTTGATCCGCTGGTCGACCGGGTGACGGGCGGTGGCCCTACGCAGGTCCGCGATCAAGGCGCTCTGCAGCGCCTGCACCGGCTCGACGGCCACCGCTCGCGCCTCCGGCGCGGTTGTCCTCGCCGGGGACGAAGCCGCGTCGCGTCGGCTCCTGGACTCCAGACCCTCAGGTCGTCGGGCGGCCGTTGAGCCCGACTCGTCGGGTGGCGACGATGGCCTCGAGCGTCGAGCGCGCCGATGTCGGGCGGCGGCCGATGAGGGTCTGCAACGTCGGGTCGACGACGGCGAACTCTCCTCGACGCGCCGCGCGGTACATGCCGAGGGTGAAGTCGGCCGCCGCGACCGGCATGCCCCGCTCGATGGCTGTCGCCCGCCACTGGTCGTCGCTGACGACGATGCGAGTGACAGCGCGGCCCGTGATGTCGGTCAGGATGCCGGCCACCGCCCCGAGGTCGAGCGCCTCCGCCGCGGTCAGCGCCGGTGTGATGCCGTCGAGCCGGCCCTCCTCGGCCAGGGCGACGGCTGCCGCCTCGGCCAGATCGGCGTGCGCGGTCCAGGACACCGGGCCGTCCTCCGGTGCCACGAGTTGACCGGTCTCCAGCGCCGCGCCGATGGAGAAGCCGAGTGTGCTGGCGTAGAACCCGTTGCGCAGGGCGGTGAAGGGAACCCCCAGGCCGGCCAGGTGCTCCTCGGTCGCGGCGTGCGTGGGCTGTGGGGCGAAGAGCGAGTCCCGGGAGGCGGCCTGGTGGCTGGTGTACACGATTCGTTTGGCTCCTGCGGCGTGGGCGGCGTCGATGGCGGCGCGGTTGGCGACGAGCGCGCCGGGGCCGCGGATGGCGGCGGACACGATCAGGACCGTGTCGGCACCCTCGAAGGCGTGCCCCAGCGTCGCCGGGTCGGTGAAGTCTCCGGCGCGGACCCGGACGCCACGCTCGGCGAGGACCGCAGCCTTGTCGACGTCACGCACGCTCACGCCCACGGCGTCGGGTGGCAACCGGTCGAGCAGCCGGTCGACGATCTGGGACCCGAGCTGGCCAGTGGCACCGGTGACGACGATCATGATCAACACTCCTTGTTATCGGCGTTACGCTGGCTACGTTATCACCGATATTTCGAGGTTAACAAGATGCTGTTAGCATTGGTTCATGGTGACGACGCAGGACACGGCATCGCGCGACGACGTCCGTGCGGGAATCGTCGCGGCAGCGACCCGACTGCTCCGCGAGAAGGGCGCGAACGCCGTGACGACACGCGCCGTCGCTCAGGCCGCAGGTGTGCAGGCGCCCACCATCTACCGCTTGTTCGGCGACAAGGACGGCCTCATCGACGCCGTCGCCGAACACGTCATGGCCACCTACGTCAGCGGCAAATCGGTCGCAGCGGACGTCGCGACGGGCGATCCGGTCGCGGAGCTGCGCTCCGGATGGCGCGCGCACGTGGAGTTCGGGCTGACAAACCCCGAGCTCTACGCGCTGATCGCCACCCGGGGGAGCGGAGCGCCCTCGCCGGCAACGGTCGCGGGCCTCGACGTGCTGCGTCGCCGCGTACGGCGACTCGCCGCAGCCGGCCTCCTTCGGGTCGACGAACAGCGCGCGCTCCTGATGATCCACTCCGCGGGCAACGGAACCATCCTCACCCTGCTGGGAATGCCCGCCGACCAGCGCGACCTCGGCCTGGGCGAGGCCATGCTCGATGCCGTGCTCACCAGCATCCTGGCGACAGCTCCGGCGACACCCGACACCACCACGAACGCGGTCGCGGTGACCTTCGCGACGGTGCTGCCCGACCTCCCGGGGCTCACCGACGCCGAACGCGCGCTGATGGCCGAGTGGCTGCACCGGTCACTGGCCCACCCGACGCCGTGATCACCTGGCCGGAAAGCAATCGACGAGAGCAGGCAGGGGAGATAGCTTGCAGAGGACCGCGACACCACCCGAGGAGGTGAGACCCATGAACGTTGTAGCGATGTGGGTGCTCCCCCTTGCCGTCACGGTCGGGCGATTGACGTAGGTGCGCTCGTCGATGCGTAACACATCGATCTTCAGTCCGCCCAGGCTCACCGTGCCGGTCGCTTGTCCTCCTTTGAGGACGGTCAGGTCAGTGCTCGCGCCGCCGATCGGTGCGCCCACCAGGCGGACCGCCTCGGCGGCACCCATCGCGGCCGCCGCCGCGCGGAACTGCTCGCGCGTGGTCTGCGGCTTGTCGTCCTTCGTGACCTGCCAGACGACGAGCCCACCGGCTCCGACGAGCACCAGCAGCGCGACGATGCCGGCGACGAGCGCCGCGGGCCGCTGCCACCAGACCGGCCCCGGCTGCTGCGCAGGTGGTGGCGGTGGTGGCGGTGGTCAGGCTGAACCTACTTCGGACATAAGAACCCCCGTTCCCGGGAGCCACTCTATCGTCGGAAATCAATTCGGGCGGGTCCTGAACCACGCTGAGGTCAGCCGTCAGTTCAGGACGGCCCACGTTCGACAGAGTTGGCGAGTGTTGCCGCCACCGGATCATCGCTACCGCTGACCGCTTTACCGATCGTCCTCAACCATGCAGCTGATCGGCGTGCGCTGTGATCCACCTCGCGTCGCGTTGGTAGAGCCCGACGTGATGGCGAATGCCCTCCTGCCCCTGATCAGCGCGCGCCTCGGTGAAGGCGGCGAGGTCGTGTAGTCGATGCACTGCGACGTGGAGAATGTGAGCAGGGTCCTGCCCCGAGCCATAGGCATCGCAGAGCATGCGCAGCCGACGTGCCCGCTGGTCCAGGTCACTGTCGATAGCGTCGCCGTTGTCGGGATCGGCCAGCGGCACCAGCCGGTAGGCGAGGTAGGCCAGATCCCACGACCGGGGACCGGGCGAGGCAGTGTCCCAGTCGATGACGCCGGTGAGCCGCCGGTCGGTGAAAACCATGTTGTACGGGGCGAAGTCGTTGTGACAGATGACCTCGGCGGGCTGCCGCACCGGGAACCGCCATACCCCGCTGACGGTGTCGAAGCTCGCGCTGGCGCCGTGAAGGTCGGCGAGGTAGACACCGGCCTCGGTGAGGACGTCCTCCCTCCAGATCCAGTCCGGCAACGGGTACTGCGGCACGATGCCCGGCAGGTACGAGACAACGTCGCGTCCGTGCTCGTCGGACCCGAGCGGTTGCGGAACCCAGGTGACGCCGCGCTCACGAAGGTGTCGTAGCAGGCGTTGGATTGTCGGGCTCCAAGCCCCGGCGGGCCGCCGGACAGTGGCACCGACGCGTGTCGCACCGCCCATGTTGCCGCCGGGTAGCACTTCCTCCTGCTCGCCGAGCGCGTTTGCGCTGTGGTCGCTCATGCCCGACATCCTCAGCGAGAGAGGGCCTGCACGGCTAGTGGGTTGCCGGGATGGGCTGACCTGGAAAAGCAGAGCCGTGGTTGTCAATTACTGGATTGCTATTACCGATAATCCATTAAATAGCTAGGACGGAAGGGACGAAACGGCCACGCACCATAATGACAGTTCTTGGGCGTAATGGATTACGCTGGTGTAGTGGTCGACGAAGGGCTGGTTCTCGCTCCCGTCAGGCGCCCGTCCGATAACCCGACTACGTGGTCACCCTGTGGACCTACTACGAGCCCGTGACCTCAGAGCCGAGCCCTCACACTGACTACATCCGCGCCCTCGAACGTCTGCACGCCGCGATGCGCCACGTCGACCTGCCCGCCCCGCACTTCACGGACCGGTCTCCACGGCCCGAATGCTGGTGGCCGACCACGCCCGAACGCCGAGGCTGGCCGACTCGGACCGGGTATTCCTCGCCCGCACGTTGGACCGCATGCGACGAGCGGTAGGGGAGGGTGGCCGATCCGAGCAACTCCTGCACGGCGAACCCCACCCGGGCAACCTGCTCCCGACCCGGGGCGGCCCTCTCGTCATCGACTTCGAGACGTGTTGCCGGGGGCCGATAGAGTTCGACCTGGCCCACGCGCCCGACGACGTCGGTGACCGCTACCCGGGTGCCGATCACCAGCTGCTGCGGAATTGCCGGACCCTCGTGCTGGCGATGGTCACGGCCTGACGCTGGGATCGCGACGACCAGTTTCCCGCCGGCCACCGGCTCGGCGTCGAGTGGCTGCGCGAACTCCGGGAGGCAACAACCAGCGCGGACGGGCAGGCCCGTAACTAACAGGTTCCACGAAAACGGCGAGCCTGCCGGATCGTGGGTGTTGCCAGCCCGTCGTCCGTCACGTCTCTGCTACTAACCGGTTCTCCCAGGCCCAGGCGGCTATCTCGGTACGGTTTCGTAGCTGGAGCTTGTCTTGGATGTTGGCTACGTGGGCTTTCACCGTGCTCAGCGAGACGAACAACTCCTGCGCGATTTCCTGGTTGGTGCGTCCCCGGGCGAGGTGCTTGATCAGTTCGACCTCCCGGTTGCTCAAGGGTGTCGCGGTTCGGCGTGGCGATGGGGCCGCGATCGGCCCGAACTGCTTCAGCAGCCGCATCGTGATCGATGGCGAGATCATCGCGTCACCAGTGTGCGCTGCCCGCACCGCCTCGGCTAGCAGGGCCGGTCCCGATCCCTTGAGGATGAATCCGACAGCGCCCGCTCGCAGCGCGGTGTACACGTACTCGTCCAGGTCGAAGGTCGTGATGATCACGACCCGCAGTGGGTCGCGTACGGCCGAACCGGCAAGTGTGCGGGTCACGTCAAGACCATCCAACCGTGGCATCTGGATGTCCACCAGGCACACGTCCGGGCGGTGCTCCCGGGCAAGGCTGATCGCCTCGGGACCGTCGGCGGCCTCGGCGACCACCGTGATGTCCGGCTGGCTTTCCAGCAGCAGACGAAGACCTCGGCGGACGATTGCCTGATCCTCGGCGACGAGCACGCGGATGGTCATGATGCTCCCGGTACGGGGATGGTGGCCTCGACGGTCCATCCGGTGGGTGTGCCCGGACCGGCGCTCAACTCACCGCCGAGGGCGGTCGCCCGCTCTCGCATTCCGACCAGACCATGGCCATCGAGGCGGGTAGCGCGGCCCGGCTGTCCGTCGTCGGCGATGCGCAGCCGGGCAACCCGCTGGTCGTGGGCCAGCGTCACGGTGACGGTACGTGCATCGCGCGCGTGCTGCGCCACGTTGGTCAGTGCCTCCTGCACGATCCGGTAGATGCCGATGGCAGTCTCCGGTGACCAATCGGCCGGCATGTGGCCGTCGGGCAGGTCGAGCCGAGCGCGAATGCCGGTGCTGCCGAAGCGGTCTACCAGCTCGGCCAGGGAATCCGGCGCGGGCGCAACCGTTGGCTCGTCGTCCCGCAGCAGCCGCACCACCTGCCGCAGGGAGGTGAGCGCCTGAGCACCAGCCGTCTCGATCTCGGCAAGGACCGCCCGGATCGCGGGCGGGTCGGTTTCGGTGGCAAGCTGCGCGACCTGAGCCTGGATGATCAGGCCAGTCAGGTGATGGGCCGCGACGTCGTGCAGGTCGCGGGCCAGTGCCAGCCGCTCGGTACGCCGCACCTCGTCAACCATCGCCCGCCGCCGCGCGTCGCCGAGCCGCAGCCACAGACCCACCGTGACCGCGAGCGCCCAGCCAACCACCATGATCCGCGTGGCTGTCCATGCGTTCGGAACGTCCTGAGCCAGATAGGTTGCGTACCGCTCGATGGTGCCTACGGCGACCATCCCGGAACCGACGGCGACCGCGACGGCACCTGCCGCACCGGGCAGGAACCGCACTGCGGAGGCAGTCACCACCAGCAGCGCCAGGCAGGCGATCGGAGCGGGCTGCCCCCGCTGGTCGGTCAGCCAGTCGATCAGCTCGGCGGCCGCGCACAAGGCGATTGCGGTGGCCGCCGCCCGAGCGGGGAACCGTCGTCGCAGCATCGCTGCCCCGCACACCACCGCCGTGATCAGCACCAGCGCCGTGCCCACCGGCCAAACCGAGCGGCGGCTCAGCACCACCGCCACCTCAATGACGAGACCGGCAGCGAGCAACACGCCGAACGTGGCCTCGACCAGTCTGCCCGGCAGGCCGGTGCGGCTGCCGGCGAGAATCATGACGCCTCTCCTGCTGGATCCGGAGCAGCGGCTGGTCATGACGGGCGCCGCAGCGGCGGCCGCTGCCACCACGTTACCCACCGCCACAGCCACTCGACCGGCCCCTGGTGGCACCGGCGCAGCCAGACTACCGACCACGTCCACTGCATCAGCAGGATTGCCCCGGCGACCGCTACCACGCCGCCGACCGGCCAGCGGTCCGAGCCCCCGACAACGCCGGAGATCGCCAGCACCAGCACCGTCGCGGTCAGATAGTTTGTCAGCGCCATCTGTCCCAGCGGCCGGAATACGGCGGTCAACGGCCTGGCCAGCCGCGTCCTCAGCAGCAGCAAGATCCCACACACGTAGGCACCGGCGGTCAGCAACCCGGCGGCCGGATAGGCGACCCTGAACGTGGTGCTGCCCGGGTCGGCTGACCCTGCGCGCAACTGGATCACCGCCGTCGGCACGGCGGCAAAGGCAAAGATCAACCCCAACACCGCAGTGGTACGTGGACCCGAGCCGATCCTTTTGACCACCCCGTAGCGCGTCAGCGCGGAACCGAGCAGAAACAGACCGGGGATCAGTGAGTACCAGCCGCCGAACAAACTCACCGACAACACGATGAGAAGCCCGGCGGTGACCGCCACCACGCGACGCGGCAACCACGTGGAGGGCAACAGGACCAGCATGCCGAGCGCCGCGTACACGGTGAGAACGTCGCCCTTCCACAACATCAGGAAGTGGAACAGGCCCACGGCCAGCAGTGCCAGCAGCCGACGCAGCAGCACCACTCGCGGTTGCCGAGCCCGCGCCTGCGTCGACTCGAGCACCAGTGAGAAGCCTACGCCGAACAGTAACGAGAAGATCGGAAAGAATCGCTGATCGACCAGCAGATGCAGCACCGTCGCCGCGGTCGTCTCCGGTACGTGCCCGGTGCCGATTTCGCCGCCGCGATGGGCGATCGGCTTCACGTTCGCCAGCAGGATCCCGCACAGGGCGAAGCCCCGAAGCACATCGAGCGCGTCGACGCGCTTCCGCGCCTGGGGTGCGGCGGGCCGAGACCGGCCGACGTCGATGATGTCGACGTTTCCAATACTGTTCCATGACATGCCCAAAGCCTGGTCGAGCGACCGTCCCGGCCCCTCGGCCAAAAGTCCACGCCGGTGCCTGAGCCGTCGTACTTTCGGCCATTCCCAGCCGCCGCCAGATAGTTCGGAATGTCGCTACTCGGCTGCGCGGATCTCGCCGCGATCCGAGCGTGGGGTTGGGTTGACCGGAAGTGGTGGCCTTGTTAGTCACGGGCCGGCAGGTGGTGCTGTCGGGCCTCAGCCCGGCTGCCGGCCGTACGCGGCACGGGCCGCGGCGACCTCTGCGGACTGGCGCGCGCGCCACCTCTTCTGCGCCTCGTTGTTGCACACTCGGCAGACCGTGCGGTATCGACCGCTCACCGGGTCGATCTCCCGCTCGTGCCCGTTGCGGCAGCGCGGCCGCTGGGTGCGGTGACGGCAGGTGTCGGCGTGGCTCACCTGCCGCAGGTGGGTGGGCTCGATGCAATCCGGCATCCCGCACAGATGGTGCACATCAAGGTCCGGATCGAAGTTGCCGACGAAGACGACGTAGGCCGCGATGTGCGCCCACGCCCGGCCAGCGACCTTCTGGTAGACGCCCCGCCGGCTGCCGTAGCCGCGCACGATCAGGCAGCCGTCGTCCCGGCGGACCGAACGATCGAGGAGGTACGCGCGAAGGGTCTCCTCAGTGAAATGCCGGGCCAAGCCCTTCACCTGCGACAGCATCTCGTCAGGCTAGGCCAGCGCCCTGACAAGCCCGATTGGCTGGCGGCGGGCCAGCGCCTCAACTTCGGGGATGTTGCTGCCTCCCGCGCGTCGGAGGCAGCAACATCCCCGATCTTACGGAGTCGGCGCGGTTCGGGACGACGCCATGTGCCGAGAATGCGTTGGACGCGACGACGCCGGGGCTTGTAGTTTGCTGGGGAACGTGACCCTGCCCGAGGAGGTGAGACCCATGAACGTTGCAGCGATGTGGGTGCTCCCTCTCTCCGTCACGGTCGGGCGATTGACGTAGGTGTCGCCGGGAGCGCCTCGCCACTCCCGAAAGGCAACACCCATGCACTCTGGGCAACACACCACCACCGAACGCCACCCCCTGTTCGACGTGATCATCGTCGGCTGCGGCCCGACCGGCGCGATGCTGGCCGCCGAGCTGCGGCTGCACGACGTCCGGGTTCTCGTCCTGGAGAGGGACACCGAGCCGACGTCGTTCGCCCGCATCGTCGGCCTGCACGTCCGCACCCTTGAGGTGATGGCGATGCGCGGGTTGCTGGAGCGTATCCGCGAGCGGGGCCGGCAGCGCCCGGCCGGCGGCTTCTTCGCCGCCATCGACAAGCCGGCGCCCAAGGACCTGGACACCGCGCACGCCTACCTGCTGGGCATCCCACAACCGGTCATCGTCCGTCTGCTCGAAGAGCACGCGATCGCCCTGGGGGCACAGGTCCGGCGCGGTGCCGCGCTCGCCGGTGTCGCCCAGGACGAGGACGGGGTGACCGTCGAGCTGGCCGACGGGGAGCAGCTGCGGACGCGGTACGTCGTCGGCTGCGACGGCGGGCGCAGCACGGTGCGCAAACTGCTCGGCGTCGACTTTCCGGGCGAGCCCTCGCGGACCGAGACGCTGATGGGCGAGATGATGCTGACCGCGTCCCCGGAGGAGGTCGCGGCCCGGGTGGCCCAGGTCGGCGACACCCACCGCCCGTTCTGGCTGCGGCCCTTCGGGGGGCAGGTGTACAGCGTCGTGGTCCCCGCCGGAGAAGTGAGCGATCGCGCCCAACCGCCCACCCTCGATGATTTCCGCACACGGTTGCGGGTCGTTGCCGGAACCGACTTCGGCGCGCACTCCCCGCGCTGGTTGTCGCGGTTCGGCGATGCCACCCGCCTGGCCGAGCGGTACCGGGTGGGGCGGGTGCTGCTGGCCGGCGACGCGGCACACATCCACCCACCGATCGGTGGGCAGGGCCTCAACCTGGGCGTTCAGGACGCGTTCAACCTCGGTTGGAAGTTGGCCGCGCAGGTCCGGGGCTGGGCGCCGGAGACCCTGCTCGACACCTACCAGGAGGAACGCCGGCCGGTCGCCGAGGAGGTGCTGGACAACACGCGCGCCCAGACGGAGTTGCTGTCGCCCGAACCCGGCCCGCGGGCGGTGCGCCGGCTGCTCACCGAACTGATGGACCTCGCCGTGGTCAACCGCCGCCTGATCGAGAAGATCACCGGCATCGACATCCGGTACGACTTCGGCCCTGGCCCGGATCTGCTCGGACGCCGCCTGCGCGACATCACACTCGCACAGGGAACCCTCTACGAATTGACGCACCGCGGTCGTGGGTTGCTGCTGGACCGGACCGGGCGGCTGACCGTCGGCGGTTGGTCGGACCGGGTCGATCACCTCGCCGACCCCACCGCCGCCGTGGACGCTCCGGCTGCCCTGCTACGCCCGGACGGCCACGTCGCCTGGATCGGCGACGGGCAGCGGGACCTGGACGAACAGCTCACCCGCTGGTTCGGCAGCCCGACCGGCTGACGGCAGGGTCCGCTGGCCCTGCGCCCCTGCCGCCGGGCCAGCGGACAGGTCAGGCCGACCCGTGGGTGGGCAGGTCGAGGAGTTCACGGGCGCCCTGGCGCAACAGGGCCGCGGCGACGGACGTGCCGAGGGTGATCGGGTCCGCCGCCCACTCGTGTACGTCGAGGACGGTCTTGCCGTCGAGGCTGATGACCCTCGCGCGCAGGCCGAGACGACCGTCGGGTTCGGTACGTGCGAGCGCGGCGATCGGCGAGTGACAGGTGCCCTGCAGGATGTGCAGCATGGTCCGCTCGGCCGTGGTCTCCCGCCAGGTGCGCGGGTCGTTGAGGCTCTCCGCCACCTCACGGGTGCGGGTGTCGTCGTCGCGGCACTGCAGGACCAGGGTGCCGGAGCCGACCGCCGGGATCATCGAGTCGACGTCGATCGGGTGGGTGATCCGGTCGGCCCGTCCGATCCGGTGCAGGCCGGAGACCGCGAGCAGGAGCGCGTCGTACGCCTCACCGGCGTCGAGCTTGGCCAGTCGGCTGTTCGCGTTGCCGCGGATGGCCACCGGGACCAGGTCCGGCCAGTGCAGGGCCAACTGGGCGACCCGGCGTACGGCGGAGGTGCCGACCCGGGTGCCGGCCGGCAACTGCTCGATGCGCAGCCCGCCCGGGTGGACGAGGCAGTCCCGGACGTCGTCGCGGGAGAGGTAGGCCGCCAGCACCGTGCCCGCCGGCGCCGGTCGGTCCCCGGGTACGTCCTTGACGCAGTGCACGGCCAGGTCGACGTCCCCGTTGAGCAGGGCGGCGTCCACCTCCTTGGTGAACGCCCCCTTGCCGCCCAGCGCGGCCAGGTCACCGAGCCACCGGTCTCCGCTGGTCGACATCGACCTCACCTCCACGGTGAGGTCGGGGTGCCGGTCGGCGAGCAGCGCGCGGACCCGTTCGGCCTGGGCCAGCGCCATCGGGGAGTTGCGGGTGCCGATGCGCAGCAGGCGTGAGTCGGACATACCGGCGAGAGTAGACCGTCGCACGTGTGCGTCGACGCCAAGCCCCACGTCGGACTCAGGCGGCCGTGAACCCTTCCGCCGCCCGCGGGTTGCCGAAGAGGGTGATCGCCGCGATCCCTCCCTCGGTGACCGTCAGCACCGCCACACCGAAGAGTTCACCCCGGAACCATGCCACCGCCGCGGGTTGGGCGTTCGCCCCGGTCGCCACCATTCTCCAGTCTCCTGCGGCTCCCATCGCCGGCGTCGCGAAGGCCAGGCACGCCTCACGGCCGGCGTAGGAGGTCGGCGAGCCGACCGGTTCGATGGCCGCGTCCGCGCGTAACACCTCGCGGAAGGCGGTGGCGTCGGATGCCTCCCAGGCGGCCATGTACCGGGCGAGCAGTCCTCGGGCGCGGGGAGAGGTCGCGTCCAGCACGTCGTCGCGGGTGGGCGCGGCCCCGGCGAGGCGTACCCGGGCCCGCTGCAGTGCGCTCTTCACCGCCGGCACCGACATGTCGAGTGCCGCAGCGGTTTCGGCGGCGGAGAAGGCCAGCACCTCCCGCAGCAGCAGGACCGCGCGTTGCCGGGGCGCGAGGTGCTGCAACCCGGCCACGAACGCGAGCCGTACGCTCTCGCGCGCGGTGACCAGGTCCAGTGGGTCCGTCGGGAACGGCTCCACAACCAGAGCCCCGAGGTCGTCGGGCCTGACGTCGGAGGCGAGCGCGCGCCGCCCGCGGCCTTCGATCGCGGTCAGGCAGACGTTCGTCGTGATCCGGTAGAGCCAGGTGCGCACCGACGAACGCCGCTCGAACGTCTCCCAGCCACGCAGCGCCCGCACGTAGGTGTCCTGCACGACGTCCTCGGCCTCGTGATAGGCGCCCAGCATCCGGTACGCGTGGGCGAACAAGCCCCGACGCTCCGCCTCGAACGCCTCGGTCAGAACCCCAGCTTCGGGCGTACCCATGCGGCCAACCTCCTGATCGCCTCGTCGGCGGCCGGTGCGCGCCCGGCGGCCATCTGGAACGTGTGCGGTTGCCCGTCGAAGACGTCCAGCCGGGCGCCGGTGAGCTTCGCGAGTCGCTCACTGTCACCCCGACCACTCTCGTCGCCACCGCACTGCACGTAGATGTCGGGCAGCGTGGACAGGTCGGCGTGGAACGCGTTGACGTCCGGGGCCAGGCCGTTCGCGCCCTCGGGCAGGTACTGCCGGATGAGGCTCTGCACCATCGGTCGGGTGAAGAAGACGTCGGTGGCCGCGTTCTCCTCGTAGGAGGTCGCGGTCTGCGCCGGGTCCATGTCGATCCACGGAGACAGCAACAGCAGCGCGGCCACGCCGGGCACCCGAAGCGCGACCTGTACGGCGAGACCGCCGCCGCAGGAGTCACCGGCCAGCGCGACCGTCCGGGCGCGCGTCATCGCCCACCGGCACGCGGTGACGGCGTCCTCGGTCTGTGCCGGGTGCCGGAACTGCGGCGCCTGCCGGTAGGTGGCGAGCAGCACCCGTA